>NZ_SMKY01000195.1 GCF_004349235.1 Actinomadura darangshiensis | reverse complement strand
GCCCAGTCCCAGGCGGCGAGGACCTTGATGACGGCGTCGACCAGGTCGGCGGGGACGTCGGTGTCGCCGGCGGCGAACAGGTCGCGCAGGCGGTTGCCCCAGCCGATGTCGGTGAGGCGGCCCAGGGCCCGGCCCGTCTCGGCCTGGAGGCCGGGTTTGATGCGGCCGGAGAGGCCCAGGTCGTCCTTCACGCCGGTGGGCCACATGCGGCGGGGGGCGAGGTCTACGCCGGGACGGTGCAGGCGGTCGCGCGCCTGGGTCGCGCTGTCTTGGGCGACGTCGGTGGGCCAGTGGCGGCCCGTGCAGTTGTCGCAGCGGCCGCAGGACGTGGCGGCGGGGTCGTCCAGCTGGCGGCGCAGGAACTCCTCTCGGCAGGCGGGCGTGGATATGTAGTCGAGCATCGCCTGCTGTTCGCGGCGGCGTTCGGCGGTGACGCGCTCGTAGCGTTCGCGGTCGTAGGCCCAGGGTGCGCCGGTGGACGTCCAGCCGCCCTTGACGCGGCGGGCGGCGCCGTCGACGTCGAGGACCTTGAGCATCATCTCCAGGCGGGCCCGGTTCAGGTCGACGAGCGGTTCCAGGGCGGACGTGGAGAGCGGGCGGTCGGCGGAGTCCAGGACGTCCAGGGTGGTGCGGACGACGGGTTCCGGCGGGAACGCGAGGCTCGCGAAGTACGCCCAGATGTCGCGGTCCTCCCGGCCGGGGAGCAGGATCACCTCGGCGCGGTCGACGCCGCGCCCGGCCCGGCCGATCTGCTGGTAGTAGGCCACCGGGGACTGCGGGGCGCCCACGTGGACGATGAAGCCGAGGTCGGGCTTGTCGAAGCCCATGCCCAGGGCGCTGGTGGCGACGAGGGCCTTGAGCTTGTTCTCCTGGAGGTCCTGTTCGGCCTGGAGGCGTTCGGCCTGCTCGGTCTGGCCCGAGTAGGCGGCGACCTCGTAGCCGCGGTCGCGGAGGTAGCCGGTGATCTCGTGGGCGGCGGCGACGGTGAGGGTGTAGATGATGCCGGAGCCCGGAAGGTCGCCGAGGTGGTCGCCCAGCCAGGCGATGCGCTGCTCCGCGGTGGGCAATGTCACGGCGGCGAGGTGCAGCGACTCGCGTTCGAGGGGGCCGCGCAGGACGAGGGCGTCGTCGCCGGCGAGCTGCTCGGCGACGTCCTGGGTGACGCGGGCGTTGGCGGTCGCGGTGGTGGCGAGCACCGGGATGCCGGGCGGCAGCTCGGCCAGCAGGGTGCGCAGCCGCCGGTAGTCGGGGCGGAAGTCGTGGCCCCAGTCGGAGATGCAGTGCGCCTCGTCGACGACCACGAGGCCCGCCCCGGCGGCGAGCTTGGGCAGGACGAGGTCGCGGAAGTCGGGGTTGTTGAGCCGTTCCGGGCTCACCAGCAGGACGTCGACGGTGCCCGCCTCGACCTCGGCGAAGATCTGGTCCCAGTCGGAGGTGTTGGAGGAGTTGATCGTGCGGGCGTGGATGCCGGCCCGGTCGGCGGCCTCGATCTGGTTGCGCATCAGCGCCAGCAGCGGCGAGACGATCACGGTCGGGCCTGCTCCGCGCGCGCGGAGCAGCCGGGTCGCCACGAAGTAGACGGCCGACTTGCCCCAGCCGGTCCGCTGCACGACCAGGGCCCGGCGCCGCTCGACGACGAGCGCGCTGATCGCCGTCCACTGGTCGTCGCGGAGCCGCGCGTGGTCGCCGGCGAGGGCGCGCAGGCATCGCTCGGCCTCGTCCCGCAGGCTGTCCGAAGTGCTCATGCGTCCTTGGTACCAGCGCCATGGAAGACGTCGCACCAGAATCGCGTTCTGTGGAAAAGGTGAGGCGAGCCCCAACGGATTTGGGACGCGCGGGACGCGGGTAGCCTGCCAGTCAAGATCGGTTACAGGGCGGGAAGGGACACGAGCGGGGGTATGAACGCGGCGGAACGCTTGCGGCGGACCTGGCAGGTCCTGATGGACGGCTCGCCCCCGGAACCTCCCGAGGAGGAGCCCACCGAGGTCGTCGATCCCCGTGCGGTGGACCTGGTCCTGCGCGTGGGTGAACTGCTCCTGGCGAGCGGCGAGAGCACGGAGCGCGTGAACGAGGCGATGCTCGGCCTGGCGGTGGCCTACGAGCTGCCCCGCTGCGAGGTCCAGGTCACGCTGACGAGCCTTCTCGTGTCGGCCCACCCCGGAGGGGGCGCGCCACCGATGACGGGGACCCGCGCCATCCGGCGCCGTACCCCGGCCTACTGGCGGCTCACCGCGCTGCACAAGCTCGTCCAGGACGCGTCCATCGGCATGGTGGAGCTGGACGAGGCCCACAAGCGGCTCGCGGAGATCAAGCGCGGCCGCCCCCCGTACCCGGCCTGGCTGCTGGTCGTGTCGCTCGGCCTCGTCTCGGCCTCGGGCAGTGTGCTGTCCGGCGGCGGGCCCCTCGTCGCGACCACCGCGTTCATCGCCACCCTGCTCGGCGACCGCGCCGCCGCCTACCTGGCGCGCCGCGGCATCGCGGAGTTCTTCCAGCTGACGGTGGCCGCCGCGATCGGCGCCGCGGCGGCCGCGATCGTGGTGGCGATGGGCAATCCGGGCCAGGCCGCCACGGTCGTCACCGGCGCGATCCTGGCGCTGCTGCCCGGGCGTCCCCTGGTGGCGAGCATCCAGGACGGCATCACCGGCGACCTGGTCAGCGCCGGGGCGCGGGTGCTGGAGGTCTTCTTCATGATCGCGGCGATCGTCGCGGGGCTGGGCGGGGTGGTCTACATCGCGGTCAGCATGGGCGTGCCGATCGACGTCAGCCATCTGCCCACGCCGGCGGCGAAGCTGGAACCGGTCGCGGTCATCGCCGCCGCCGCCATCTCGCTGACGTTCGCCGTGTCGCTCGCCACCCCGCGGGACGTGCTGGCGGCGGCGGCGCTCGGCGGCGCGCTGATCTGGGTGCTCTACGTGGTGGCGCGCGGATGGGACGTTCCACCGGTCCTGGCCGCGGCCGTGGCCGCCACCATCGTCGGTGTCCTGGCGAGCTGGCTCGCGCGCAGGCACGGGCAGCCCGTCATGCCGTACGTCGTCCCAATGATCGGCCCCCTTCTCCCTGGGACGGCCCTGTACCGCGGCATGGTCGAACTCAACACCGGCTCCCCCAGCACGGGCGTGCTGAGCCTCATCGGGGCGGTGTCCGTGGCGCTCGCGCTGGGCGCCGGCGTGAACCTCGGCGGCGAGCTCGTCCGGGCGTTCCAGCGCGTCGGCCTGAGCGCCTCCGGCCGCTGGGCCCGCCCCGCGGCCCGCCGGACCCGCGGCTTCTGACCCCCGTTTCGCCGGTGCTCATTCTGTCGGTGGCGGACGTTACGTTCGCGGCATGTACCGACAGGGAGACGTCCTGATCCTGCCCGTGCCCGAGGAGGCGGTTTCGCGGTCCGTCCGCGACCTGCCGCCGTCCCCGCGGGACGGCCGGGGCCGCATGGTGCTCGCGCTGGGCGAGGCCACCGGGCACGCGCACGCGCTGACCGCGCCCGGTGCGCTGCTGCGCACCCCCGATCCGCTCGTCCCCGACCATCTGCACCTGCCGTCCGGCGGGCGGCTGGTGCATGAGGAGCACGCGCCGATCACCCTGCCCAAGGGCTGGTACCGGGTGGTCCGGCAGCGCGAGTACGTGCCCGGCTCCGTCCGCGTCGTGGCCGACTGAGGGGGCAGGATGCTCACCGCGACGGCACGCGAGACGCATTACGTGGTCGGCGACTGGCAGGCGGCGGCGTTCGCCACCGGTCCCGCCGACCGTGCCCGGGCCGAGGCGGGCGTGGCCGCCGCCTACGCGTCCGCCGGGCTGGACGCCCCGGAGCGCTACCTGTGGGTGCCCTCCCCCGCGCGCGGCGCCGTCGCGGCGGCCGTCCTCGCGGGGCACGGCGACACGCTGAAAGCGGCCGGGCTGGACGACCTGCTGGCGCAGGCCCAGGAAGACCTCGGCGACGCCACCGCGGGGAAGAGCGTCCTGACGGACGTGCGCACCCGCCCGTGGGAGGCGGAACGTGCGGCGGCCTGCTCCGAACAGGGGCCGGAGCAGTGGCCGCGCACCTGGGGCGACACCGGCGGCCTGCTCTGGAATCAGGTGCAGGCCCTGGTCACGCGGGTGCGCGGCGCCATCGGCGACCACGCTCGCGGCCGGTCGGCCGCGACCGGCGACCTGCGGCCGACGCGGCAGGAGGACGCGGCCGGGTCGCTCCTGCGCGCCGCCACGCTCGACGCCGTCCTGGGCCAGCACGACGCCCCGTGGCTGGCGCTGTTCGAGGCGCTCGGACGGCTGGACGGCCCGCTCGCCGGCCTGGCGGAGGCCGCCCGCTCGGCGGGCTGGTGGTGGCCCTACGAACGGCTGGTGATCCTGTCGGAACGTCCTGGCGAGCTGCACCGCGACGAGCCTGGGCGGCTGCATCGCGGCGATGGCCCCGCCCTCGCCTACCCGGACGGTTTCGCCCTGCACGCCTGGCGCGGCATGCCGATCCCGCACGATTTCATCGAGTCGCTGACCGATATCACGCCCGACCGCATCTCGTCCGAGCAGAACGCCGAGCTGCGCCGCGTGATGCTGGAGATCTTCGGCTACGACCGCTACCTGGCCGAGACCGGTGCGCGCCCCCTGCATCGCGACAAGACCGGCGTCCTGTGGACGATCGACCTGCCGGGCGACGAGCCCGTGGTCATGGTGGAGGTGGTCAATTCCACACCCGAGCCAGACGGAACGCACCGCACCTACTATCTGCGCGTCCCGCCCGGCACCCGCACAGCGCGCGCGGGAGTCGCCTGGACGTTCAGTGTGGACGAGGCCGACTACCACCCCGAGAAGCAGACCTGAGCTTTCGGGCGGCCCGGGTTGCCCCCGGTCCGGCGGGGCGTCCCCTGGTCGCACTTCCCCAGTCACCAGGGGACGCCCGCCCCTTCACGCAGTGGTCGTCTGCGCCCAGGTGACCTTTCCGTCGGCGGTGGAACGCCAACCCCACGAGCGTGCGAGGGCACCGACGAGCATGAGCCCGCGGCCGCCCTCCGCCTGGAGGTCGACGATGGGCGCCGCCGGGCCCTCCGGGTTGTCGTCCCACACCTCGACCATGGTGGTCCCGTCGTCGGTCAGGTAGAGGACGAGCGTGATCGTGTTCGCGTGGCGGATCGCGTTGGTGACCAGCTCGCTGGTGATGAGTTCCAGGTCGCCGTTGACGTCGGACCGGTTCCAGCTCTCCAGCGCGGAACGCACCGTGTCGCGCGCCGCCCGCACCGCGCTGTCCACTGGTTTCAGCGCGAGGACGAAATGGGGTCGATGTCGTTGGTCCACGGATCCGCCTAAAGCTCGCCGGCTATCGCAAGCATGCGCCCTCGGCGACGGTCGTGCACGGGGATCCCGCCGCTCTGCCATGTCCGGTCAGGGACGGGGGCGCTCCGAATCCCCTCGCCGTTCGCAGCGTGCCAGCTCCGCTATGTCACCGGGTCACGCCTGGCCGAAGAGTGCGGGGATGCGTTCCAGGACGCCACCGGCGAACGTGTCGTAAAGGCCGAGCGGTTCGAGATGGACGTATCCGATGTGGCAGTCGCACGTGTCCAGAGGGCATGGACGCGGGGCGAGTGCGTCCTGGAACGTGCCGTCATAGAGGTTGCCCAGTACCGATGGCACGAAGTGGCAGCGGCGGACCGTTCCGTCCCCGTCCACTGACACGACCGTTTCGCCCGTCCGGCAGGCGAGGCCGCGGCTGGCATGTGGGCGGCGGCTCACCGGGAACAGCGGATCGATCCCGGTCCAGGAGGCGGCCTCGGCGTCGTCGTAGACGCGCCCTTCGGCGGCGTTGACCCACAGGTAGGTCCCCGCGGGCAGGTCGGCGCGCAGGCGGCGGGCGGCGTCGAGGTGCTCGGGCTGCCCGACGATGCCGACGCTGAAGCGCACCCCGCGCGACGCCAGGTCGCGGCATTTGCCGAGGAATCGCTCGTAAGGGACCTGGCCGGGGTGGTAGGTCGCCCACAGTGCCAGCCGCGTGAGGTCGGCGTCGGCCGTCCACGACACGCGGTGGCTCAGGTTCGTCTGGATCGCGACCCGTTCGACGTGCGGAAGGTGGCTCAGGCCGGTCAGCGCCCGCCGGTACCAGGACCGCACGAGCCCTTCACCCCACGGCGTGAACAGCACCGACACGGGGCGGCCGCAGCCCGCGACCCACTCCGTGAAGCGTTCGAGCGCGGCCCGGTCGGCGCGCAGCTGCTCGGACGTGTCGCGGCGCTTGGCGAACGGGCAGTAGGGGCAGTCGTAGTCGCAGCTGGCGAGCGGCCCGCGGTAGAGGATCGTCAGGTGGTCCATCACCGCGCCTCGTAGGCGTCCATCAGCGACCGGACGCGGGACGAGAACAGCGCCGGCCCGATGGCGTCGGAGTGGGCGAGCCCTTCCGGCGTGAGCCGTACGGCGTCGCCGGACTCCTCAAGCCATCCGCGGTCGCCGAACGGCTTGAGGTCGGCCGGGAAGTCGTCCATCGGGTCGGCGCCGAAGCGCGCGCGGTAGGCGTTCCGGTCGACACCGTTCGCCTGCAGAAGGGACTGGACGAGATGCCGGCGCCGTTGTTCGTCAGCGTCCAGTTCGAAACCCACGCGGGCGGTCGTGAAGTCGGGCTCGCGCACGTAGTCGTCGATGATGGAACGCACCTGACTCGCCCCGACCGCGTACTCGAACGAGTAGTGCAGGCGGGACGTGTAGGAACGGGCCCCGCACCCCAGGCCGACCATGCCGTCGGTCTGGCAGCAGTACTCCGTCCCGCCCGCCTCAGCGGACGGCAACCGGAACATCCGCATGGACACCTGCTCGTAGCCCTCGGCCAGAAGGTGGTCACGGCCGATCCCATACAGGGTGAGGCGCTGGTCGTCCCAGTCTTGGGCGCGCCGCCCGAGCCCTGTCAGCGGACGCACATAGAGCGGATACAGGTAGATCTCTTCTGGGCGCCACGCAAGGGCGGCGTCCAGGGAGTGCATCCATGTCGCGGGTGTCTGGCCGTCGATGCCGTAGATGAGGTCGATGTTGAGGATCGGGAAGCCAACGGCACGGATCCGGTCGAGCGCGGCCTCCACTTCGGCGCGTTTCTGTGGCCGGACGGCCGCACGCGCCTCCTCGTCCAGGAAGCTCTGCACACCGATGGATATCCGGGTGGTGCCACGTTCGGCGAGGACGCTCAGCCGGTCGGTGGTGGCCGTCGCCGGGGACGTCTCCACGCCCAGCGGCCCGGAACCGAACCCGGGGAACCGTGCGGCGATGTCGCAGAGCCGTTCCAGTTCGGGCGCGGTGAGGTAGGTCGGGGTCCCGCCACCGAAGGCCGCGGTGGCGAAGGCGGGGGCGTCCCCGGTGTCGAGGGAGTCCAAGGCGTCCAGGACGGCCGTGGCCTGCCGGTCGAGCGCGTCCAGGTAGGCGCCGGTCAGCTCTTCGGGCGCGCCGGTACGGGTGAAGAGGTTGCAGAAGCCGCACCGCATCTCGCAGAACGGGACGTGCAGGTAGAGGAAGAGCGCGTCCAGCGGCTCCCCCGCCCACACGTCCTGTAGTGCGGGCGCCGGTAGCAGCGGACGGTAGGCGGTCTTGTGCGGGTACGCGTACACGTATCCCTGGTAGGGCTTCACGACAGAACGAACTCTCCGTACGGAACGGTCCAGACGACTTCATGGCCGATGCGGTGACCCGTGTGACCGTCCTCGCCGTAGGCCGTCCCGTGGTCGGAGCAGACGATGACGAAGCACGGGCGCCGCATCAGGGCGAACAACCGGCCGAGATGGGCGTCGACATGGCGGAGGGCGGCGGCGTGGCTCTCACGTGTGTCCCCGTCCGAGCGTGAGGCGCCGTCCAGGTAGAACCAGTTGGGCTGGTGCAGGGACGCGACGTTCAGCAGCAGGAACAGGCGCCGTTCGGCAGGCAGCCGCGCCATGATCTCGGCGATGCGGCCGATCTGGTTGGGCAGCGACTCCGGGTCGGTCACGCCGAACTCGCGCTCCCAGTGGCTCTCCGCGAACAGCGACGGCAACGCGGATCCGAGCGGTGTCAGCTTGTTGAAGAACCCGACACCGCCCACGCAGACCGTGTGATAGCCGACGGAGGCAAGCCCGGCAGGCAGGTCGGCGGCGTCGAACGTCCAGGTACCGGAGTCGGTCGTCTCGCTACCAGGGAACGCCCCGGCGAACAGACGCGGATGCGGCCCAGGCGAAGCGGGCGTCGGAAGGAATCCGGCGAGCATCGCCGCATGCGCGGCATAGGTGAAACTGCCCGGCGTGTGGCGGCGCTCCCAGCGGCCGCCCGGGAGCAGCCCGCCAAGGGTCGGGGTCTCTCCGGCCTCGGCCAGTTCGGCGGCCACGTCATAGCGCAGCGTGTCGAGCGTCACCAGCAGCACATCGTGGCTGCCGATGACCTCGTTCATGTCGTCCATGCGGGCAACACCATTCTGACCTGGGCGCCATAGGTGTCGAGCCCCTCGGCGCCACCACCGGGCAGGCCGGTCAGCCCGGGAAGCAGGTCACCGAAGGCGTTCACCTCGCACACCGCGAACCGCTTCAGCCCGTGCCCGACGAGGAGGTCGACGCCGGCCATCGGGCTGTTGGGGAAACAGGCGGCGGCCCGCGCGCACACGTCCAGCGCCCGCCGCCAGCCGTCCTCGCCAAGCGCGCGCTGGACGGCCCCGAGGTCTCCCCTGGAGCCACCCAGGTGCAGGTTCGTCATCGGGGTCCGGCTCGTCCGGACGACCGCATGCGTGGGTTCGCCGCCGATGAGGACCACACGCAGGTCGAACACGCGTCCGCCGAGCGTCGCCTTGGGCAGCCATCGCTCCACGTGCAGACCGTCCGGTGCGAGCAGGCCGATCAGCGCCGCGACCTCCTCCTCGGTCGAGTACGACCGCACGCGCAGGGAGTTGAACAGCATGTCCCCCGCCATGGACGCCGACGTCACCGCCCTGACACGGCCCGGTGCCGTCTGCAGCGCGACGACCCCGGACGCCGAGGAGCCGTGCGCCGGCTTGACGAACACCCGCCGCTCCCCCGCCTCGTCCATCCGGGCACGAAGCGCCACATATCCATCGACCTCGGGCAACGCGGCCGGGACCGGCACTCCCGCCGAGAGCAGCCGCGCGTGCGTCAGCCGCTTGTCGAACATGACCCCGATCTCGTCGACGTCCCCGAGGAGCCGGGCGCCCGAGGCCGACGCCGCCGAGGACAGCCGGCGCAGCGCGGCCGTGAACGTCCGGTGCCAGCGTGCCCCGCCGCCCACCCGGGCCGGTTCGCCGGGGCCTCGCAGCAGCGCGTCGGCCTCGGCGTCCTCACCGGGCGAGTCGACGCGGACCACATCGCCCGCATCGAAGGCGAGCGGCGTGCCGCGCAGGAGGTCCGGCCATGGGACGAGCCGGGGTTCTGGCAGCCCCGCCGACCGGCACGCCTCCGCGAACAGCGCGGGACGCCGGTCGCCGGGCGTCCCGACCACGACGAGGCTCATTCCGAGACCGCGATGTACAGGGCGCTGGAGGCCCACTCGTCGCCGTCCCACTCCGCCTGGCCGACCGCGTCCCTGAGGTCGACCTCGACCCCGGGCAGCGCCGCCTTCAGCCGCTCCACCATCGGCTCGCTCAGGAACGCGTGGTGCAGGTCGAGCTTCCGCAGGTGGGTGAGGGGCTGCCCGGACAGCAGCGCCTCGGCGCCGCGGTCGGACAGCATTCCCATCGCCAGGCTCAGCGACTCCAGCCGCGGGACGACGGGGGCGCTCGCGAGGGACTCCGCGAACTCGTCCTGGAACGGGCCGTTCTCCAGGCCGAGATGCTTCAGGGAGGGGAACCGCTCACCGGTCAGGAACGGAGCGAAGTCCTCGGCGGTGGACGTCCCGTCGTACCACTCCGAGCCGATCCAGAGGTCCAGGTGCTCCAGCGCGGGCAGCGCACCGCCCGCCACCGCCCGCACGACCTCGGCGGGGAGCCCGCCGGACTCGATCCGCAGCGCCTTCAGCCGATCGTGCCGCAGCGGCCCCAACCGCAGGTCGGACGCGCCGCGGATCTCGAAACGCTCCAGTGCCGGGTAGGCCTCGAACAGCGGCGAGATGTCGCCGTGCTTGATCCAGGAGATGTGCAGGTCCCAGTCGAGGATGTCGCCGAGGAACAGCGCCCGCAGGCGCGGGAAGCGCCCCGCGTTGTCCACCAGCCACTCCACCGGAGCGAACTCCTCGGTGTCGAACCCCCAGAAGCCGATGACGAGATGGGTGACCTGCGCGGTGTCGACGGCCTCCAGGAAGCGGCCGAGGTTCTCGGGGACCTCCGCGCCCCACACGCCGTTGTCGGCGACGTGGTGGTAGATCCCCCACGCCACGTCGCCCGCGGCGGGCAGCGGGCCGTCCGGCGCACCGTCGAAGGTGTGCACCGGAAGGCCCGCGAACGCGGCGAGGCGCTCCTGGATCATTCGGAGACCGCGATGTAGTGCCAGTCGCCGTGCGGCTTCTCCTGGTCGCCCAGGTCGACCTCCACACCGGGCAGCGCGGCCTTCACCCGCTCGACCATCCCGTCCGACAGGAAGTGGTGGTGCAGGTCCAGTTTCCGCAGGTGGGTGAGCGGCTGGCCGGACAGCAGCGCCTCGGCGCCCTGGTCGGTCAGCACGCCCATCGCGAGGCTGAGCGACTCCAGGCGCGCGACGACCGGCGCGCCCGCGACCGCCGCCGCGATCTCGTCCTGGAGTTCGCTGTCCTCAAGGCCGAGATGGCGCAGCGCGGGCAGCCGCTCGCCGCCGAGGAAGGGCGCAAGGTCGGCGACCGTGGCGTCGCCGCCGTAGTTGTCCTCGCCGAGCCAGAGGTCGAGGTGCTCCAGGTTCGGCAGCTCGCTCGACCCGACGGCCCGCACGATCCGCGCCGGCAGCCCGCCCGACTCGAACCGCAGCACCTTCAGCCGGTCGCTCTTGACCGGGTCGAGGACGAGCCCCTGCGCGCCGCGCACCTCGAAGCGCTCCAGCTCGGGGAACGCGGCGAACAGCGGCGTGATGTCGGCGTGCTCGATCCAGGAGATCTCCGCCTCCTCGGCGGTGATCTCGCCGAGGAACAGCGACCGGAGCCTCGGGAAGGACGCGGCGGCCTCGGTCAGCAGCGCCACCGGGTCGGCGGCGCCGTCGTCGTAGGACGCGCCCCAGTAGCCGATGATCAGCGCCGTGATCTCGGCGGTGTCGATCGTCCGCAGGAACCGGGCGAACAGCTCGGCGAAGGGCTCCTCGTCGAAGGACGTCCCGACGAACCAGGCGGCCTCCCCGGCGGGCGGGAAGTCGTCCCCGGTGACCGGGTCGGCGGCCGTGCCGCGGCCGTCGCCATCGTCGTCGGTGCCGGTGTCCTCGTTGAACGTGGCCACCGGCAAACCGACGTATTCCTCTGCGTGCTCATATATGGCCATGGGTCCCCTATCGCGAGATCGTCGGCAATGTCTTACCAGGACCGGCGGACAAATCGCGGCGCTTTCCGCGCTGAGGGAACGGCCGGAGTCAGGTCGCGATCAGCACCGACCCCTTGTACTTGTCCTCGACGTACTTCTTGACCTCGGGGCCCTGCAGCAGCTGGACGAGCTTCTTCACGCGCGGGTCGTCCTTGTTCTCCGGCAGCGTGACGATGCCGTTGGCGTACGGGTTGCCCTCGGCCTTCTCCGCGGCGAGCGCGTCCTTGCTCGGCGCCAGCCCGGCCTCGATGGCGTAGTTCCCGTTGATCACCGACAGGTCGACGTCCTCCCGCGAGCGCGGCAGCTGCGCGGCCTTCAGCGGCTTGATCTTCAAGCCCTTCGGGTTGCTCGCGATGTCCCGCTCGGTGGCGCTGGCCGGCGCGTCCGGCTTGAGGGTGATGAGGCCGTTGTCGGCCAGCAGCTTCAGCGAGCGTCCCTCGTTGGCCGGGTCGTTCGGGACGGCCACGGTCGCCCCCCGCGGGACGGCCTGCAGGCTCTTCACCTTCCCCGGGTACACGCCGAGGGGCTCCAGATGGACCGGCGCGACGAACGTCAGCTTCGTCCCGGACTTCTTCTCGAACTCCTCCATGAACGGCACGTGCTGGAAGTAGTTGGCCGTGACCTGCTTCTCCTTCAGCGCCGTGTTCGGCTGCTGGTAGTCGCTGAACGTCACGATGTCGAGCTTCAGCCCGGCCTTGCCCGCCAGATCGTCCTTGACGTACTTCAGGATGTCGCCGTGCGGGACGGGGTTGACCGCGACCTTCAGCGGGGCGTCCGGATCCTCGGACGCCCCGGACGAGCCGCACGCGGTCAGGCCCGCGAGGAGACCGACGGAGGCCAGGGCGATAGTGATCTTGCGAAGCACGAGCAGTGCCTTTCTGTGCGTTACCGGTGGGTCAGCCGGCGGGCGACGAGGTCCCCCGCGGCCTGGATGAGCAGGACCAGGACGATCAGCAGCGCCACGGTCGCGACCATGACCTTGGTCTCGAAGCGCTCGTAGCCGTAGACGACGGCGAGGTTGCCGAGCCCGCCGCCGCCGACCGTCCCGGCCATGGCCGTGTAGCCGATCAGCGCGATGACGGTGACGGTCAGCCCGGACACCAGGCCCGGCCGCGCCTCGCGCAGCATGACCTTGCCGACGATCTCCCGGCGGGTGGCGCCCATCGCGTCCGCCGCGGCGAGCACGCCCGGGTCGACCTCGCGCAGCGCGATCTCGACGAGCCGCGCGTAGAACGGGATGGCGCCCACGGTGAGCGGGACGATCGCGGCGGCGTTGCCGATGCTGGTGCCGACGACGACCCGGGTGAACGGGATGATCGCCACCATCAGGATCAGGAACGGCAGCGACCGGCCGATGTTCACCACCACGCCGAGCCCCTTGTTCACCGGCGGCGCGGGCAGCAGCCCGCCGCGCTCGGTGATCACCAGCAGCACCCCGAGCAGCAGCCCGAGGACGGCGGTGAACAGCGTCGCGACACCGGTCATGTAGAGGGTCTCGCGGGTGGCGGGCCACAGCAGCGGCATGACCTCGTCCCAGCTCATCGGGCGTCCTCCCGGTCGGGGTTCTTGATCTCCACGGCCAGGCCCGACTCGCGCAGGAACGCCAGCTGCGCGGCGTTCTGCGGCGGGTCGCCGGGCAGTTCGAGCTGCAGCCGCCCGACGCGCTCGCCGCCGACGGTCTCCACGGCGCCGCCGAGGATGTTGACGTCCACCGAGTACTTGCGGGCCAGCGCGGACACGAACGGCTCGCCGGTGGCGCCGCCGGTGAACGTGACCTCGATCAGGGTCGAGCCGTCGCGGGGCTCGGCGGGCGGCAGCGGGAACAGGCCGCGGGCCAGCTCCGAGCCCGGGCGGGCGAGCAGCTCGGGCACCGGCCCCGACTCGGTGAACCGGCCGTCGCGCATGACGGCGGCCGAGTCGCAGATGCGCTTGACCACGTCCATCTCGTGCGTGATCAGCAGGACCGTGAGGCCGAGCCGGCGGTTGAGGTCGCGCAGCAGCGCCAGGATCGACGCGGTCGTCTCCGGGTCGAGCGAGGACGTCGCCTCGTCCGACAGCAGCACCCGCGGGCGTCCGGCCAGCGCGCGGGCGATGCCGACGCGCTGCTTCTGCCCGCCGGAGATCCGCGCCGGGTAGGCCCCGGCGTGCTCGGTCAGCCCGACCAGCTCCAGCAGTTCGGCGACGCGCTTCGCCCGCTCGGCGCGCGGGACGCCCATGACCTCCAGCGGGAACGCGACGTTCCCGGCGACCGTCCGGCTGCCGAGCAGGCCGAAGTGCTGGTGGATCATGCCGATGCCCTGGCGCGCCCGGCGCAGTTCCCCACCGCGCAGCGCGAGCAGGTCCCGGCCGCCGATCACGACGCGGCCCTCGTCCGGGCGTTCCAGGAGGTTGACGCAGCGCAGCAGGGTGCTCTTGCCGGCGCCGCTGCGTCCGAGCACGCCGAACACCTCGCCCTCGGCGACGGTCAGGTCGACGCCGTCGACGGCGGTCACCTCGCGGCCGCGGCCGCGGTAGACCTTACGAAGTTTTTCGATCTGAATCACAGGGAATCACCCATGCGGACGGGGCCACCGGACGGGCGGCGACGATCAGGACGGGAGCGAGTGGCGCGGCGCGCTCAGGAGAGCCCGGGAGGGTACGGCGCGTGGCTCAGCAGGTGGCGTTCGAAGTACATGCGCGACTCGGGTCTCGGAGTTCGCTCGCTTCGGGGCGCGAGGCTCAGGCGGGGGCCCTCAGCGGTCACACATTCGCCGGCGACACGTACACCGCACGACCCGCGGAGTCAGCGGGCGGTGCACAGGGCGTACGGAAGGCATGTAAGCAGTTAACCGCCTCCACATAAATGAGGCAAATCCCCAGGATGTGACCCTCCCCTCGCCCGACCAGCTCGTTGGCTTGCGGGGGCGGGGGTCAGTCGTCGCGGTAGTCGAGGTAGGTGGCGCCGGAGCCGCTATGGACGTTTATGCGGTTCTGGGCGCTGTCGTCTACCAGGGCCTTGTTCAGATGGGCTGTGCCGGAGCCCGTCCAGCCGGCGACGCGGTAGTGCGAGCCCGGCGGGACGATGATCTTCGCGAGGCCGGAGCGGGCCGTCGCGTCCACCGTCTGCGGGGGCTCGGCGTAGCGGAGATCGAGCACGCCGGACGACACGGTGGCCTGCGTCTTCGCGGCGGCCAGCCCCCGGCCCTTGATCGTGCCGGACCTGGCCCGCAGCCGCAGCCGGCCGCGCGCTCCGGCCACGTTGATCTCACCCGAGCCGGTCCGCAGGTCGAGGTCGCCGGACAGCCCGCGGACGTCGATCTGCCCCGACCTGGAGACCGCCGACACCCGTGTTCCGGCCGGGACGCGGACGTCGATGTCAGCGCCGCACTCGGCGCCGATCCAGTCCGCGCCGGAGCAGCGGAACGTGACGAACAGCACGTCGTCCACGATCGACTCGGCGACCTCGGGCTTGCTGAGACCCCACCGGAGGTCCTTGTAGACGCGCGCCTCGCCGTCCGGTCCGGGTCCCACGGAGACGCCGGCGCCGTCCATGTCGAGGCGCAGTTCCCTGATCGCGTGCCGGTAGGGGGTCTCGGACGCGTCGGTGCGGCGGACGGCCCGTCCGAACGCCAGCAGGCCGACGGGGGCGACCACGATCAGCGCGGTCGCGACCGCCAGGGCGACCCACACCCCGCGCCGCCGGGGACGGCCCGCGGTCACGTCTCCCCGTCCAGGAACCGCAGGACGGCGAGGACGCGCCGGTGGTCGCCCTCCGCGTGCGGGAGGTCGAGCTTGGCGAAGATGTTGTTGATGTGCTTGGCGACGGCGCTCTCGCTCACCACCAGGGCCGCGGCGATGCCGGCGTTGGAGCGTCCCTCGGCCATCAGGGCGAGGACCTCCTTCTCGCGCGGGGTGAGCCGGTCGAGCGGGTCGCGGTGGCGGCGCAGCAGGAGCTGCGAGACGACCTCGGGGTCCAGCGCGGTGCCGCCGGACGCGACGCGGCGCAGCGCGTCCAGGAAGACCGCGACGTCGGCGACGCGGTCCTTGAGCAGGTAGCCGACGCCGCCGGCGCTGATCGACAGCAGGTCGGCCGCGTACCGCTCCTCGACGTACTGCGACAGCAGCAGGACCGCGACCTCGGGCGACTCCCGCCGCATGACCAGCGCGGCGCGGACGCCCTCGTCGGTGAAGCCGGGCGGCATCCGCACGTCCACGATCGCCGCGTCGGGGCGGTGCTCGCGCACCGCGGCGAGGAGCCCCTCCGCCTCGCCGACGGCCGCCGCGACCTCGAACCCGGAGGTCTCCAGGACCTTGGTCAGCCCGGCGCGCAGCAGGACCGAGTCCTCGGCGATCACAACGCGCACGGCAGCTCCACGGTGACGGTCGTCGGGCCCCCGGCGGGGCTGGTGATCCGGAACGTACCGTCCACGGACCGGACGCGGCGGGCGAGACCGGTCAGGCCCGTCCCCCCGGCGGGGTCGGCGCCGCCCGCGCCGTCGTCGCGGACGGTCACCCGCAGCACCTCGCCGTGGCGGACGACGGACACGTCCACCTCGTCCGCCCGCGCATGCCGGACGACGTTGGTGAGGGCCTCCGACACGACGAAGTACGCGACCGCCTCGACGGTGGAGGAGGCGCGCGGCTCGGCGTCGACGCGGAGCCTGACCGGCAGCGGCACCCGCGCGGCGACGCCGGACAGGGCGGCGTCCAGGCCGCGGTCCTCCAGCACGGCCGGGTGGAGGCCGCGGACGAGGTTGCGCAGCTCGGTGAGCGCCTCCTTCGCCTCCTCGTGCGCCTCGACGATCACGCGCATGGCGTCGCCCGGGACGCCGGCGAGCGTCTCGCGGGCCAGCCCCAGGTTCAGCGCCAGCGAGACGAGCCGCTGCTGCGCCCCGTCGTGCAGGTCGCGTTCGATGCGGCGGCGCTCGATGTCGGCGGCGTCGACGACGCTGGCGCGCTGCTCGGCCAGGTCCTCGACGCGCCGCTCCAGCTCCTTCGCGCGGTCGGGGCCGAGCAGCGCGGCGGCGGCGCGGGCGTCCAGCGTCCGCACGCCCGCGGCCGCCCACGGCGCCGCCGCCAGGAGCAGGACACCGGACAGGGTCAGGACCACGACGTGCGCCGGACGGTCGATCAGCGGGCTGGAGTACGGCACCGCCCACGCGTAGAGGCCGGACGTGGCGAAGGCGAGCCCGGCCGCCCACGCGGCGATCACGGTCAGCCCGCCGCAGGCCAGCGCGGGCCCGGCGAGCAGGTGGTACTGGAGGACCCGCCACAGCTCGGGCGAGCGGAGGTCGCGGAGCACGTCCCAGGCGCGCCCGCCGTCGAAGTCCGGCATGGGAGGGATGTCCAGGCCGAGCACCGCCCAGCACCGCTCCCGCTGCCAGGACGTCAGCGGGCGCAACGCGAGCAGCAGCAGGACGACCGACGTGCCGATGACGAGCAGGACCGGCGTCACGCGTGCGGGCGTCCAGAACGTCCAGAGGAAGCCGAGAATGATCCAGCCGGCGAACTGGAGCGGCACCCCGGAGGCGGTGAACACCGTGTCGCGCCACGCCGCCGCCGACCACGGAGCGTGCACGCGGGCACGCCGGGCCGCGGTGATGGATGCCATGAGGGAACCGTATTGCCGCATTTCGTCCGGCACCATGGCCCGCACTGCAGATCCGATGGTGAACCTAGTGCCACCCCAAGTCGGATATGCGCGTTACTGACCGTGACCCGGGCGGCGGCGAGGCTGGATCGAGCATCCGGAACACGATCACCGCCCCCAGGAGTCCTCCATGGTCACCGGCGTCACGCACCCAGGCCCTCGCAAGAACGTCATCCGCTGGAACGGGCACCGCCCGGCGCCCCCCGTCGAGCGGCGGGCGTTGGAGAGCCGG
>NZ_SMKY01000194.1 GCF_004349235.1 Actinomadura darangshiensis | reverse complement strand
GGCCAGGCCCGCCGAGACGCTGCGCGCCGACTCAAGTCGACGCAGCTCGTCCGCGTCACCATCACGCAATGCCAAGGGGGCAGCGGTTCGCATACCCCAGTCTCTCAAACAGAAAGAAACTTTTCGATCGAGACACTAGCGCTCGCCGGTCGGGCTGTGCGCGAGTGGGCCGCAACCGGCGTCCAGGCCGGCCTGTGGGGAAGGCCGGCCTGGACGTCGTTGTCAGGTGAGGTCGTAGCGGTCCAGGTTCATCACCTTGTCCCAGGCCGCCACGAAGTCCTCGACGAACTTCTCGCGGGCGTCGTCGCTCGCGTAGACCTCCGCGACCGCGCGGAGCTCGGAGTTCGAGCCGAACACGAGGTCGGCGCGGCTCCCGGTCCAGCGGGCGTTGCCGGAGGCGTCGCGGCCCTCGAAGGCCACGGACTCGTCCGTCGTCGGCTTCCACACCGTGCCCATGTCGAGCAGATTCACGAAGAAGTCGTTCGTGAGCGTGCCGGGGTTGTCGGTGAGGACGCCCAGGGACGACCGGTCGTGGTTCACGCCGAGGACGCGCAGTCCGCCGACGAGGACCGTCATCTCCGGTGCGGTCAGGGTGAGCAGGTTCGCCCGGTCGATCAGGAGGAACTCGCCGGGCAGCAGGTTGCCCTTCTTGAGGTAGTTGCGGAACCCGTCGTGCGTCGGCTCCATCACCTCGAACGACTCGACGTCGGTCTGCTCCTGCGACGCGTCGGTGCGTCCCGGGGCGAAGGGCACCTTGATGTCGTGGCCCGCGTCCTTGGCCGCCTTCTCGATGGCGGCGGACCCGCCGAGCACGATCAGGTCGGCGATGGAGATCCGCTTGCCGCCGGACTGCTCGGCGTTCCACGCCTCCTGGACCTGCTCCAGGGTGCGCAGGACGGTCCGCAGCTCGTCGGGGTTGTTGACCTCCCAGTTCTTCTGCGGCTCCAGCCGGATGCGGGCGCCGTTGGCACCGCCGCGCTTGTCGGTGCCGCGGAACGACGCGGCCGACCCCCATGCGGTGGCGACCAGCTGGGAGACCGTCAGGCCGGAGTCGAGGAGCCGGGCCTTGAGGGCGGCGACGTCCTCGGCGTTGACGAGCTCGTGGTCCACCGCCGGGACGGGGTCCTGCCAGACGAGGACCTCGGACGGGATCTCAGGGCCGAGGTAGCGCTCGACCGGGCCCATGTCGCGGTGGGTCAGCTTGAACCAGGCGCGGGCGAACGCGTCCGCGAACTCGTCGGGGTTGTCCCTGAAGCGCTGCGAGATCGGCCCGTAGATCGGGTCGAAGCGCAGCGACAGGTCGGTCGTCAGCATCTCCGGCTGGCGGTTGAGCGTGCCGTCCTCCGGGTCCGGGACGGTGTTGGCCCCGCCGCCGTTCTTCGGCCGCCACTGGTTGGCCCCGGCGGGGCTCTTGGTCAGCTCCCACTCGTAGCCGAAGAGGACGTCCCAGAAGCTGTTGTCCCACGTGGTGGGGGTGGGCGTCCAGGTGACCTCGAGGCCGCTGGTGTGGGAGTCGCGGCCCTTGCCGGTGCCGTGGACGCCCTTCCAGCCGAGGCCCTGGTCCTCCAGCGGGGCGGACTCGGGCTCGGGGCCGACGAGGCCGTCCGGGGCGGCGCCGTGCGTCTTGCCGAACGTGTGGCCGCCGGCGATCAGCGCGACGGTCTCCTCGTCGTTCATCGCCATGCGGGCGAACGTCTCGCGGATGTCGCGCGCCGCGGCGATCGGGTCCGGGTTGCCGTTCGGGCCCTCCGGGTTGACGTAGATGAGGCCCATCTGCACCGCGGCGAGGGGCTTCTCCAGGTCACGTTCGCCGGAGTAGCGCTCGTCGTCGAGCCAGGCGGTCTCGGGGCCCCAGAAGACGTCCTCCTCGGCCTCCCAGGCGTCCTCGCGGCCACCGGCGTAGCCGAAGGTCTTGAGGCCCATCGTCTCCAGGGCGACGTTGCCCGAAAGGACCATGAGGTCGGCCCAGGAGATCTTCCGGCCGTACTTCTTCTTGACCGGCCACAGGACGCGGCGGGCCTTGTCGAGGCTCGCGTTGTCCGGCCAGCTGTTGAGGGGCGCGAAGCGCTGCTGGCCGGCTCCGGCGCCGCCGCGGCCGTCGCTGACGCGGTAGGTGCCCGCGCTGTGCCACGCCATCCGGATGAGCAGCGGCCCGTAGTTGCCGAAGTCGGCGGGCCACCAGTCCTGGGAGTCCGTGAGGACGTGCGCGATGTCCTGCTTCACGGCGTTGAGGTCGAGGCTGCCGAACGCCTCGGCGTAGTTGAACTCCTCACCCAGGGGGTTGGCCATGGGCGGGTTCTTGACGAGGAGCTTCAGGTTGAGCCGCTCCGGCCACCAGCCGCGGTTGCCGCCGCCCTGGCTGGGATGCGGGGCGCGGCCGTGCGCGACCGGACACCCTTCGGCGCTCTCAGTGTTCGTTTCGTTGATGGCTTTGTCGTTGTTCTCAGCCACGTGATGCCTCCAGGGCTAAGCAGGGTGGGTCAGGAACTCTGTGCGGTTGAACAGTCGGGGCACAGGCCCCAGTAGACGACCTCGGCCTCGTCGATCCGGAAACCGTGGTCGTCGGACGCGGTCAGGCATGGCACCTCGCCGACGGCGCAGTCGACGTCGGCGATGGTGCCGCACGACCGGCACACGACGTGGTGGTGGTTGTCCCCGATCCGCGACTCGTAGCGCGCAACGGAGCCGGACGGCTGGATGCGCCGCACCAGACCCGCCATCGTCAGCGTGTGCAGTGAGTCGTACACGGCCTGGTGGGACACCTTCGGGAGCTCCATGCGCACGGCACGGATGATCGAGTCCGTGTCGGCGTGCGGATGCGCGTGCACCGCCGTCAGCACCGCGACCCGGGGACGGGTCACGCGCAGCGCGGCGTCGCGCAGCATCTGCCGGACATCCTTGGGCGTTGCCACGTGGGCCAGCCTGGCCCATATTCTGGAATGAGTCAAGAAAAGAACGCCCTCGATTTCGCGGCGCACGGGTGCGGCCCGCGTCCCCTGGAGGCTGGGACGCGGGCCGCGGTGGGAATGAGGCGGTCAGAAACCTGCTGTGATCTTGGTGAACTCCCAGGGCTGCTGGTCAGTGCCGCTGCACGTCTCGGTCACGCCGCCGCCCGGGCAGGGCCGGTCCCGGTTGACCGACCAGAACGCCAGCCGGGCGAGCCCCTTCGACTTCGCCCAGTCGCGGACCCGCGTCCAGATGGCGGTCGTGGTGAGCTCCTGCTGGTCGGACACGCCGTTCATGCCGGAGATGCCCATGTGCGCGTAGGCGGTGGCGTCCGACCAGCCGAACGCCGACTTCAGTTCGGTCTTCAGTCCCTCGGACGCGCTGACGGTGCTGGCGTACATGTCCGAGCCGCCGCCGAAGTCGAACGGCATGATCGTGAAGACGTCCACGTTCGCCTGCAGCGCCGCGGCCTGGTCGATCAGCCGCTTGCCCCAGTAGTTCGGCCCGCTGGTGGCGGTGCCGAACGTCAGGATCGTCTGCAGGCCCGGGTTGTTCCGCTTGAGGATCTTCAGGGCGCCGAGGATCCGGTCCTGGACGGCCGCGTTCTCGAACTCGTCGGTGTTCTCGATGTCGATGTCGATGGCCTTGAGCCCGAACGCGTCGATGACCTTCTGGTACGCGCCGGCGAGCGCCTCGGGCGAGTCGCAGTTCGGGCCGAGCTTGTTGCCGGACCAGCCGCCGACGGACGGCAGCACGTCGCCGCCGGCCGCGCGGATCTGCGAGATCGCCTGCTCGTCCGCGCCGCCCTTGAGCGGGCGGTTGCCGTCCCACCCCGGGTTGCATCCGCCGGTGGACAGGATGAACGCCATGGTGAACCACTTGACCCCGGTCGCGTTCATGACCGTGGACGGGCTCGGCGGGTCGCCCCAGCCCATGTACAGGTAGGGCGCGGCACGGCGGGTGCCGTCCGACGGGTTCGTGCAGCCGGTCGTCGAGGCGCTGACCGAACCGCTCGCCGCCGACTCGCCGGCCGAGTTGTACGCCTTCACCGTGTAGGTGTGGTCGGAGCAGGCGGTGAGCCCGCTGAGGGTGGTGCTCGTCCCGGACGCGGTGGCCCGGACGGCGGACCCCTCGTAGACGCGGTACCCGGTGACGTCGCCGGACGAGGCGGACCACGACAGCGTCAGCGACGTGTCGGTCTTCGCGGTCACGGCCGGTGCGCCCGGCGCGGAGGGCGCGCCGGGCTGCGTGTCACCGCCGCCGGTGCAGGACGCGCCGTTGATCGTGCAGTTCTGCGGCGTCCCGGATCCGCTGACGATGAAGCCGAACGAGGCGGACGCGCCGGCGGAGACGCCGCCGTTGTACTCGCGGTTGGTGAACGTGGCGTGCTGCCCGGACGTGGTGAGCAGCGCGTCCCAGTAGGTGCCGACCGACGAGCCGGACGGCAGGTCGAACTCCACCTTCCAGCCGGAGACGGCGGCCGCGGTGTCGTTCTTGATCGTGTACTTGCCCTCGTAGCCGGACCCCCAGTCGGAGGACTTGGCGAAGGCCGCCGTCACCGACGCGGCGGCGCCCGCCGGGACGGGGACGAGCAGGGCGAGGACGAGGGAGCAGAGGGCGGTGAACAGCAGGCCGGGGAGAAGTCTTCTTCTCAAGGTCACTCCCGGGAGGAGAGGCGGACGAGCGGGAATCCCCCGAACCTCGAAGTACCCTTCTAATAGGAAACTTTCCTAACAAGTTGCTTGCACGGTAACCACCCGCCCGCCCCCCTGCAAGTCCTGGAGCGAGAATTGCGGAGATTGCCCCGTGACCGGCCGCGCTGTGCCGTCAGGTCCGGGTGCGCCGGGCGGTCAGTGCGGCGTCGTACAGTTCTGGGAGCGATCGCGTGCTGCCGTCGCGCGCGTTGCGACTGATCACGGCGAGCATTCGCTTGTGGATCGCATCCGGCATGACCGGGCCGAGGGCCCGCAGCCAGTCCGGGATGGGACGGATGTGGTCCACGCACGCGGCCACGGCGAGCCGGGCCATCTCCCGGTCGGTGCCCAGGAGGTCGGTGACCAGCGAGCGGCACTGTGCGGGGGACGCGGCCGCCACCGCCGCGATGACGGCCGGATGCCAGGCGTGCGCCACATTGCGCCGCCACCGGCTCTCCACCGGCTGGGTGTCGTGCAGCCACCGCGCGCAGTCGTGGATCACGTCGAGCAGGACGTCCGGGTCGACGATGCGGTCGAGCAGCCGTCCGAGTTCGGTGACGCACCGGCTGAGCGCGTCGCGTTCAAGGTCGTCGGAGAGGTCGTAGCCCGCGTCCTTGATCAGTTCCAGCAGGGTGCCGGCGAAGGAGCGGCGTTGGACGGGGGTCGGCGGAAGGTTCCCGTACCGCGCCCGCAGGCCGATGACGAGGTGGCGCGCGCGGGCCTCGGTCGTGGCGGCCTCCCGGGTCGGGGTGTCCTTCCGGCCGGCGGCCATGGAGCGCTGTGCGATGTACGGCTCGAGCGCCTCAACCAGGCTCCCGGTGTCCTCGCCGGCCCAGCCGCCGTCGCGCATACAGCTTCCCGCCAGGGCCAGTAGCGCGATGAGCAGCGGATATCCGGGGGACCCGCGGAGGCTTCGGGCGAGTTCGCCAGGGGAGGGCGGATCGTCCAAGCCGTTTTCGATCAGCACGCGCCACAGATCGTAGCCCTTGGCGAGACGGCCGCGGTTCCTGTCCGCGACCATGGTGCGGCGGAGGTCTTGGAGCGAGCCGTGGTGACTTCGCAACTGCTTCTGCGTGATGGCCGGGCGCCGGAGCGTCGCGGACAACATGGTCGGATCCTTGGTGTTCTGCGCGTGGAGGATGAGGTATCCGAGTGCGTCGCCGGAGCCCGCTTCGGCCGCCGTACGGAGCCTGCCCAATGCCGCCTTCAGCCCCCGTCTGTCACCCGCCGGGCCGGACAGCGACTTGCCGAGCGCCCCAACGGCGGCCGGATGCCCGCTAAGGGCGGCGGGGACGAGCAGCGGCATCAGCGTCGCCATGTCGCACCACCATTCGTCCGGTATCCGGTCGGGCAGTGCGGTCAGTAGCGCTGTGCCGCTGGACCGGGATCCGTACAGCGCGTTGACGAATAGCATCGGCACCGGACGGTTGCCATCGGCGCCCCGCTCGGCGGGCAGGCGCGCCAGCTCGGCCTTGGCGCGTTCGCGTGCGTACTGCGTGAGCGGGCACGGCTCCGCATCGTCTGCCGCCAGGGTTTCGCCCAGGACGGTGAGCGCGCACTCTTGCGCGACGTTTCCGCGCACGGCGAGCATCGCGTCGAGGAAGTCTCGAGCACCGATGCCGTCTAAGCCGGACGCCGCGCTGGTCAGCGCCCGTACTTCCGCGCGGCGGCCGACTGTCGTCCAACCCTCGGCGGCGATGGCCGCTGTCGCCGCCTGTATCAATTCGCCGGCGTCGAGCCCGATGAACCACGCGCGCCTGAATACGACATACGCCAGTTCCAGCCGTAGCGCGTTCTCCGGCGACGAGAAGCCGTGGACGGCGGCGATGACCGCGGTGGTGGAGCTGTCATCCAGGATGACTTCGGGATGCAGGCTGACCAACTCCAGGATCTCGGCGGCCCCGTCGACCTCCTCACCGCTCGCGAACTCCGTCAGGAAACGTGCGAGGACGGGCCCCCAAGTGCGCGGCGCCCGCGGGTAGAGCGCTTCGAGGAGCCGCAGATAGAGGTTGTTCCGTGATCGGAGGCTCTCCAGCGGCAGGCTTTCGAAATGTGCGAGCCGGTCGCTGGCCGCTAGGAACTCCGCCACCTCGTCGGGGTGGCCCGCGGCCAGCCTGGCCAGCGCGTCCAGGACGGCCAGCACCATGGACGCGCCGTCCTTGGCGCTCTCCGCCCCGCCCTGGAGCACCAGCGCGTGCCGCCACAGGATCGCCAGCTCGGCGCCCGCCCGCTCGAACGTCCGGTGGTGGACGGACGGTAGGAGGGCCAGATAGTCCAGCGCGACATCAAGGGAGCAGCCGGCGAGCATGTCCGCTGCCGTCCTGCGCAGGTCGGCGGATGGGTCCGGCATCCGCGCGTACGTGCGGGCACCGAGGACGCGCAGTCCCCGGTCGTCGCTCGACAACCACGTCCCGAGCACCTCGGCGGGCAGCCCGAGGTACCGGGAGCGACGGTCCGCCAGCAGCAGGAACTGCGCCGCGACCTCCCCGTAGAACAGGTCGTGGGGGTCGGCCTCGGCCCGGCGCAGCAGCTGGCGCGCCGCCTGCTCCCCGGACGCGAGGACGGAACGTGCCGCCACATGCTCGAAGAACGTTTGGTGGAAGAACCGGAACCGCAGGCTGCGCGGCGGCGGCTTAAGCACACCGCGCGCTCGCAGGATGTCGACGGCCCGTTCCATGCCGGGCTCGTCCGCCCCGGCGAGGGGAGCCGCGCGGTTGACGAGCTCCGGCTTCGTCGACTCGATCGAACCGGCGGACAGTAGCGCCAGCCCGATTCCCTCCGTCTCCGCGGAAAGATCCCCCGCCGCCGCCTCGGTGTGCCTTCCCCGGTCGTCGGCGACGACGCGGCGCAGCCAGAACTGGTCGTGCAGCCCGATGCTATCGATGTCGTCCGGCGGAACCCGATCGGGTGCGTACAGTTCGAACAGCAGGCGCAGCGCGAGCGGATTCCGGCACACCTCCTGCAGCGGCAGGCCACGCAGCGACGCGCGTTTCAGCGTCGCGGCGACCCCGCCGGCCTGTTCGGCCGGGTAGAACTGCTGGGCGTAGGCGGTTATCGCCTCCCGGAGCTCACGGTCGTCGTAGTAGTCCAGCGTCACCCTGAGCAAGCGCTCGCCGCGCCGTGCGGTGTCCTCGTCCTCGGTGGAACCGATATAGCGGGCTTCCGCCGGACGGCTGGTCACCAGCGTAGGCAACCTTTCCCGGCGGGCCAGCCGCAGCAGTCCGTCCACTTGCCGACGCGACTCAGTGTCGTGCAGCAGCAGGTCGAGGGTGTCGACCAGCAGCACGGGCCGCGCTCCGGGCGGCCGATCGCGCAACGCTTCGGCGATCATGTCCACGGTGATGCGCCGCTCGGGCTCGCCCAGCAGCGCGGTGGCCGGTACCAGGGTCGGCGCGTGGCCGAGATGGGACAGCCGGTCGTGCAGATGCCACAGCACGGTGGACTTGCCGTGACCGGCCTCCCCGACGAGCAATGTGATCAGCGGCTTGGCGAGCAGTTCGAGCAGCCGGGCCTCCACCGTCCGCTCGACGTAGACACCGTCGCCGAGCCGTACCAGCGTCTGGTCGTCGCGCGCGGCGACCAGGTCGCAGTCGGCCGCGGTGAGGTCGCTCAGCTTCCGGAGGTCCGCGTACGTGAACGGTGGGGTGGTGACGGCGCCCACGTGCATGTCGCCCTCCTGCAGCACGTAGATCGTGCTGCCTGGGCCGGCCCGGACGATCTGAACGTTCGTCGGCTGCGCCGGCTCGACGACACCGTCGGGCCGGGACTCTTCGGTCACCCGTCCATCATGCGCCACCCGCCTGGTGTGCGGGGTGGGGCCGTATACAGTTGACGTGCGGAGTGCGCCCGAATCGAGCAGCGGTGGATGACCGGGGGATTCGCGTGGCCGTCGAACTGGCAACAGGCACCGTCGTGGTGTTGACGCCCATGCAACTCGAATGCCGCGAGATGCTGCGGCATCTGCGCGGCGGCGAGCGGGTCTGGCATGCCAAGGGAACGTTTGCACAGGTCGGCCGAATCGACGAAGTGCCCTGGCAGGTCGCGGTCGTGGTCGCCGGCGAGGGGAACCTGCGCAGCGCGGTCCTCGCCGAACGGCTCGCCTCATGGTTCCGGCCCGTCGCACTGCTGGTCGTCGGCATTGCGGGAGCGCTGAAGGCGGACATCGACATCGGGGACGTGGTCGTCGGCACCCGGATTCACGGCTACCAGGGCGGCAGGCAGGACGATGCGGGGTTCCACGCGCGCCCGCAGTCGTATCCGGCCGATTCGGTGCTGGTGGACGTCGCCCGCGCGGTCGACCTGGACGGAGCCTGGCCGCCGAACGGGACGGCGCCCGCCGTGCATTTCAAGCCGATCGCCGCCGGGGACATCGTTCTCAACTCGTCCGACACGCCGCTGCGCGATCAGATCACCCACCACTACAACGATGCCTGCGCGATCGAGACCGAGAGCGCGGGCTCCGCCGCCGCGGCACACCTCGACGGTACGCTGCGCGCCCTGACGATCCGCGGGATCAGCGACAAGGCCGACGGGAACAAGCACCGCAGCGACGGGGGCGGCCTGCAGCCGCTCGCCGCCGCGCATGCGGCCGCTTTCACGGTCGGGTTGCTGCGGGAACTCGACTGTGCGCTGGTCGCCTCGGAAGACGGCGACCTGTCCCGGCCGCTCGGCGCGTCCCGTCCGGCGACCGCCGTGCAAACGGTGGACGCCGGACCTGGCAGCACGGTCTACGCCGTCCAGAAAGGCGTCCAGAACATCACCACGCGCCCGGCGGGAGCCCCGCCGGATTGATCCGACCCACTCCGGGTGAGGAGCGCGCCATGAGCGCCGGCTCGTTCGAACCGGGCTGCACCTACGACAACGTGTACTTCCTGTTCACCGATGCCTCGGGGTACTCGACCATCGTCGGCACCAACCCGCGCGACCTCGCGGCCCACCTGTTCGACCGGCTGCGGGACGCGATCGTGGCGCGGGTGGAGAAGCTCGCCGCGGAGCACCGCTGCGAGCGGGCCGAGCTCTGGAGCTGGCGCGGCGACGGCGGCTGCCTCGTCGTCCACGACGAGGAGGAGAGCGCGGCGCTCCAGGTGGCGCTGCGGGCGGGCATGGCGATCCTGACCGCCGATCTGCCTGAGCTGCGGGAGGAACTGCTGCGGTCCGGGGCGCGCGGGGAACTGCACCTGCGGCTGGCCGTCCATAAAGGTCCGATCCATTACACGCCGGACGGTGACACCGGCGCGATCCACTCGCCCGACATCAACTTCGCCGCGCACCTGGAGGAGGTCACACCGCGCGACTGCCTGACCATTTCCGAGGACGTCCACCGGGTGGCGGGACGCCTCGCCGACCAGTTCGAGCCTGGTGGCACGTACGAGGGCAAAACCGTTCACCTGATGTCCCCAGACGGGGAGTACGGCCACGGCAGGCGGGCCTGGCTTCGCACCGCAGGCCTGGCGGGCGGCCTGCGCCTACACGCCTACGCGCAACGTCCGAGCCAGCCGGAGAAGGCCAGGCTGGTCGACATCGCGGTCGACGAGGTACTGGACTTCGGTACCGCCCTGAACACGTGCGCCGGATACCTGGTGACCACGGAGCGGCCCGCCCACTACCGTGACGCCGTCCTCGCGCTGCTCAGTCGCGGCGGCGTATACCGGTGCGTGCTCCTCGACCCGGACTGCGAGGCCACCGCGCTCTACTCCCGGCTCCGCCACGAGGATCTGGCCGCGAAGATCCGTCGGTCGCTCGACCGGTTTCGGGCCTTCAAGAACCGCCACGGGAGCGCCGCGAACGGGCTGCAGGTTCATCAGACCGACGAGTTCCCGGGGATCGCCGCTCTGTGCGCCGATCTGCGGTCGCGTGACCCCGTCGTCCTCTACTCGCCGTATATGTTCACCGCGCGGCCGGACGGGGTTCGAGTGGAGCGCGCCGACATGCCGCACTATCTCGTCACATCCGAGGCCGGTCCGCTGTTCACCCAACTCGTTCAGGTGATCGGTGATGCCAGCGCACCGAAACGGACGACCCGCGTCCTGTGACGTGCAGCGACTCCTTGTTCAGCCGCCGGACGCGTCCATCCGGTCGAGGTCGGCGTAGCCGGCGATCTGGGCGGCGAGCAGTCCGACGACGGCCGCCTCGACAATGGACACGATGACCAGGACCGCCTCGTACGGCCCGTTGCACCAGTAGACGACGAGAGCGCCGAGCGGAGCCCCGCAGAAGGTCAGCAGGTCGGCCGCGAGTTGGAGGTACTTGCGCGGCACTCGGCGGTGGTCTGCGCGGTGCGCGATCTCCCAGCCGAACACCGGCATCGGGGTGGGCGTCTGCCCGGCGACGTGGGCCGACAGCCGGGGCGCGAGTTCGTCCCGCACGTAGCGTCCGATCGAGGATATTTTTTCGTCGTTGACGAGATAGGACCATCCGAGTATCGCCGAGATCGGAGGCAGAAGTAGCAGGTAGTAGGCGATCTGGGCGCTTACGGCGACCGCGATGACGCCGGCCATCGCGGCAAATGTGGCGTAGAGGAGATTATCTCGGAAACCGATCCGGGTGCGCTGCTCTTCTTTGATCCGCTCGTATTCGGCGAGCATAAGCCTGCCGGTGGTCACCTCGTCGGGCAGCGCCATTAGGCCGCCTTCCATCACGTTGACTTGCCGTCAGCCAGATAGGTGCTGCGATCGATCCACAGGACCAGGGCGGTGGCGGCAGAAAGGCTCGCGACGAATTGCCATTCCTTGGATCGGACCGGCTGGCCGAAATCAGCGATCCCGCGGATCACCAGCCACAGGACGGAGTTCTCCTCGCATACCGTGGCGAAGCCGGCCGCTTCCATCTCCGCCGCGATGGGCTTGCGTCTTTCCCCGGCCTGGGCGGCATGGTCGCTCAGCCGGCCATCTTCGACGAGCTGGTCGCTGGCCAGCACGGTGCCGCGATGGAACGCCGGTTCGAATTCGGCGGGATCCAGCGCCGCCGGGAATCTCAGGCCGGGAATATCGGCCTCCATGGCTTCCCGCAGCCGGGTCTGGACCAACTCGTGCCACCCCATCCGCTGTGGCTGAATATTGCTATTGGTGCGGACGATCGCACGGTCCGGATGGAAAACGCGCGGCTCGAGCTCGTCGCCCTCCGGGCGGAGCACCTTTCGGCCGAAATCCTTGACTCGATCGGCGATCACGACATCGCCGAGGACGACCTGGTCCTCTCTTCCGGCGGCCATGCCCAGGAGCACGCAGAGCCGGACGTCGTACTCGGCGAAGACGGTCGAGAGGAAGGCCGCCATGTCAGCGTTCGTGGAGAGCCCGTTCATCGTTACGACGATGTCCAGCGACCGGGTGGGTGTCTCACGCCGCACATGCCAGAAGCCCGCGCCCCGGGCCGAGTGGTCGGGGGGCGCGTCTTGGGCTATCCCGAAAGCGGCCCTGGCTCCGTCCAGTTCGGGAGCTTTGACCGTGACCACCAGGAGGTCGGCCTTCCTCTTCCCCTCCGGCCTCATGGGATCGCCGACCGCCGCATAGGCGCCGTCGCGGATCTCACGGTCGTTGCGGCCGTACTGCATGAGGACGGCCGCGCGGGCGAGGATCCTGTTCCGCTGCGTATCCTCAAGTCGGATCGCTGACCAGAAGAGATCAGAGAAGATCAACTCAGTGAGGTCGGGGTCTCCTCGCCCGAAGTGGCGGAGTAGTTCGAGCAGGATGACACCGTCGTCATTGGTGGGTACTCGGCTGGCCACGATCAATCCCCGGGCAGATGACTGCGTCGATTCCACGCGTAGAGGCAGTGAAAGTTCGGCTTCGGCTCATCCGGCGAGAAGTCCACCAGGCAGCACGAGCCAAGAATTGGGATGTCCCTTGCTTCGAGGATGTCCCGCATGGCCTTCATGGTCTTGCCGGATCTGACGAACTCGTCGAAGAGGACGACCGATGGCGAGGTGGCCGGCAGGAGCCTCTGGCACCATGCGGATGCGGCGTTCCAGGTGGCGGAGGGGGCGATGGCCTGTTCGGCCACCGCATCGACCAGATCCCGCGGTATCCGCACGACCTGCGCCTCCGTCGCGACCTCCAGATGATGGGCGAGTTTCCCAGCGCCCTGCTCGCCCCCCGGGCACACGAAGACCGTGTCCTGCGAGAGTTGACGGACGATCCTCGCGACACCGGCCCATATCTTGGTCGCCAGCCAGCATCCGTAGGTGTCAAGCATCCTCGGGAGGTTCGGAACCTTGCCCAGCGCAGGCCGCCAGTGCGGAACGTCGTCCTCATCTTTCAGGCCGGCCGTTTTTACGAGATCCCAGAACTCGTAGGTGCTCAGCCGGCCGTCGTCGCCCTGGTCGATCCTTGATATCGAGGTGCCGATCCGTACAGGATCGCAGGCGTCGTCCTCGCTGTGCACATCCTCTTGCCTGACGCGAAGAAAATATTCTGCGGAGCGCCCGGCCCCCTGGCATATCGTCCGCTTGCCCATCCGCTCCTTCCTGCCGACGGTTGACAATGCCGCCAACACCTGCACCTCGGCAGGCTGGAGCAGTTCCTCCAGCCGCTCCGCGACCCGGCAAGCCGTGGCGCCGGTATCGACAACGGGAACGACCAGCAGGACCCTCTTTCCTTCGGCGCTTTCGACTTGCCCCGGCAGTTCGGTCTCCTGGCTTCCCTCTTCGTACTCGTAGCATTTCAGGTCGTGGTCGCGGCAGACGGTCGACAGTGGCCCCTTGAGCCATGTCGAGCCGGCCGAGTGGTAGACGACGAGATCCGGATGCAGTTGAGGGTCGCGCAGCGTGGTCGCCAGTAGCCGTTCCAGTTCCCGGCCACAGTTGCTGCCATCGAAAAAGTGCCGGGCATAGGAACTGGTGACGTCATCGAGGCCCCTGGCATACCAGCCGCGTCTAATGATCAGCTTACGTTTGAGCATTTCAAGGGGATTGTCGAGGACGTGCAGGAGGGTGCTGCCATAGGGGATGTTCGGCTCACGAGAATAGGTGGTCTCCATGTCGTCCGAGAAAAGGATCACCCGATCTTGCCTGATATAGGTGCTGAGCTGGCGGTATGCCTGATCCTCGGGTTCTGGGAGCTTGGGCAGCAGCACGGCCAGGATCCTGGCTTCGGGCCAATCGGTGATCGATGCCCCGATTGCGTGGGCGATGTGCATGAAGGCCTTGCCGGGGATGGAGCCAATCATCGGTATTGCGCCAGTCCATTGGGAGAGATCCAGGATGGCTAGTTCGGCTGCGGGGCTGATTTTGGCGAGAGCCTGGCATAACCGCTCATAGATCCTTACCGGATTCTTGTCCGCCTCTTTGGACTTGACCACCTCGAAGACACGCTGCGGAAACTCTGCTTGCACCACGGCCTTGCCCAGAATCATCTCCGCCACCTGCCCGTAGAACTTGGACAGCTTCGGGTTCTTCGGTTGCGGGGTGGGGGCTCCCAGCCGGAAAGGAACAACATCGAACTCGGGCATGCTGTGTCCCCGTGGAGTTCAAACGGTCAACGGAATGGCAATGATCAAAATATTGCCGCAAATATCAAGACTCTGCTCCGGATAGGTCTGTACTTGGTTCTTCCGCACCCCCAGTGTGATGACCTGGTTCTGTGTTCGGAAACTGACCTCGCCGCGGAAGATGTCCCGGACGGTATTGCCCAGGGTGCGCAATCCGGAGTAGACGGACGGATCCGATGATCCGCTGACCGTCGCCACGAGAGTGCTCACACGTTCGTCTAGTGGTTCCGTACGCTCCGCGATCTTTAACGGGCCCCCGCGCTCGATCGGCGGCACGATCTCGCTTGCCGTGCCGCCGCCCGGAACGGAGACCCGATCCAGAACGCTGTCGCCGTCATCCCAGAAGACGATGACCAGTGAACGGCGGCCCACCGCGGTGGGCGTTCCGTACTCGGCGGCGGTCTGCATGATTCCGGCCGTCGAACGGCTGGCGAGACTGTAGGCCTCGTGGATGATGTGCGTGCCGATCTGTAAGGCCGCCGAGGACAACTGCTTGCGTAGCACGGCACTGATATGGCCGGACCGCCACCTTTCCACCTGATGGGCGGTGAGTGTGTGACCGAACTCGCTGCTGTCGAGGTAGAACGTCTCGATCGGAAACAGTTGGGTCGGCAAGGTGGCGAGAGAGGTCCAACTTCGAGCGGGCTGCGGTCTACCGATGGTCGATCCGTTCGGCAACGCGAGTTGGTCGAACGGGATGTCCAGGAGGTCCGTGGCGGCTTGCTGAAAACGCCATCTGGTCAGGAGGTCAAGCGCACGGGAGGAATCTGGAAGGCGCAGCAGGGTCTGCAGTCCCTGGCGCCGCCGCTGGGTCAGTCGCGAAAGGATGTAGATGAGGCCCGCGGCGTCGAAGGAGGTGCAACCGGACATGTCGAGCACGTAGCGGTCGTGCTGTAGCCATTGCGGGCCGCAGTTGAGCCACGTGTGCTCAAGCTCGCCGAGCACGCCTCGTGCGGGTAGGTTAAGGACGTCCGCATCCAGTCTTGGTCGCATCCCAAACTCCGCGGTTATCTGCTCGACGATGACGCCGGATGGTGCTGAGAACATCCGTATCATGGGGGCGACAAATTTGACAGAGTTTGCCGAGAAGTGTCAGACCACATACGGACGACTTGTCGTACAACGTCGGAGGACGGCTTTAAACGTCACGGTACGGTGAGAATGCACCGCACCGGTCGATTGAAAGCGCCGCGAGTGAGAACGCTGCTAGGGCCGCGGATGGGAGTTGATCTCGTGTCGGTGGGGAGCCGGTAGGGTCTGGGTATGTCGCGGAGGTGGTTCGAGCAGGCCATGGAACGCATGCGGGGGACGGACGTCCGGGTGCGGGACGACGCGTTCGACTTCCTGCGCGAGCACGCCGATACCTGCGCCGACGAGCTGATCGCGGAGTTCGCCGCCGACCGGGACGACCACGGCCTGCGCTGCCGGCTGCTGGAACTCATCGCCGAGGCCCGCTCGCCCAAGGCGCTGGACGTGTTCCGCGACCAGCTGGACGGGACGGACGAGTCCCTGCGCTTCTGGGCGGTCCGCGGCCTGGAGATGCTCGACACCCGGGAGGCCGAGCGCGTCCTCGACGAGGCGCGCGCCGACGGCTGGGTCACCTAGGTTCCATCGGCCCTGTTCGCGGGCGGACATGATCACTACGGTGGGGCGCTATGAGATCACGCTGGAGCGCCCCCGTCCTCGCCGCCGCCCTCACCGCCGCGCTCGTGCCGGCCGGTGCCGCTCAGGCGTCGCCGGTGTCCCGTCCCGGTGGCGGGAACGAGGCCCGGTGCGTATTCACCCCCACGCCCGACAATCCGGCCGCGAAGCCCGTGCATCCTCCCCGTTCCAAGGCGCGCGCCCACGGCAAGGTCGACGTCGTCCTGGCCACCAACTTCGGTCCCGTCAGCATCCGGATGGACAGGGGCAACGCCCCCTGCGCGGTGCACAACTTCGTGAGCCTGTCCCGGCAGAGCTTCTACGACCACACGCGGTGCTGGCGACTGACCGACTCGGAGCGTCTCGGCGTCCTGCAATGCGGTGACATCTACGCGGCGGAAGAGGGCGGCCCCGGCTACAAGTTCGACGACGAACTCACCGGCGAGGAGACCTATCCGCGCGGGACGGTCGCCATGGGCAACTGGGGGCCGGACACCAACGGCAGCCAGTTCTTCCTCGTCCACTCGCACGCGAACATCCCGCCCGCGTACACCGTGCTGGGCAAGGTCACCCGGGGACTTTCCGTCCTCGACCGCATCGTGAAGGGCGGCATCATCCCCGGCCCGAACGACCCGGGGGACGGCGCGCCCGCCAAGCCCGTCAAAATCCACCGCGTCTTCGTGCGGGGCTGAGAACGGCCATGACAATTCACACTCGGTTCGTCACACTGCGTGTGATTCGCTACGCTAAGACACCATTCGCTTCTCATCCGTCGCGTTTTTGCACTATGGTCCCGTGCCCAGGCGTGCTGCGTACGCCGGCTCCATACTCGATTTCGGAACGGCTGCTCCCACGGCCACCTCACGAGGAGGTCACATGCGCGGAGACCTGGAAACCCTCTACGACGCCCACGCCCACCGCCTGTACGCCCACGGCTGGTCGCTGCTCGGCGACCACGGCGCGGCCGGCGCGCTCAACGACACCCTCACCGAGGCGGTGCGCAACCCGCCGTCCGGCGAGACGGTGCTGTGGCTGCACCGCCTGACCCGCAACGTCTGCTCCCGGCGTGGCGCGTTCAAGGGCCGTCCCGCCTTCGCCGAGGCGGCCACCGACCCGCTGCTGGACGCGGCCGGCGCGCTGCCCCCCGAGCACCGCGAGGCGCTGCTGCTGTCCGCGGGGGAGTGGCTGGGGATCCGCGACATCTCCCGCGTCCTCGGCGTCTCGCCGGGCGCCGTGCGCGAACTGCTGCACGATGCGCGCACCGCGCTGGAGCGCCTCGTCCTGGACGCCCTCATGCGCGGCGCCGCCGACCCCGCCAAGCACATGGACGTCATCGCGGCGTTCGAAAAGGGCCGGCTCCCGCACCTCCTGGCCCGCCGCGCCCCCGCCGGAGCGCCCGCCCCGCTGCGCGACCAGGTGCTGGCCGCGGCCGATGAGGAACGCGACGAGATCGGCCGCGCACCCGCCGCCACATCGGGCGTGCTCGTGGTCATCGGCCC
>NZ_SMKY01000193.1 GCF_004349235.1 Actinomadura darangshiensis | reverse complement strand
GGTCCGGGCGGTGGGATTCGTCGGTGACGAGGGGGGAGGACTTGCCGTGCTTCGGGCCCAGCCAGCCGCGGCGGCTGGGGAGGGTGAGGCCGCTGATCAGGCCGCCGATGAGGACGAGGACGGCGCCGAGGATGAGGCCGGAGGCGGTGCCGTCGCGGAACGTCTCCAGCTCGGCGGCGCTCGCACCCTCCTCGGGGACGTGGTGGATCAGCAGGCCGACGATGGCGATGCCGAAGGCGCCCGACGCCTCGCGGATCACGTTGATGACGCCGCTGGCGACGCCCGCCTGGTGTTCCGGGACGGCCTTCAGGACGTACATGACGAGCGGCATGCCCATCGCCGCGCCCACGCCGACGATCATGACGCCGGGCATCAGGTCGGCGTATCCGTCGCCCTGCTGGATGGTGGAGAACAGGAACATGCCGAACGCCATCAGGGCGAGGCCGCCGCCGATGGCGGGGCGGGGGCCGAGCTTGCCGGCCAGCCAGAACGCGACCGGCGTCATCACCATGATGGCGATGGACGGGGGCAGCATCACCAGGCCCGCCTCGGGTGGCGAGAAGCCGAGGAAGCGCTGCAGGAAGGTGGCCGAGTAGAAGATCATCCCGTTGAAGCCGATGCCGTAGAGCATCTGGGAGAGCAGGCCGCCGGCGAACACCCGGTTGCGGAAGAACCGCAGGTTGATCATCGGGTCGGGGGCCCAGTTCTCCACCAGGATGAAGCAGAGCAGGGCGATGGCCGCGAGGGCGAACACGCTGATGACGGACGGGTCGGCCCAGCCGTGCTTGTTCCCGGACTCCAGCCCGTAGGTGAAGGCGAACAGCATCGTCGCGGAGATCAGCACGCCGGGCAGGTCGACGCGGGCGTCGCGGTTCTCGCCCTTGCCGGTGAGGACGACGAGGCCGAGCAGGATCACCAGGATGCCGGGCACGATGTTGATCAGGAAGATCCAGCCCCAGCTCCACTGCTGGACGATGAACCCGCCGATGGTGGGGCCGAGGGCGGTGGCGCTGGAGCCGGCCCCGATCCAGACGATCATGCCGAGGGAGCGCTGCTTGTCGGTGCGTCCGACGGTGACCATGACCTGGGTCGCGGGCAGTGCGAGGGCGGCGCCGGCGCCCTGGGTGACGCGGGCCAGGATCAGGGTCGCGGAGTCGGGGGCGAGGCCGCAGACGGCGGACGCGGCCGTGAAGATGACCATGCCGGACACGAAGGTGACGCGGCAGCCGAACACGTCGGTGAGCCGGCCGCCCGCCACCATCAGGCAGGAGAACATGAGGATGTAGCCGGTGGCGACCCAGTCCTTGGCGGAGTTGGACATGTCGAGGTCGCTCATGATGGTGGGCAGCGCGTTCGCGACCACCGTGTTGTCCATGGTGATCATGAATGCGCTGACGGCCACCACCGCCAGCGCCCACCGGTATCTGCCGCGGGTCAACAGTCCGTGCGGCGTGAACTCCCGCACCGCCCGCGGGAAATCCGCCGCTTCCCCCTAAAAGCAGTCGTCGCTATTGTTACTATTGGTTGGCATCTCGTTACTCAGCCCTGACTCCGGGCCGTGGTTCCTCAACTATCCCATCAGGCCACATTGGTTACTGCCGAGTCTTGTCATCACCGTGACAAGACATCTGGGAGAAAAGTGGTCTGGATGCGCATCGTGACTCGGGCACCGTGAGACAAAGTGGTCCCTCCGCTTCGATGAACGATCCCGGTTTCATGGGGGGAACCCACCGCATGCAGAGCAACGATCGTTCCGGAGCCGCGCAGGACCACGCGCACGACGAGACTCGGATCAGCGAGGATTCGGTCCGCCGGCACCTGATCGAGCAGATCGCGCGCCGCTCCGGGACCACCGCCGCCGGGATCGACCCCGACCGGCCGCTCGAAGAGTTCGGGCTGGCCTCTAGGGACGCGGTCGCGATCGCCGGCGAGCTCGAGCAGATGCTGGGCCGGTCCCTCCCGGCCACCCTCGTCTGGGAGCATCCGACGATCAACAAGCTCTCGGTGGCGCTGGCGGGCGGGCCCGCGTCCGTCCAGGAGCAGCCGGAGCCGTCCGAGCGGCGGGCCGCGAACGACGAGCCGGTCGCCGTCGTCGGCGTCGGCCTCCGCTTTCCCGGCGGCGACCGCGACCTGACCGGCCCCGACGGCTACTGGCGCTTCCTGACCGGACGCGGCGACGCGGTCCGCGAGGTGCCGGACGGCCGCTGGGACCCGTTCGACGACGGTTCCCCCGAGGTGGGCGACCTCCTCGACCGGACGACGCGCCTCGGCGGATTCCTCGACGACGTCGCTGAGTTCGACGCGCAGTTCTTCGGCATCACTCCCCGCGAGGCCGCGGTGATGGACCCGCAGCAGCGCCTCGTCCTCGAAGTGGCGTGGGAGGCGTTCGAGCACGCGGGCCTCGGCCCGGCGTCGCTGCGCGGCAGCCGCACCGGCGTGTTCGTCGGCGTGTCGGCGCCGGAGTACGCGGCGTTCACCGCGTCCGACCTGGCGTCCCTCGAACCGTTCACGGCGACGGGCGCGGCGCTCAGCATCATCGCGAACCGGCTGTCGTACCTGCTCGACCTGCGCGGCCCCAGCATGATCGTCGACACGGCGTGCTCGTCGTCGCTGGTCTCGACCCACCTCGCCGTCCAGGCGCTGCGCAGCGGCGAGGCCGACGTGGCGCTGGCCGGCGGCGTGAACCTGCTGCTGTCGCCGACCGTCACGATGACGTTCGACCTCGCCGGCGGGACGGCGGCGGACGGCCACTGCAAGGCGTTCGACGCGTCCGCCGACGGCATGGTCCGCGCGGAGGGCTGCGGCGCCGTCGTCCTGAAGCGCCTGTCCGACGCGACGCGGGACGGCGACCGGATCCTCGCCGTCATCAAGGGCTCCGGCGTCAACTCCGATGGACGGTCGAACGGCCTCGTCGCCCCCAACTCCGAGGCGCAGCGCGCACTCCTGCGGGACGTGTACGCCAGCGCGGGCGTCGACACGCGTGAGGTCGACTACGTCGAAGCCCATGGGACGGGGACGTTCCTAGGCGACCCGATCGAAGCCAAGGCGGTCGGCGAAATCCTCGGTGCGGGTCGCGAACCTGACAAGCCCCTACTGCTCGGCTCCGCTAAGTCCAATCTCGGGCACATGGAGTCGGCAGCGGGCATAGCCGGACTCATCAAAACCGTCCTCGCGCTGCATCACAGGGTCATCCCGCCAAGCGCGCATTACAAGGAGCCCAATCCGCACATCCCGTTCGACGAACTGCGCCTCGCGGTCGTCGCGGAAGAGACGCCTTGGCTCGACACAGGGCGTCCCGCACGCGCTGGTGTGTCCGGGTTCGGTTTCGGTGGGACGAACGCACACATCCTCTTGGAAGAGGCTCCCGAGCAGGAGACGACCGTCCATCCGGCCGTCGTCCGGACGTTCCCGCTGTCCGACACTAGCGACGACCGTATCCGCGACCATGCGGCCCTTCTCGCCGAGTGGCTTCCAGGCCAGGAAGCGAACTTGGCCGATGTCGCCCGCACCTTGCACAGGCGCAGTGGCCGTGGACGGTCCCGCGCCGCCGTCGCCGCCCGTGATCAGGCCGGGCTCGTCGAGGGCCTGGCGGCGCTCGCCGAAGGACGTCCTCACCCCGGCGTGGTGTCCGGCACGGCGCTCGGGGCTCCGGGCCGTCCCGTATGGGTCTTCTCCGGGTACGGGGCGCAGCGCGCGGGCATGGCGCAGCGGCTCCTGGAGGAGGAGCCCGCGTTCGCCGAGGCCATCGACGACCTGGACGGGCTGTTCGCCGAGGAGGGCGGCCCCGACCTGTGGGCGCTCCTCGAAGAGGGCCGCAAGCCGGACGGACCGGCCGACGCGATGCCGGTGCTGTTCGCCATCCAGATCGGCCTGGCCCGCATGTGGAAGGCGTACGGCGTCACGCCCGGCGCGGTCATCGGCCACTCGATGGGCGAGGTCGCGGCGGCCGTCGTCGCCGGCGCGCTCACCCTGGAGGACGGCGTCCGCGTCATCTGCCGCCGGTCCCGCCTGCTGACCCGGCTGGTCGGCGGCGGCGCGATGGCGGTCCTCGGCGCGTCCGCCGAGGAGGTCGCGCGCCTCGCGGACGGCCTGCCCGAGGTCTACGCGGCCGTCCACTCCTCGCCGAAGCAGACCGTCGTCACCGGCGACGCCGGCCAGGTCGCCGAGATCGTCAAGCGCGCGGAGGCCGAGGGCCGGCTCGCCCGGATGGTGCAGGCCGAAGGCGCCGGCCACTCGCCCCAGGTCGACCCGCTGCTCCCTGACCTGCGCGAACTCCTCGCCGACGTCGGCGCCGACCCCGGCACCCCGCTCGCCGCCGGCATCAAGCTCTACACGACGGCTCTCGACGACCCCCGCACCCTCATCAACGCAACCCCCGCCCTCACGCCGCACCCGGCGGACACCACGCCGTCCAACACCGCGAACGCACCCGCCCGCACAGTGACGCCGGACGAGGGAGCGTCAGCCGAGGCCAGTGAGGCGCCTGCCGGTGCGCAGGCCGCGGCGGCCGCCGGTGCGGCGCCCGAAGCGGCCGGTGGGGCGGCGGCCGAAGCGTCCGCCGGTGCGGCGCCTGCGGGTGCGGCGATGGCCGTTGCGGGGTCTGGGAGTGCGGCGGCCACGGGATCCGCGGCGCCGGACAAGGACGCGACGGGCGGGGCCTCGGCCGGGCTCGGGGTTGAGTATTGGGTCGCCAACTTGCGTAATGCGGTGCGGCTCACGGATGCGGTGGCGGCTGCGGCGGAGGACGGGTTCCGGACGTTCGTCGAGGTCAACGCGCATCCGATCCTGGCCCACGGCGTCGGCGAGACCCTGGACGGGACGGGCGCGCTCGTCACCCACACGCTCAAGCGGGCGCCGAAGGGCCAGGAGACCGACGACACGCTGACGTTCCACGCACAGCTCGCCACCCTCGCCGCGCACGGCCACGCGACCGCGAAGCCGGCCGGCGGGCGGGTCATCGACGTTCCGCAGTCCCCGTGGCGGCACGAGCGGCACTGGGTCGACCTGTCGGCGCGCAGGGCGTCCAAGCATGACGAGCACCCGCTGCTCGGCGCGCACGTGGAGCTGCCCGGCGAAGACCGCCACGCGTGGCGCGCCGACGTCGGCCTGGCCGCGCAGCCTTGGCTGGACGGTCTGGCCGTCCACGGGCTGCACGCGCTGCCGGTCGCGGCGTTCGCGGAGATCGCGCTCGCCGCCGGTGCGACCGCGCTCGGCACCGAGGACATCCGCGTCAACAGCCTGTGGATGGAGCGGCCGCTCGCGCTCGGCGGCCATACGACCGTGACGACGACGTTCACCGAGGCGGAGCAGCGGGTGGAGGTCCACGCGCTGACGCCGGCGGGCACGTGGGTGCGGCTGGCCAGCGCGGATGTGGGCGAAGACCGCCGCGCCCCGGCCGCGTCCGAGCACGGCGCCGCCACCGAGGTGACGGCCGCCGAGCGCGGCAGCCGCCACTACCGCCTGCATCCCGAGGTGTTCGACCGCTGCCTGTCCGTTCTGTCGGACGAGGTGGCGGCGGGCGACGGCACCGTGTGGCTCGCCGAGACGATCGGCAGCCTCCGCGTGTACGGCCCGACCCACCGCGGCGGTCACGTCCAGGCGAAGGTGACGCGGGACGACACGAACGTCACCGGCTCTATCGCGCTCCTGGCCGCTGACGGCCAGATCCTTGCCGAAGCGACCGGCATAGTGCTCCGCCAAGCGGGGCGCCACGACATCCCCGTCCCGCTCACCGACAAGCTCGTCGAACTCACCTGGACCGAATCCCCCCTCCCCGACACCGCTCCCGCGCGCGCTAGCGCCGGCGCCACGCCTGCCGACAACCGGTCTGTGCATGATGGTGACGGTGCCGAGGCAGGGCCCGTGCGTGCTGGCGCCGGGGCCGTGTCTGCTGACGGCCGGGCGGTGCGTGCTGGTGGCGAGGGTGTGCTTCTTGATGGGGCCGAATCGGCTGGTCGTCGGTCTGCTGAGGGGGCCGCGTTCGGTGTTGGTACGTGGCTTGTGTTGGCTGAGGATGACGATGTGCTCGGTAGCGCGACGGTTGCCGGGCTGGAGGAGCGCGGGAAGCGGGTTGTCCGGCATCGGGTGATGGATCGGCCGCCGGACGAGCATCCGGCCATGGACGAGCCAGACGAGCCCGTCGAAGGTGTCGTGCTCGTGCCTTCGGCCGACCTCGTCGATGAGGAGCTGGTGCTCGCCGTCGCAGGGGTGAGCAGGAGCCTGCCTGACGGGCCCCGTCTCTATGTCGCGACCCGTAGTGCACTGCCCCTCGCAGGGGACGGGCTTCCTGGGCACGGGTTCGTCAGTGCGCTTACGCGCGTCCTCGCGTTCGAGCGGACGGTTCAGCGCGCCACGCATGTGGATGTCGACCGTCCGGCCGATCTCGTCGCCGAACTCTTGGCCGACGATGACGCACGTGAGGTCGCGTGGCGTGGCGGGACGCGGTACGTGGCGCGGCTGGGGCAGGCCGTCCTGCCGGAGGAGCAGGGCAAGAAGAAGCGGATCGTCCGGCGCGGCGGCGCCTATGTGATCACCGGCGGGTACGGCGGGATCGGGCTGGTCACCGCGCGGCTGCTGGCCCAAAGAGGGGCGGGGCGGATCGTCCTGTCCGGGCGCGGCGGGCCCGGCGCCGACGCCGAGAAGGTGATCGCGCGCCTGCGCGAGGACGGCGTGGACGTCGGTGTCGTCCTGGGCGACATCGCGCAGCCGGGCACCGCCGAGCGCCTCATCAAGGTCGCCCAGGAGGGCGGCACCAGGCTGTGCGGTGTGGTGCACGGGGCGGGCGCCATCGACGACCGGCTGATCGCCGACCTCGGGCCGGACGATCTCCACAGGGTGTGGACGGCGAAGGTCGAGGGCGCGCGCCGGCTCAGCGAGGCCACCTGGGACATCGACCTCGACTGGCTTGTCATGCATTCGTCGGCCGCCGCGCTGCTCGGTTCGCCGGGTCAGGCCGCCTATGCCGCGGCGAACGCCGCGATCGACGCGCTGATGGCGTACCGGCGCGCCAACGGACGTCCCGGAACCACCATCAACTGGGGCACTTGGTCACAGGTCGGCGGGGCCGCCGAGGTGGCGGTCACCGTCATCGACCCGATCAGCCCGGCGGAGGGCGCCGAGGCGCTGGAGGCGCTGCTCGTCCACGGTATGAACGCGACGGGCGTGCTGCGCTTCGATCCCGCGACGGCGGTCGGGCTCTTCCCCGAGATCCGGAACATGCCGTACTTCGCCGCGCTCACCGAGGCGGCGGACGAGCAGCAGGACGAGAGCGACTGGCCCGGCGTCGAGGCGCTCAAGGACCTCGACCCCGGCATCGCGCGGAAGATGATCGCCGCGCAGGTCAGGCACCGGATCGCGGCCGTCCTCGGCTTCGATCCGCAGCGCCTCGACCCGGCCGTCCCGCTCACCGACCTCGGTCTCGACTCGCTCGTCGCGGTCCGGATCAAGAGCGGCGTCGAGCACGACCTGGGGCTGACCGTCCCGGCGTCGGTGCTGCTCCAGGGCGCCAGCGTGAACGTGTTCGAGGAGTGGGCGGCCGGCGAGCTGGGCCTGGCGGACGCGGACGCACCCCAGGCGACGGCGGTATCGAACGCCGAATCCGGATATGTCATGCCACGCGATGCCGCCGAGCGCCTCGCCGTCCGCATCCTGGAGGACGTCCTCGGCCTCGACCGCGTCGGCGTCACGGCCGACTTCTTCGCCGAGCTCGGCGGCCGGGAGCACCAGGCCGACCAGGTCGTCGCGCGGGTCGCGCAGGAGCTCGGCGCCGAGGTCACCCGCGGTGAGCTGTTCGAGGTCCCGACGGCGGAGAACGTCGCCGAGTACATCCGGGCGGCGGACGAGGAGGCGGCGCGGCAGACCGTCCGGCCGCTGAACAGGGGCCGTTCCGGGGGGCGTGGGGGGGCGTCCCCCCACAGCGACCCCGCCGGGGACCGCCGGCCGATCTTCATCGCGCATCCGGCGGGCGGCACCACCGCCTGCTACCGGCAGCTCACCGACCTGCTCGGCGGCGACCAGCCGGTGTACGGCCTGGAACGGTTCGAGGACGCGCCCCCCGTCGAGGAACGGGCCGCCCGGTACGTCCAGCACCTGGTGGAGGCGCAGCCCGAGGGCGCGTTCCGGCTCGGCGGCTGGTCGTTCGGCGGTGTCCTCGCCTACGAGACCGCCCGGCAACTCCAGCGGGCCGGACGCGAGGTCGAGTTCGTCGCCCTGTTCGACGCGGGCCTCCCGCTCGCCGTGGACGACGAGTCTGACACGCTCGCCCGCCGCTTCTCCGCGTTCGCCGACTACATCAACGAGACGTACGGCCTGGACGTCACCCTCACCTACGAGGAGCTGTCCGGGCTGGACGAGGAATCGCAGTTCGCGCTGGTCATGGAGCGTGCGGCCCCGCTGGTGGACTACATCCCCCCGGCGGCCCTCACGCACCAGCTCACGTCCCACCAGGACACCCGCTCCCTGGAGGCGTACCAGCCAGAGCCGTACGACGGACACGTCATCCTGTACTACGCGCCCGAGGAGACCCCCTGGGCCGTCCGGGATGCCCGCTATGTGCTCGACGGGACCAACGGTTTCGGCGGGCTCTGCTCGGACCTGGAGATCGTCACGATCCCCGGTGTGCACCACCTCAACCTCCTCGACCCGCCCGGTGTGGATGTTCTCGCCGCGCACCTGGAGGCCCGGTTGTCCGGACGGCGGAGGCGCGACGCCGTCCCCACGCTCGACACGGCCCGCTGACGGCCGTCCAACGAACCCCGTCGTTCCACGGAGGACACTCATGGCCCACCCCGGCTCGTCCAACGCCCTGCTCGACGCCGTCAGGTCAGGCGCGAGCGGCCCCGAGCTGCAGGAGATCGACCTGCCGACCCGTTTCCGCGCCGCGTTCACACGCAAGGACGAGGTCGGCATCTTCGAGGGCCGGACCGACAAGGACGTGCGCCGGTCGCTGCACGTCGGCGAGGTCGAGATGCCCGAGCTGGCGCCCGACGAGTGCGTCGTCGCGGTGATGTCGGCCGCGATCAACTTCAACACGGTCTGGTCGGCGATCTTCGAGCCGGTCCCGACGTTCGCGTTCCTGGAGAAGTTCGGCCGGCAGGGCTGGCACGGCGCGCGGCACGACCTGCCGTACCACATCCTCGGCTCGGACGGCTCCGGCGTCGTCGTCCGGACGGGCAGCGGCGTGAAGCACTGGAAGGTCGGCGACAAGGTCGTCCTGTCCCCGTCCTACGTGGACGAGGAGGACCACGGCTCCTACGACGACGGCATGATGTCGGAGTCGCAGCTCGCCTGGGGCTTCGAGACGAACTTCGGGTCGCTCGGCGAGTACTGCATCGTCAAGGCGAACCAGCTGATCCCCAAGCCCGCGCACCTGACCTGGGAGGAGGCAGGCTCGACCACGCTGTGCGCCGCGACCGCCTACAGGATGCTCGTCGGCACGCACGGCGCCCGCATGAAGCAGGGCGACGTCGTGCTGATCTGGGGCGCGACCGGCGGGCTCGGCTCGTTCGCGACGCAGCTCGTCAAGAACGGCGGCGGCATCCCGGTCGGGGTCGTGTCGTCGGACGAGAAGGCCGACATCGTCCGGTCGCAGGGCTGCGAGCACGTCATCAACCGCAACGACCTGGAGCTCGGCGAGCAGGGCCTCCGGCACCCCAAGGCGGGGCGGATGCTGGGCGAGGCGATCCGCCGGCTCGTCGGCGAGGACCCCGGCATCGTGTTCGAGTACCTCGGCCGCGAGACGTTCGGCGCGTCGGTGTACGTCGCCAAGCGCGGCGGCAAGGTCGTCACCTGCGGCTCGTCGACCGGCTACAAGCACGAGTACGACAACCGGTTCCTGTGGATGCGGCTGAAGAGCATCATCGGCTCGCACGGCTTCAACTACCACGAGGCCGTCGAGACCAACCGCCTCATCGGCCTCGGCATGATCCACCCGACGCTCTCGACGGTGTTCCCGCTGGACGAGGCAGGGGACGCGACCCGCGCGGTCCAGACGAACCAGCACATCGGCAAGGTCGCCGTCCTGTGCGGCGCCACCGCCGAGGGCCAGGGCGTGGACGACCCGGCGCTCCGCGAGAAGATCGGCGAGGAGAGGCTCAACCTCTACCGCCGCTGACGTTCAGATCCACCGCTACGGGACGGGCTCTCCATCCGAGGGCCCGTCCCGCTGTTTTCAGTGCTCTCTGAAAGTGCGTTGAAAAACGACTCGTTGACAGTAGGGCGGACGGGTCGCGATCCTTTGGGCGGCATGATCCCCGCATATTCATGCCACGGCCGGCGCGCGCGGCTTTCAACGGTTTACTGCTCCCCGCCACGCTTCAAAGGAGTCGCGTGATGCAGCGTCGAACCCTGCTCGCCTGCGCCGTTCTCGCCACCTTCACGGCCGTTCCGGCCACGAGCGCCACCGCCTCGCCCGCGTCCGGCCCTTCCGCATCCGGCCCTTCCGCGTCGAGTCCCGACCCCCGCGCACCGAAACACGGACGTGTCGCTGGTGCCCGCGACTTCACCCCGAACGCCCGCAACGCCAAGGCCGTGGAGAGGTTCCGCGACCTGCACCGCTCCCGCCTGCGCCGCGAGCAGATCCACCACTTCTGGGGCGTCGAGCCGGCCGCCGGAACCCACGACGGAATGCAGGCGACCCACAGCGTCGACACGTCCTACCAGGTGTCCAACAGCGCCGATTTCACATACACGCCCACCATCAAGGCGGCCGGGTCCTGCATGGAGGTCACGACCGTCTATTCGCAGGCCGTCGGGAACGAGATATGGGCCTGGGACTGGTGCGGCGGCAACGGGCCGGCCAAGGAAGTCAAGATGGACGCGAGCTTCGTCCAGACCTACACCAAGCCGGTGAACGGCCATCCGGCCTACAGCGTCCAGCTCGTGCAGACGAACGCGTCCACCAATGCCTGGTCGGCCTACCTCTACAACTACGCGACCGGCTCGTGGAGCCTCTTCTACAGCAAGTCGGGCAGCGACACGAGCCAGCTGACCTACGGCTGGGACATCTTCGAGATCTACGCGACCCGCGACCCGGGAACGGGCAACGCCTACTACTGCGACGACGCGAAGAACGTCGTCTTCGAAAGCAGTTCCATCCAGCTCCGCCGCAACGGCTCCTGGACCCCGGCGAGCCCGTCCGACTCGCCTTGGCAGCCGACCGCGAATCCGAACCCGAGCGACTACCTGTGCCCGTCGCTCCAATTCGTCAAGGCCGGTTCCAACGACCATTGGATCGTCCAGCAGTAGCTCACGTGGGCAGCGGCCGATGGTCCACGACGTGTTTCATCACGAGCGTGGAGTTCAGCCGCTGCACACCGGGCAGTGCGGACAGCACGTCGTCCTCCAGCTCCTGGTAGGCGGTCAGATCCGCGGTGACGATGCGCAGCAGATAATCGGGATCGCCGAACAGCCGCTGCGCCTGGACGACCTCCGGCACCTCCGCGACCGCCGCCTCGAATCCGAGCAGGGTGTCACGGTCCTCCTGCCGCATGGTGACGAACACGAGCGCCTGGAAGGTGAGGCCGAGGGCAGCGGCGTTCACGACCGCCCGGTACCCCCGGATCGCGCCGCTGCGCTCCAGTTCCCGCAGCCGCCGGTGACACGGCGAAACGCTCAGTCCCACCCGAGACGCCAACTCGGTGACCGTCAACCGGCCGTCCTCCTGCAGCAAAGCAAGGATCTTCCGATCAATCGCATCCATGTAGAAGTTCCTTCCACAAACACCCGCCAACAGGGTGAAATTTAAAATCACCTTCCGCCCGATCAATCATATTCTCCCGGTAATGACCGCCATCCGGGGAGAATGTCATGGGCGCCGGTTCCGTACTCGCCTTCTGGGGCGTCGCACTCCTGCTCATCGTGGTCCCTGGTCCCGACTGGGCGTTCACCATCGGCGCCGGCCTGCGCGGCCGTTCCCTCCTTCCGGCCGTGACCGGCCTGACCGCCGGCTACGCCGCGATCACGGTCGTGGTCGCGGCCGGCGTCGGCGCCCTGGTGGCCGGTTCACCCGCCCTGTTGACCGGCCTCACCCTCGTCGGCGGCCTCTACCTCATCTGGCACGGCGCGACGACGTTCGCCCACCCGTCGACGTCCCGCCTGGAAGCCGAACCCGGTACCGACTGGAGCACGTTCCTGCGCGGCATAGGCGTCAGCGGCCTCAACCCCAAGGGCCTGCTGATCTTCCTGGCGCTGCTGCCCCAGTTCGCGGACCCGAGCGACGGCTGGCCCATGCCCGCGCAACTCGCCGTCCTGGGCCTGACCTTCATGATCACCTGCGCGCTCTTCTACCTCGGCCTGGGCGCCCTGATCCGCACGGCCCTGACCGCCGACCCCGCCGCCGCCCGCTGGACGGGCCGTCTCTCCGGAGCCGCCATGATCGCGGTAGGTGCCTGGCTGGTCCTGGACCACCTACTGACCTGACCCCAGAGCACGTCACCTCCACATGGGAGAAGGGGACGACGGCGCCGGAAGTGGAGCGCGGACAACTGCGCGACCTCCTGCTCGACTCGCTGCCCGAAGGGACGGTCCGCTGGGGGGCGAAGATCATCGCGGCACGCCCGCTGGGCGGCGGCCGCCATGAGGTGACGCTCGCCGACGGCTCCAGCTTCACGACGGGTCTGCCGGCCGTCGCCGACGGGGCCTGGTCGCGGGTCCGCCCGCTGGTCTCCGGAGCCGAGCCGGTCTTCTCCGGCACATCCTTCGTCGAGGCCGATCTGCTGGACGCCGACGACCGGCACCCCCGGAGCGCCGCCGTCATCGGCAGCGGGGTGTTCTTCGCCCTCGGCAAGGGAAAGGGGTTCCTCGCACACCGCGAACCCGACGACAGCCTGCACGCCTACACCGCGCTCACCGTGCCCGAGAACTGGGTGACGAGCATCGACTTCACCGACACCGATACCGCCAAGGCGCGGATCCTGGAGCACTTCACCGGCTGGGACGAGAGCCTGCGGGCGCTCGTCGCCGACGCCGATGGCGCGCTGGTCCCGCGTCCGATCTACGCGCTGCCGGCCGGGCACCGCTGGGACCGCGTACCCGGTGTCACCCGCCGCCGGACGCGACGACGCGCACTTCGAGATCGTCGACATCGCCGACTTCGGCCTGCCGCTCCTGGACGAGCCCGTCCCGCCGTCACGCGGCCACTACACGCGTCCGCACACTCACGCCTGGGCCGAGAAGATCGCCGGCTACGACGGTTTCGTCTTCGTCGTCCCCGAGTACAACCATTCGGCACCTCTACGCCGAGTGGAACAACAAGGCCGCCGGATTCGTCGGCTACGGGATCGACGGCGGCGTCCGAAGCGTCGAGCACCTGCGCCAGGTCCTGGCCGCCGTCCAGGTCGCCACGGTCGGAGCCCAGGTCGCCCTCTCGCTGTTCAACGACTTCGGGACGGACCTCGCCGGCCTCGCCCCCGCCGCCCAGCACGATGCCGCCCTCGACACCATGCTCGACCAGGTCGTCGCCTGGAGCCGGGCACTCGGCGGCCTCCGTGAACACGCCCCCGCCGCCTGACCCGGCCGCGACGCGCACCGTCACGGTCATTCGGTCGCGGGGGCGCCATCAGGGTGGTCGGCGAGGGGACGTCCGACGATGGTCTGCAGGGTGGTGACGTACTCGTCGAACGCCTGCCGGCCTTGGCGCGTGAGCTTGAACCAGGTGCGGGGACGCTTCCCCACGTACCCTTTGCGGACTTCGACGTAGCCTGCCTTCTCCAGGGCGCTCGCGTGCTTGGACACCACCGAGTCGCTCATGTCGAGGGTGTCGCGGACGAAGGCGAACTCGGTCTCGGTCGCGGTGGCCAGCAGCGAGACGATCTTCAGGCGTGCCGGGGTGTGGATCACCGGGTCGAGGTTCACCGCACCACGCCCAGGTGAGCGAACATGCGGTTCTCGGCCGGGCGCGTGGTCGCCGCCGTGTACGCGGCGGTGACGACCCCCGCGATCGCTTTCTGCCAAACGTCCGAGTCGGTGAACAGGCCGATGAGGAGTGGAACCACGCCCCAGAGGACGAGGGCCGACACGAACCATGCCGCCATCCACGCGCCCGCCCTCACCGTCCATGTGCGCTGCCTGAACTTGATGCGGGTGCGGGAGGCCAGCAGGGCGGTGAGCGCGGCGAGCCCCACGACTCCCAGCACGGTCAGGACGATCTGGGCCGTGCCGTCCACCTCGGCGGCGATCCCGGCGACCGTCCCCAGGCCGACCACACCCGGCAGATACCAGAGCGGGAGGCGCTGGCCGGCGTACGCCCGCTGCTGGGTCCGCTCGATCTCGGCGAGGGCGTCGTCGGCGGTGGAGAAGTCGTTCACGGGGGGACCTGCTTCCTCGGCAACTACTTGACGCTATGGAAAGTACTATCCACTTTCCGGGTCGTCAAGTAGTTGCCGAATGGGTGAGGCAGGTCTCGCGACGCCGACGCCCGCCCGTTCATGGAGTGGACGGGCGGGCGCTTCGGGACGCGGTCAGGCGCCTGCCAGGGCGGCGTAGACGATCAGGTTGTCGGTGTAGTGGCCCGCCTTGGGGTCGAACGCGCCCCCGCAGGTCACCAGCCGGAGGGACGCGTGGTCGAGCGTCTCGCCGAAGACCTTCTCGTGCGGGAAGGCGTCCTTGTCCACGCGCTGCGCACGCTGCACGGCGAACGCGGCGGTGGTGCCGTCCTTGCGGCCCACCTGGATCTTGTCGCCCGGCTTCAGGTCCTTCAGCCGGTAGAAGACGGCCGGCTTCCCGTTGGCGTCGACATGGCCGAGGATGACCGACGGCCCTACCTCGCCGGGCGTGACGCCCTCCTTGTACCAGCCCGCCAGATTCGGCCGGCTCAGCGGCGGCTCCTCGATACGGCCGTCGGTACGCAGCCCGATCTGCCCGACCGGCGCCGACACCCCGATCTTCGGGATGGAGATCTTGACCGGCACGGAGTGGGACAAAACCGAGGTGTTGGACGCGGCCGTGGTGCCGCCGGCGCCCCCGCCCGTCTCGGGTCTCGGAGTGGCGGAGGGAGAGGCGGCCGTGGCGCCGTCGCCGCCTCCGCAGCCGGCGATCAGCAGTCCGGTGAGCAGCGCGCCGGCCGCCGCGCTCAGGACGCGGCGACCGGTGGCCGGGATCGGGAGACCAGCCAACTTACGGCCGCTCCCGCACCGTACGCCGGCGCAGCGCGACGGCGCCGAGCCCCGCGGCCATGAGCACGCCCCAGCCGCCTGCGAGCAGCGGCGCGGCGGAGCCGTCCGTCCGGCCGTACATGCTGCCGTCACCGGTGTCGATTCGCCCGACGGGGATCTTCGGCTGGTTCGGCTTCATGCCGGTGCCGCCCTTCTCGGGGCTGTCGCTGAACCTGACCGACCCGAAGCCCTTGCAGACCACCGTGGCGATCGTCGGGTTGGGGAGGTGGCTGCGGAACGTACCGGTCGCGGTCCAGGTGTTCTTGCCGATCTTCTTCACCGGCAGCGGGTTCCGGGTGTAGCCGTTCCCCGTGACGGTCACCGTGTTCGGGCAAGCGACCCTGAACGTCGTCCTCAACCCGGGCGCGACCCGCCGGCTGGACAGCTTCACCTTGTCCGCACCGAACTTGAACTGCTGCGTCGGCGGGTTGTCCTCCGGGCCGGCGGCGACCCAGCGGGCCCGCTCTTCACCGGCCTTCCTCTTGCAGACCATCAGCTTGCCGGTCTTGGTCCGCCCGTGCTGATTGACCTGCGCGTCCTTGCAGAAGGCGCCGGGGGTGACCGGCTTGGCGGCGGAGGTGGCAAGTGCGGGACCCGCCATCCCGAGCACCATGGATCCCGCGGCGATCGCCGCCGCGGCCAACCGACTTGAGCGCATTGCCCTTACTCCTCTGATCGGGTCTCTCCGTGTTTTCCCGGATAAGAACGGCGCCTCGGCAATGGCGGGGACGCCACGCATCAACGTGACTGACATGCGAGTGCCGCGCAGAACGCGACCGGGTGAGACGGAAGAGAATGATGGTGAGGCAGGAGCTTAGCCAGGCTCTAATGCGGCGCAATGGAAAGAGAGGGAAAGATTGGTTTGATGACCGGGTCCGGACACCTGTGAAGCCCGTGTAAACCTTCCCTGGCCTCCGCGCGACCTTGTGATCAAGGGAGCGGGGGCGCGGCGAATCGGGTGGTTCAGAAAAGGCGATCTTAAAAAGTTGTCGCGCTCGGCCGACGACGGTTTTCGTCGTGCGCATGTGGGTGTTGCGTAAATCGCGGACGAGGATTTGGCGCAGGTCCGCGTTTCGGTGGGTGTTGAACGTCCGCGCCTCCGGCCTGCCGTTGCCGGGAGGCCGGAGGCGACGTAACCGCTGTTTACCGGAAGGCTTCGACGTTGCGGCGGGCCCATTCGGCGAAGGGACGGGGCGCACGCCCCAGGACGTGCTCGACGTCCGGGCTGAGCCGCAACTCGGCGGCCTTGGGCTCGCCGAGGACGGCCAGCGTGGTCTCGACGACCGGCTCCGGCATGAATGCGGTCATCCGCGCGTGCGCCTCGTCCCGGGTCAGCTCCACGAATCGCAGAGGCTCGCCGAGGGCCGCGCCGATCACCTCGGCCTGCTGCCGGGGCGTGACGACCGCCGGCCCGTTCAACTCGTAGCTGTGGCCGGCGTGTTCGTCCTTGCGCAGGGCCACGGCTGCCACCTCGGCGATGTCCGCCGGATCGATCACCGGGATCCCGACGTCGCCGAACGGTGCGGCGACGGTCCGCTCGGCACGGACCGATTCCGCCCAGGCGTAGGCGTTGGACGCGAAGCCGCCGGGCCGCAGGATCGTCCAGGCCAGACCCGACTCGCGGACCGCGTCCTCGATCGCCCGCCCGACCCCTCCATGCGAGGGCGACTCGGGCCTGGTCACCACGCCCTGCGAGGAAAGCAGCACCACTCGGCCGACTCCGGCGGCCTTGGCAACGTCCATGATGGCCCGGGGATCGAACCCGTGGCCGCCCGCGCCGCCGTCGTGCAGGAACAAGGCTTCGGCACCGTCGAGAGCGGGCCGCAGCGTCTCAGGCGCACCAAGATCGGCCTTGACGTGCCTGGTGCCGCTTGGGAGCTCCACCGAGGCCATCCCCCTCGACACCGCCGTCACCCGCTCGCCGGCTTCCGCCAGGGCCTGCACCAGCGACCGCCCGACGTTCCCAGTCGCACCCGTCACAGCAAACATGTCAACTCCCGTGTCTTCCCGTGTCTTCTTGCGATCACGGCGAAGCTAACATCCTCGGGATAGTAGGTACCTAGAGGAAAGTGACTACCTCAGAGGCCACTCCCATGCGTTGGGGGCCGCCGAGTCGGAGCGACCCACCATGCCCACCCCCGAGG
>NZ_SMKY01000192.1 GCF_004349235.1 Actinomadura darangshiensis | reverse complement strand
GGACGCGCTTCATCGGTGTTCCTCTCGCGAAGGGGGTGGGAGAGAGACGAGGAGCCGGTGGCCCGGGACGGTCGCGGAACCTGTTAGCGCAAACATCGAGCTACGCGCGGATCCTCCTTGTCTTCGATGGAGGTGGGCTCCCGGGCGCTGGGGGCGGATGTCGAGAATGTTTGCGCTAACGCATGACCCTGTCAAGACGGCCGGGCGGCCTGCCATGCCCGGGTGTCCGCAACCGGTTGCACGATTCGGGCTTTGCATGTTCATGCAGGAGCGTGCATACTTGTGCTCATGTCGAAAGTGCTGACCTCCCTGCCCGTCGGCCAGCGCGTCGGGATCGCCTTCTCCGGTGGCCTCGACACGTCCGTGGCGGTCGCGTGGATGCGCGACAAGGGCGCCGTGCCGTGCGCCTACACCGCCGACATCGGGCAGTACGACGAACCCGACATCGCCTCCGTGCCCGGCCGCGCCGCCAGGTACGGGGCCGAGGTCGCGCGCCTGGTCGACTGCCGTGAGGCCCTCGTGGAGGAGGGGCTCGCGGCGCTGGCGTGCGGCGCGTTCCACATCCGGTCCGGCGGGCGCAGCTACTTCAACACCACCCCGCTCGGACGGGCGGTCACCGGCACGCTGCTGGTCCGCGCGATGCTGGAGGACGACGTCCAGATCTGGGGCGACGGCTCCACCTTCAAGGGCAACGACATCGAGCGGTTCTACCGGTACGGCCTGCTGGCCAACCCGGCGCTGCAGGTCTACAAGCCCTGGCTGGACGCCGACTTCGTCAGCGAGCTGGGCGGCCGCACCGAGATGTCGGAGTGGCTCCTCGCCCACGGGCTGCCCTACCGGGACAGCACGGAGAAGGCCTATTCGACCGACGCCAACATCTGGGGTGCGACCCACGAGGCCAAGTCCCTCGAACACCTCGACGCCGGCATCGAGATGGTCGAGCCGATCATGGGCGTCAAGTTCTGGGACGCGGACGTGGAGATCCACGCCGAGGACGTCACCATCGGCTTCGCCCAGGGCAGGCCGGTGACGATCAACGGCAAGGAGTTCGGGACCGCCGTCGACCTGGTGCTGGAGGCCAACGCCATCGGCGGACGGCACGGCATGGGCATGTCCGACCAGATCGAGAACCGGGTGATCGAGGCCAAGAGCCGCGGCGTCTACGAGGCGCCCGGCATGGCGCTGCTGCACGCCGCCTACGAGCGGCTCGTCAACGCGATCCACAACGAGGACACCCTCGCCACCTACCACAGCGAGGGGCGGCGGCTCGGCCGGCTCATGTACGAGGGCCGCTGGCTCGACCCGCAGGCGCTCATGCTCCGCGAGTCCCTGCAACGGTGGGTCGGGACGGCCGTCACCGGCGAGGTGACCCTGCGGCTGCGGCGCGGCGAGGACTACTCGATCATCGACACGACCGGTCCCGCGTTCAGCTACCACCCGGACAAGCTGTCCATGGAGCGCACCGAGGACTCCGCCTTCGGGCCCGTCGACCGCATCGGCCAGCTGACCATGCGCAACCTCGACATCGCCGACTCCCGCGCCAAGTTGGAGCAGTACGCCGGGCTCGGCATGGTCGGCAGCTCGCACCCGGCCCTGATCGGCGCCGCGCAGGCCGCGTCCACCGGGCTCATCGGCGCGATGGACGAGGGCGGCGCCCAGGCGATCGCGTCCCGCGGCAAGGACTCCCGGGACGCCGAGGTCCTCGACCGCGCGGCCATGGAGTCCGGCACCGACTGATCACGGCACTGACTGATCACGGCACTGACTGATCACGGCACCGACTGATCACCGTCGGTGGCCGAAATCGCCACTGAAGTCGCAGAACCGGTGTTCCCCGTGGTAAGCCACCGTGGTGGACATGTGGGCATTGGTGATGCGGGTGGCGGTATGACCGCGGAGGCGGCGGGCGGCGGCGGCGAGGTCGTGGGACGGGTGCTCGGCACCCAGACGGCGACGCCGCTGTCGTTCTGGGTCGGGCTGGAGCCCGGCACGGTCGTCCAGCTGGACGAGGTGATCGCGGCGCGCCGGGAGGTGCCCGGACGCGGCGAGGTCCTCATCGCGGGGGTCGTGACGAACGTCGAGGCCCGGCACGAGGGCGCCGCCTACGACTCGGACGTGTTCCTGATCAGCCAGGGCGTGCTGCCCGCGGCCGTGGTGGAGTCGGCCGAGGTCACGGTCACGCGGGTCGAGCCCGAGGTGTACGTGCCGCCGCTGCCCGGGACGGTCGCGCGCCGCGCCGGCGACAAGGACCGCGAGCGGGCACTGTACTTCGACGTGATGGAGCGGCGGCTCCCCGTCGGGCTCGGGCGCGACGGCGAGCCGATCCACCTCAACATGGACTTCCTCGACGGCACCCGCGGCGCGCACGTGTCGATCTCGGGAGTGTCCGGGGTGGCGACCAAGACGTCGTTCGCCACGTACCTGCTGTACTCGATCTTCAACTCGGGGGCGCTGGGCGGCGAGGCGCACAACACCAAGGCGCTGATCTTCTCGGTGAAGGGCGAGGACCTGCTCTTCCTCGACCACGCCAACAACCGGCTCGACGCGGACGCGCGGGAGTCGTATCGAAAGCTCGGGCTGCCGGTCGGCCCGTTCGGCAGCGTCCACGTCTTCGCGCCGCCGAGGCCCGGCGACCCCAACGGGACGCCGCACGTCACGGCCCGCACCCAGGACGTCAGCCCGTTCTTCTGGACGCTCGCCGAGTTCTGCGAGGAGGAGCTGCTCCGCTACGTCTTCGCCGACGCCGAGGACGAGCGGGCCCAGTACACGATGCTGATCGGGCAGGTCGCGGCCCGGCTGAAGCACGCCGCCAAACCGGCCGGGGACGGCGGCGCCGTGCGGCTGGGGGACACCGAGGTCTGCCGCACCTACGAGGACCTGGTCGGGTTCATCGAGGACACGCTGACCGACGAGGACTCCAGGCGCGAGTGGGGCGCCCAGCTGATGGGCCTCGGCACCGTCAACGCGTTCCTGCGGCGGCTGCGCTCGTCCGTCCGGTCGCTGTCGCCGATCATCCGCGGCGACCTGGCGGCCCGCGACGACCGGTCGATCAGCACGTCCCGCACCCAGGTCACCGTCGTCGACCTGCACAACCTGCCCGAGCGTGCGCAGCGGTTCGTCGTCGGCGTCGTGCTGCGCGGCGAGTTCGCGCGCAAGGAGAGCACCGGCAGCGCCCGCCCGCTGCTGTTCGTCGTGCTGGACGAGCTGAACAAGTACGCGCCCCGCGAGGGCGGCTCCCCGATCAAGGAGATCCTGCTGGACGTCGCCGAGCGCGGCCGGTCCCTCGGCGTGATCCTCATCGGCGCGCAGCAGACGGCCTCGGAGGTCGAGCGCCGCATCGTCGCCAACTGCGCGGTCCGGGTCGCGGGACGTTTGGACGCGGCGGAGGCGACCCGCGGCGAGTACGGGTGGCTGCCGCCGGCGGCGCGGGCGCGGGCCACGATCGCCAAGCCCGGGACGATGTTCGTCGGGCAGCCCGAGATCCCGGTGCCGCTCGCGGTCGGGTTCCCGTTCCCGGCGTGGGCGACGCGCCCGTCGGAGGCGAGCCACCGGGCGCCGTCCGACCTGTCCGGCGATCCTTTCGCCGGGCTCACCGCGATCGACGACTCGGAGCTGCCGCCCTTCTGAGCCGCCTGGAGGTGGACGTGAAGATCCTGCACACCGCCGACTGGCACGTGGGCAAGGTGCTCCGCGGACGGTCCCGCGCCGACGAGCACGCGAAGGTGCTGGACGAGCTGGTCGGCATCGCGCGGGCGGAGGACGTCGACGCGGTCATCGTCGCGGGCGACGTCTTCGACGGCGCGGTCCCGACGCCGCCCGCGCAGGCGCTCGTCATGAAGACGCTGATGGCGCTGCAGGAGGGCGGCCGGGAGGTGGTCGTCCTCGCCGGGAACCACGACGACCCCCGCCTGCTCGACGACGTGTACCGGCCGGTGCTGCGGCAGCTCGGCATCCGGGTCGCCGGGCGGTTCCGGCGGCCGGACGCGGGCGGCGTCCTGTCCTGGACGAGCCGGCACGGCGAACCGGTCCGGCTCGCGGCGATGCCGTTCCTGTCGCAGCGGTACGTCGTCCGCGCGCTGGAGGCGCTGACCGGCACCCCCGACCAGCACAACCGCGACTACGCCCACCGGTTCGCGCGGCTCGCGGACGCGCTCACCGCCGAGTTCGGCGCCGACACCGTCAACCTGGTCGCCGCGCACGGGACGCTTCCGGGCGGCCGGATGGGCGGCGGCGAGCGGGAGGCGCAGACGATCTTCTCGTACTACTTCGAGTCGTCGGCGTTCCCCGCGTCCACGCACTACGCCGCGCTCGGCCACCTGCACCGGCGGCAGCGGATGCCGGGACCGTGCCCCATCTGGTACAGCGGGTCGCCGATCGCCGTCGACTTCGGCGAGGAGCAGAACACGCCGGGGGCGCTGGTCGTCGACGTCGCGCCGGGACGTCCCGCCGACGTGCGCGAGGTGACGCTGCGGAGCGCCCGCGTGCTGCGGACCGTCACCGGTTCCCTCCCCGAGCTGGAGGCGATGGCGGACGATCTCGGGGACGCGTGGCTGCGCGTCGTCGTCGCCGAGAAGCCCCGCGCCGGGCTCGCCGACGCGGTCCGGGACGTCCTGCCGAACGCGCTGACCGTCGACATCGACGAGGCGTTCCGGCCGACGTCCTCCCGCCGCCGCGCGGCCGCCGGGAGCCGGGAGGCGCCGACGCCGCGGCAGCTCTTCCGCACCTACCTGGAGCAGACCGGCCACGAGGACGAGCGCGTCGTGGCGCTGTTCGACCGGCTCTACGACGAGCTCGACGGGCAGGAGGACTGATGCGCCCGCTGTGCGTGCACATGGAGAACTTCTGCAGCTACCGCGCCCCCGCCTCCGCCGACCTGCACGACGTCGACTACTTCGTCCTGGTCGGCCCCACCGGGTCGGGCAAGAGCACCGTCATCGACGCGATCTGCTTCGCCCTGTACGGGTCGGTGCCCCGCTGGGGCCGGGAGAACGTGATCAAGCTGGCGCTGGCGCCGTCCGCGACGTCCGGGAAGGTCGCGCTCGTGTTCGAGTCGGCGGGCCGCCGGTACGGGGTCGTCCGGGCGCTGGCGCGGGGCGCCAAAGGCGCGGTCACCACCCGGGAGGCGCGGCTGGACGAGCTGGACCCGTCCGCCGACCCCGCCGGCGGCATCGAGGAGCTCCTCGCCGCACAGGTCCGGACGATCGCGGCGGGCGAGCAGGTGACGGCGGCGATCGAGCACATCACCGGCCTCGAATACCGCTTCTTCACCCAGTGCGTCGTCCTCCCGCAGGGGCGGTTCGCCGAGTTCCTGCAGGCCAAGCCGAGTGAACGGCAGGACCTGCTGATCCAGCTGCTGGACGCGAAGGGCTTCGAGGCGATCAACCGGCGGGCGGGGGAGGAGGAGAAGGCGGCCAAGGCGCACGCCGATGCCGCCGAGCGCCAGCTCGCCAAGCTCACCGAGGCGGACGAGGCCGCCGAATCCGAGGCGGCGCAGCGTCTGGACGCACGGAACGCCTTCGGTGACGAGGTCCGCTCCGCCCTGGACGACCTGCGGCGCGACGGCGACGAGATCCGCGATCGGGAGGCCGAAGCCGCCGAGGGCGAGCGCGCCGCCGCCGCATTGACCGCGCTCGCCATGCCCCCGGACGTCCCGACGCTCGCGGACGACCTCGCCGCCGCGACCACCGAAGCCGAGCGGCTCGCGGGAGAGGCGGCCAAGGCCGGGGAACGCGAGTCGGCCGCCCGCGAGCGGCTCGCCGAACTCGGCGACAAGACCGTCCTCGACCTCGCGGTGCGGGCGCACCGCGACCACGCCCGCCTCACCGGAGAGATCGAAGATGTCCGCGCGGAGGCGCAGGATGCACGGCAGGCGGCCGCCGACGCCGAAGCGGACGCCGGCGTCGCGCGCACGAACCTCCAGCAGGCCCAGGACGAACGGCAGCGCGTCCGCGACGCCCATGCCGCCGCCGACCTCGCCCAGCGGCTCGCGGTCGGCGAGCCCTGCCCGGTGTGCCTGACCGAGGTCGCGCGCCTGCCCGAGCACCACGCCCCGGCCGCACTCGGCGCAGCCGACCGCGACATCAAGGCACGCACCGCCGATCTGGAAACGGCACAGCAGAGACACCGGGAACACGAAAACAGGTTGGGGCGGCTGGAAGAGAAGCTCGACGGGCTCGAAAGGCAGCTCGACGCCCAGGCCGAGCACATCCGTGCCCGCCCGGACGCCGAAGACGTGCAGCGGCGTCTGGAAGACGTCCGGTCGGCCGAGCAGCAGGCCGAGAGCGCCCGCAAGGACGCACTCACGGCCAAATCCGGCCTGACCAAGGCCGAGGACCTGTGCGCCCGGCTGAACGACGAGGCGGGCCGGGGACTGGCGCGCCTGGACGCGGCCCGCGACACGGTCGTCGCGCTCGGCGCTCCGCCCCTCGACCCGACCGACCTCCACGCGGCCTGGACCACCCTGCTCGACTGGCGCGACCGGGAGGCGGGCACGCGCCGGCAGGCCGCCGAGGCGCTGAACGGCACCCTGAACGACCTCCGCACAAGGCGCGCCGAACGACGCGGCGCGGTCGCCGAACGCCTGGCGGCGCACGAGATCGCGGTGCCCGCGTCCGCCGAGCCCGACACCGTCAGAGAGGCCGTGCTGAACGCCCGCAACCAGGCGCAGAGCACGCTCGACACGATCCGCCGCGACCGGCGGATGGCGGCCGGGCTGGCGGAGGACGTCCGCCGCCATCGCGAGGAGGCCGCCGTCGCGCACGAGCTGACCATCCGGCTGCGCGCCAACAACTTCGAGAACTGGCTGTGCGGCGAGGCGCTCGAAATGCTGGTCACGGGTGCGTCGGAGACGCTGCGGGAGCTGTCGGACGGCCAGTTCGAGCTGGTCCTGGACGCCAGGAACGCCATCGAGGTGATCGACTACGCGGAGGCGGGGCTGCGCCGCAGCGTGCGGACGCTGTCCGGCGGGGAGACGTTCCAGGCGTCGCTGGCCCTCGCCCTCGCGCTGTCGGACCAGGTCGCGCGGTTCGGCGGCGGCGCGGCCCGCAGCCTCGACTCCATCTTCCTGGACGAGGGCTTCGGCACCCTCGACCCGGCGACGCTCGACACCGTCGCGACCACCCTGGAGCGGCTGACGTCCGGCGGTGACCGCATGGTCGGCCTGGTCACGCACGTCCCGGCGCTCGCCGAGCGGATCCCGGTACGCTTCGACGTCACCCGCGACAGCACCGGCTCGCATCTGGAGAAGAAGGCCACGTGACCACGGCACCATCGCAGGCCGCCACGATCACGATCGACCCGTGGGACCCGGGGTACGCGACCTCGGTCACCGCGGACGCGGTCGCCGAGCTGGACGCATCGTCGGTCAAGCTCGACCTCGGCGTGGAGCTGCCCGCCGAGCGCTGGCGCCCGATCACCCCGCCGCCGCGGGAGGCCCCGCCCGGCGGCCTGATCGTCGCGGACGGCGTCCGGCGGATCGAGGCGCGGGTGTGGGCCGGGGACCCGTCCGGCGGCATGCCGGTGCCCGGGATCGCCGCGTCCTGCGCGGCGGGCCTGGTGCGGTGCGTCCCCGGCGGGCCCGCCGCACTGGCGGACTGGGAGGTGTCCCGGTCATTGTTCACCCCGTCCCCGGCCGCCGCCGACCTCGTCACCCGCGCCGGGACCTACACCGCGGTGCGGGCGCCCGGCGGCACCGCCGAGCAGCTCTCGCTCGCCCTCCAGCGGCGGCTCAGCGACCTGGAGGTCACCCTCGCGACCCGCTACCGGTCGGCCGCCGCGCAGGACGACCTCCTGATCGTGGACGGCCCGCTGCGCGGCCGCGCCCACCTGCCGCGCACGGTCGGCTACGTCAAGACCCACCATGCCGCCTACCTGAAGGACGCGCAGGCGGCCGTGCTCGCGGGCCTGAAGCCGGGGCAGCGCACGCCGGTGTTCCTGATGACGACGAGCTGGGAGCGGCATTCCTGGTATCTGCGGCTGCCCACGCCGTCCACCGCGCCGTGGGCGGGCATCGCGCGCTGCGAGGCCACCGCCGACCTGTCGCGCAAGGAGGCCGCCGACCTCGCCGACCAGTGCGCCGCGGTCATCCCCGGACTGGCCGGGGTCGGCTACAAGGACCCCCGGGCGCCGCAGAACCTCGTCCCCATCGGCGGGCTGGAGAAGCTCCTGCGCCACCGCTTGGGCGACGCGGGGATCCTCTACCGGGCCCTCCGCACCGCCGCCCGGGGCGCTTAGGCCGCGCTTAGCGCCGCGCTCAGGCCTCGCGGGTCTCCTCGACCGGCGGCAGCGGGGTCTCCTTCTCCGGCGGTCCGACGAGGGCGTGCAGGGCGGCGCCGACGACGGCGCCGACCAGCGGGGCGACGATGAACAGCCACACCTGGTCCAGGGCCGTCCCGCCGGCGACGATGGCCGGGCCGAGGCTGCGGGCCGGGTTGACCGACGTGCCGGTGATCGGGATGCCGATCAGGTGGACGGTGGTGAGGGCGAGCCCGATGGCGACGCCGGCGACCGACGGGATGGCGACCGAACTCGTCATCGCCAGGACGATGAACACGAACAGCGCGGTCAGGACGACCTCCGCGAGGAACGCGCCGCCCGCGTTGACGTGGATCAGGCTGGCGTCGCCCCAGCCGTCCGCGCCGAGGCCGGTCACCGACCGGTCGTAGAGGGGCGAGCCGGAGAAGGTGGCCCAGAGCAGCAGCGCGCCCAGGATCCCGCCGGCGAACTGGGCGATCCAGTAGCCGGCGGCGTCGACCGGCGTCATCCGGCGGGCGAGGAGCACACCCAGCGTGACGGCGGGGTTGATGTGGCAGCCCGAGATCGGCCCGATCGCGTAGACCAGGACGAGGAGCACCAGGCCGAACGCCAGCGCCGTCGCGACGACGCCCGCCGACAGGCTCCGGCCGGCGACGCCGAAGCCGAACGACAGGGTCGCCACGCCCACCGCGAAATAGACGAGGAGCATCGTGCCCACGAGCTCCGCCGCGATCCTTCTGACCACGGTCTCCCCTTCCCCCGGAGGACGCTTGGTCCCGTCGGCCTACCCCGGGCGGCGCGGAAGATCAGCAGCGGAGATCGTCGTGGGGCGGATTTGGCGTCCGCTTGGGAGGGTTCAGGTGATCTCGTGGTGGTGCAGGGCCGTCCAGCTCTCGTCCCAGAGGGCCGCGCGGCGGTGGTCGCAGCCGCGGCGGACGAGGAGGTACACCGCCAGCAGGGGGAGGCCGGTGACGGCGAGGGCCATGCCCGCGGCGACGTACGTGGTGATGAGGGTGCCGGTGCGGGTCTGGGGGCGGCGGACCGGATTTCCGGACGCGTCAACCCAGATCTGGTGCCCCATCCCCACCCGGACGGACTTGTCGGCCGGGACGACGGTGGTCCGCGTGCGGCCGTCCTCCGACGTCCAGGCCAGCTCTGCGTAGGTGTGCCGCAGGCCCGCACCGCCCTGGGAGTCGGTGTGCGTGATCTGCGCGGTGACGCGGTGGAGGTTGCGGTGCTCGGCCCGGACGCCGCTCTGGTAGGCGTCGACGGCCAGCGTCGCCGACACGGGCGGGGCGATGACCGCGAAGAGCGCCGCGGCGGCGACGCCGACCGTCCGCTGGCGGTGGTCCACGGTGCGCCGCAGCGCGTTGCGGTCGAAACCCAACCGGCGCCGGACCCGTCCCAACCTTCTCATAGCCGCCTCCTTGCCCGTGACTGTAATGGCTCCAGAAAGTGCTCAGGAACGTGCCTGGCGCCGAAGACCCCTTCAGGACTGTGCGAGGTGCGCGCAGACTGGCAAGAGGAGGGCAGGCACATGGACGGTGTGGAGAGGAACCGAGGCGAGCACGTCCTGTTCGGCTATGACGGGACGGCGGCGAACGACACGGCCCTGCGCTGGGCGGTCGAGGAGGCGCGGCTCCGCGGCCTGGAGCTGGTCGTGTGCCACTCCTGGCACTGGCCCTACCCGCCCGGGCACGAGGACCCGCACGGCGAGGCGGTCATGAAGCGGGTGGGGGAGAACCTGCTGGAGCACGGCGCGCTGCGGGCCGCCGAACTGGGCGCGCCCGGGACGGTGCGCACGCGGCTGATGCGCGGGCCCGTGCCCGAGGCGTTACTGAAGGCGTCCGGCAGAGCCGAGATGGTGGTGATCGGCAGCCATGGGCGGGTGGACGCCGGCGGGACGGCCATGGAGGTCCCGGCGCGGGCCAGGCTGCCGGTGATCGTCGTCCGGGACGGAAAGGGCCGGGACCGGGTCGTGGCGGGCGCCGACGGGACGGAGTGGTGCGACGCGGCCCTCGGATTCGCCGCGTCGGAGGCGGCCCTGCGCCACTGGGACCTGCACGTCGTCTACGGCTGCTGGGAGCCCGCCGCGGTCGCCGAGTGCGAGCTGGCCCTGTTCAACGACCCGGACCTGCTGGAGAAGACCCGCGCCGCCGAACTGGAGGACAGGGTCGGCCCCTGGCGGGACCGGTACCCGAAGGTCGACATCCGGGTGTCGCTGCTGCTGGAGCGGCCCTGGGAGGCGCTGTCCAACGCGGCGGAGGACGCCGGCCTCGTCGTCCTGGGCGACCGGGGCACCGGCACGGGCCCGCTGGGCTCGACCGCCGCGGCGATGCTGCGCGGCACCCGCGGCACCGTCGCGATCGTCCCTGCGGAGCCCGCCTGAGCCCGTGGACCCCGCCTCAGCTCAGGGATCGGAGACGAGGGCCTCGGTCGCGTGCAGGGCGGGGTCGGCCGGCAGGTCCGGGTCGAGGATCAGCTGGAGCATCAGGCCGTCCAGCATGGCCGTGAACAGCATGGCGGTGCCCTCGCGGCGCTCGGCGGCCCAGTCCGGGCACAGCTGCTCCAGCCGGGCGGCGATCCGGCCCCGGACGGCGCGCGACCAGTCCCGCCGCTCGGCGGCCATCCGCGGGTCGCGCAGCGCCCTGACCAGCAGCTCCGCGGCGAGCCTGAGATCGCGCTCGCCGGCGATCATGCCCGGCACGAGCTCCCGCAGGGTGCGCAGCGCGGCCGCCGTGTCCGGCGCGGCGACCAGCGCGTCCACCACCGGATCGATGATCGTCTCGCTGGCCCGCTGCGCGACCGCGACGTGCAGCCCCGGCAGCCCGTTGAAGTAGTGGTGCAGCAGGCCCGGCCGGATCCGGGCCCGGTCCGCGACGGCCCTGGCCGTGATCGCCGCCCAGCCGCCCTCGGCGAGCAGATCGAGGCCGATCCGCACGAGCTGGTCGCGGCGCGCCCGCCCGCGAGGAGTCGACGCGCGATGGTCCTCGTGGGTCATCAGCCCACGCTATCCCAACGCTTGCACGCTGCAAATATCACCGCACCGGGGCCCGAGGGGGCGGGCCCCGCCCGCCCCCTCGGCGCCGTCAGGACGCCCGTTCGCGCTCGGCGGCGAGCTGCAGCGCCACGTCGATGATCATGTCCTCCTGGCCGCCCACGTAGCCGGCCTCGCCGACCTTCTGCAGGATCTCGTGCGCCGGGACGCCGTACCGCTCGGCCGCCCGCTCGGCGTGCAGCAGGAAGCTGGAGTACACGCCCGCGTACCCCTGCGTGATCGCGCCGCGGTCGGCGAACGGCAGCCGCTTCAGGAACGGCTTCACCACGTCGTCGGCCGCGGCCATCACGCCCTGCACGTCCACGCCGGTCGGGACGCCGAGCCGCTCGAACGTCGGCACCAGCACCTCGGTGGGGGAGTTGCCCGCCCCCGCGCCGAGCGCGCACAGCGCCCCGTCGATCTGCAGCGCGCCGTTCTGCTGCGCGAGCACGGAGTTCGCGACGCCCAGCGACAGGTTCTGGTGGCCGTGGAAGCCGACCTGCGCCTCGTGCCCGATCTCCTTGACGACCGCGCTGATCCGGTCCTGCGCCTCCCCGAGGACGAGGGCGCCCGCCGAGTCGACGACGTACACGCACTGCGCGCCGCCGTCCACCATGATCCGGGCCTGCTTCGCCAGGAGGTCCGGCTCGACCCGGTGCGCCATCATCAGGAACCCGACGGTCTCCATGCCGAGGTCGCGGGCGGCGGCGAAGTGCTGCAGCGACACGTCCGCCTCGGTGCAGTGCGTCGCGATGCGGGCGACGGCCGCGCCCGCGTCGTGCGCCAGATTGAGGTCCTCGACCGTGCCGACGCCCGGCAGCATCAGCACCGCGATCCGCGCGCGGGTCGCCTCGTCCACGGCGGCGGCGACGAGCTTGACGTCGTCCTCCAGCGAGAAGCCGTAGTTGAACGACGAGCCGCCGAGGCCGTCGCCGTGCGTGACCTCGATGACCTCCACCCCGGCGACGTCCAGCCCGTGCACGACGCCGCGGACCTGCTCCTCGGTGAAGCGGTGCGCCATCGCGTGGCTGCCGTCCCGCAACGTCGAGTCGGTGATCCGGATCTTCGCCGGGGTCTCCTTCGCGGCGCCCATGCTGTCTCCCTGCGAGGGGGCGACCCCCCGCGCCCCCCGGTTCGCTTCGCTCATTTCGTCACCCTCCTGCGCGCGATCTGCTCGCCCACCCGGGCGGCCGCCGCGGTCATGATGTCGAGATTGCCGGCCCACGGCGGCAGGTAGTCGCCGTTTCCGCGGACCTCCAGGAAGACCGCGACGCGGGCCATCCCGTTCCAGATGTCGCGGGGCCCGTCGAACTGCGGCTCGGCGCGCAGCGTGTAGCCGGGGACGTACACCGCGACCTCGGCCACCATCTTCTCGACCGACTCCTGGATCGCCGTGGTGTCGGCGTCGGACGGGATCGCGCAGAACACCGTGTCCCGCATGATCATCGGCGGGTCGACCGGGTTCAGGATGATGATCGCCTTGCCCCGCCCGGCGCCGCCGACCGCCTCGATCGCGCGGGCCGTGGTCTGGGTGAACTCGTCGATGTTCGCGCGGGTGCCGGGCCCGGCCGAGCGGGACGCGATGGACGCGACGATCTCCGCGTACGGCACCGGGACCACCGACGACACCGCGTGCACGATCGGGATCGTCGCCTGCCCGCCGCAGGTGATCATGTTGAGGTTGGGGGCCTCCGACAGCGTGTCCAGGTTCACCGGCGGGCACACGAGCGGGCCCGCCGCGGCCGGCGTCAGGTCGACCGCCGTGATCCCCGCCTCCTCGTAGCGCGGGGCGTTGGCCAGGTGCGCCTTCGCCGACGTCGCCTCGAACACGATGTCGGGCAGCGTCGGCTGCTTCAGCAGCCAGTCCACGCCCTCCGCCGACGCCGGCACGCCCATCTTGCGGGCGCGCTCCAGGCCGTCCGACTCGGGGACCACCCCGATCATCGAGTGGACGTCGATCAGCTCGCTGCGCGTCAGCTTGACCAGCAGGTCGGTGCCGATGTTGCCGGGCCCGACGATCGCCGCGGTCAGCTTGCTCATGCCTCCTCCTTTCCGAACCGGGCGGTCACGGAACCGAGCCCGGCGAACGTCGCCGTGAGGGTCTCACCTGGTGCGACCGGCACGGCCGCCGTGATCGAGCCGGGCAGCACCACGTGCCCCGCCTCCAGCGCCACGCCGCGCTCGCCGAGGACGTTCGCCAGCCACACCAGCGCGTTGATCGGCGAGCCCAGCACCGCGCCGCCGGCGCCGGTGTCGATCAGGTCGCCGTCGCGGCGCAGCAGGCAGCCCATGAGCGACAGGTCCTGGTCGTCCAGCCGGACCGGGCGGGCGCCGAGCACGACGCCGCCGCTGGAGGCGTTGTCGGCGATCGTGTCCGGCAGGGTGATCTTCCAGTCCGCGATGCGGGAGTCGATGACCTCCAGCGCCGGCAGCACGTACTCGACGGCCGCGACGGCGTCCGCCGTGGTCGCGCCGGGCCCGGCGAGCGGGCGGCCCAGCACGAACGCGACCTCCGGCTCGACCCGCGGCTGCAGGAACCGCCCGGTGTCGATCGGGGCGCTCTCCGGCAGGAACATCGTGTCCAGCAGGACGCCGAAGTCCGGCTGGTCCACGCCCATCTGGCGCTGCATCGCGGCCGAGGTCAGCCCGACCTTGTGGCCCTTGATCCGCGCGCCCGCCGCCGTCCACGCCTCGACCTGGGCGAGCTGGACCGCGTACGCGTCGGCCACCGACATGTCCGGTCGGTCCTTCGTCAGCGGCGCGATGGGAGTGCCGGTGGCGTACGCGTCGAGCAGCGCGGCCGCGGCCTTCTCCACGGAACCCGGGTCCATGGTCGGTCCTTTCGTCGAACGGGCAGGCCGAGCCTCTCCCGCCCGGGGCACCGCGGGCAATGCGCGCGTCCCGCGTGGTGGGACACTTCTTTCATGCCGCCGGACGACACCTTCCTGCGCCGCGCCGTCGCGGTGCTGACCGCGTTCCGGGCGGACGACGACGGCCTCGGCGCCGCCGAGCTAGCCCGCCGCAGCGGCCTGCCGAGGTCGACCGCGCACCGGATCGCGCTCGACCTCGTCGAGGCCGGGCTGCTGGAACGGCAGGGCCCGCGGGTCCGGCTCGGGCTGCGGCTGTTCGAGATCGGGCAGCGGGTGCCCCGGCAGCGGGTGCTGCGGGACGCCGCCGTCCCCGCCATGTCGGACCTGCGGGAGGCGACGCGGCAGACCGTCCACCTCGCGGTGCTGGAGGGCGGCGAGGTCGTCTACGTGGAGATCCTCGGTTCCTCCGGCGGGCCGCGGATGCCGTCCCAGGTCGGCGGCCGGCTGCCCGCGCACGTGACCGGCGTGGGCAAGGCGATCCTGGCGTTCTCCCCGCCGGACGTGGTGCGGGGCGTCCTGCGCGACGTCACCGCGCCGGGCCTGTTCGCCAAGGAGCTGGAGAGGATCCGGCAGGAGCGCGTCGCCTACGACCGGGAGGAGTCCGGAGCCGGGATCGTGTGCGCCGCCAGCCCCGTTCTGGGCCCGGACGGTTTGGCGCTGGGCGCCCTCTCGGTCTCTGGCTGGTCCACCAAGATGCGCCTAGCCGCCGTGGCCCCCGCCGTCCACACCGCCGCCCTCACGCTGTCGCGCGCCCTCGGCGGGTAGGTGGCGGGCCAGGAGCTGGGCCAGGTGCTCGCCGTCGCGGTCCGCCAGGTCGCTCAGCTGGGTGCGGCAGCTGAAGCCGTCGGCCAGGACGACGCCGTCCTCGCCGGTCTTCCTGACGGCGGGGAGGAGCTGCTGCTCGGCCACCGCGACCGACACGTCGTGGTGGCCCTTCTCGACGCCGAAGTTCCCGGCGAGCCCGCAGCAGTCGCCGAGCCTGCCGACGTCCGCGCCCGCCTCCTTCAGCAGGGCGGCGTCCTTCGTCCAGCCCATGACGGCGTGGTGGTGGCAGTGCGGCTGCGCGATGCCGGTGACCCCGGAAAGGTCGGGCGGCGTCCAGCCGGCGGTCTCGGCGAGCAGCTCGGCGAGCGTCCGCGTCGCCGCGCTCACCTCCCGCGCCGCCGCTGCGTCGACTCCCCTCAGCAGCTCCTCGGCGTCGGACCGCAGCACACCCGTGCAGGACGGCTCCATGCCCACGACCTTCGTGCCGCGCCGCACATGGGGCAGCAGCGCCCGGACGGTGCGCCGGGCCTGTGCGCGCGCCCCGTCCAGCTGCCCGGTCGAGATCCACGTGATCCCGCAGCACACCGGGCGTTCCGTGACCGTCACGCGATAGCCGGCGTGCTCCAGCACCTTCACGGTCGCCTGCCCCACCTCGGGGGAGAACGCGTCGGTGAAGCTGTCCACGAACAGGACGACGTCGCCGTTGCGTCCCTCCGGGCTGCGGTGGGACGCGAACCAGCGGCGGAACGTCACGGGCGCGAGAGCGGGCAGCGTCCGCCGCCGGTCGATGCCCGCACCCCACGCGACCAGCGGCTTCAGGGCACGCGACCGCATCGCCGCGTTCCCGACCTTGATCATCGCGGGCGCCTTGGCGGCGAGGCGCGTCCAGCGGGGCAGCCAGCCCAGCGCGTAGTGGGCGCGCGGGCGCAGTCTCCCCTTGTAGCGCTGGTGGAGCGCCTCCGCCTTGTAGGACGCCATGTCGACCCCGGTCGGGCAGTCGGACGCGCAGCCCTTGCATGACAGGCACAGGTCGAGCACATCGTGCAGTGCCTCGGACTTCCAGCCGTCCGGGCCCAGCTTTCCGCTGACGACCTCCTGGAGGACCCTCGCGCGCCCGCGCGTGGAGTCCTTCTCCTCCTGGGTGGCCAGATACGACGGGCACATCACGCCGCCCGAGCCGGTGTTGTCGGCCCGGCACTTGCCAACGCCCGTGCACCGGTGAACGGCACGGGACAGATCGCCGCGATCGTCCCGGTAGGCGAGAGCCAGCCCCCGGTTCAGCGGAACCATCTGCACGGCGCGCAGTTCCTCGTCCACCGGCGCCGGCCGCACGATGATGCCCGGATTCAGCACATCGTCCGGATCGAAGGCGTCCTTGACCGCCGAGCACAGCGCCAGCGCCTCGGCCGAGTACATGTGCGGCAGCAGCTCGCTCCGCGCCCGCCCGTCGCCGTGCTCGCCGGACATGGTGCCGCCGTGCCGCGCCGCCAGCGCCGCCGCCTCGTTCAGGAAGTCGCGGAAGACCCGCGTCCCGTTCGCCCGCCCGAACGGGAAGTCGATCCGCACATGGATGCACCCGTCGCCGAAATGCCCGTACGGGACGCCGAACAGGTCGTACTCGCCCAGCAGCGTCTCGAACTCCCGCAGGTAGGCCCCGAGCCGCTCGGGCGGGACGGCCGCGTCCTCCCAGCCCGCGTGCGCCTGCTCGCCCTCGGGCGTCCTCGCGACGAGGCCCGACCCGTCCTCGCGGATCCGCCACAGCGCGTCGGCCAGCGCCATGTCCTCGACCAGCATCGAGTCGACGCACCCGGACTCGCCGACGACCTTCTGCGCGGTGGCCCGCAGCGCCCCGATCTCCGGCCCGGCCAGCTCCACGAGCATCCACCCGGACCCGCCCGGCAGCGGCGGCACCGCATCGGCGCCCCGCCGCTCCCGCACGACGTTCGCGATGCGCGAGTCCAGCCCCTCGCACGCCACCGGCCCGTGCGGCAGCATCGCCGGAACCGCGTCGGCGGCCTCCGCCATCGACCCGTACCCGAGCACCGCGAGCAGCCGGCACGCGGGCTCCCGCACCATCCGGATCCGCGCGGCCAGCGTCAGCGCCAGCGTCCCCTCGCTGCCCACCAGCGCCCGCGCGACGTCGAACCCCTGCTCCGGCAGCAGATGCTCCAGCGAGTAGCCGGACACCTGCCGCCCGAACCGCCCGAACTCCGTCCGGATCAAGGCCAGGTTCTCGTGCGCGAGCCCCCGCAGCCGCTCAAGCAGCACGCTCTCCATGGCCCCGCCCGGGACGTCACCGAGCCGCAGCCGCTCCCCGGACCCGGTGACCACGTCGAGCCCCAGCACGTTGTCGCTCGTCCGCCCGTATCCCAGCGCCCGCGACCCGCACGCGTTGTTGCCGATCATCCCGCCCAGCGTGGCCCTCGTCCGGGTGGACGGGTCGGGCCCGAACCGCAGCCCGTGCTCCGCCGCCACCTGATGCAGCCGCGCCTGCACGATCCCCGGCTCGACCAGCGCCGTCCCCGCCTCCGGGTCGATCTCCAGCACCCGGTTCAGATGCCGGCTGACATCGACGACGACCCCCGGCCCGACCGCGTTCCCCGCGATGGACGTCCCGCCGCCCCGCATCGTCAGCGGCACCCCGGCGTCCCGGCACACCC
>NZ_SMKY01000191.1 GCF_004349235.1 Actinomadura darangshiensis | reverse complement strand
CACCCGCCCTCCCCCTTTCCGATGCCGTCCCGACGGCGAAAGTTCGCGCCGTGTTCGGCCGTCCGGGGCGCCGACGGGGGATCAGCGCGACAGCAGGTCCCGGGCGATGTGCGTCACCTGGATCTCGTCGGTGCCCGCGTAGATCTGGAACGACTTGGCGTCGCGGGCCAGCTGCTCCACGCGGTACTCGCTCATGTAGCCGTTGCCGCCGAACAGCTGCACCGCCTCCTGCGCGACCTCGCTGGCCGCCTGCGCCGCGTACAGCTTCATCGCCGACGCCTCGGCGAGGGTCGGGGCGCGCCCGGCGCGCTGCATCTCGATGTGCCGGAACACCAGGTTCTGGACGTTGAGCCGCGCGACCTCCATCTTGGCCAGCTTCAGCTGGATGAGCTGGAAGTCGCCGATGCGCTGCCCCCACAGCTCGCGGGTCTTGGCGTACTCGACCGACAGCTTCAGGCACTCCTCGATGACGCCGAGGGACATCGCGGCGACGCCGGCGCGCTCGGTGACGAAGTTCTGCTTGGCCGACTCCTTGCCGCCCTGCGAGCCGGCCGTGAGGAGCCGGTCGGCGCCCGCGCGGACGTCGCTGAGGAACAGCTCGCCGGTGGGGGAGGAGTGCAGGCCCATCTTGCGCAGCGGCTTGCTCTGCTCCAGGCCGTCCATGCCCCGGTCCAGCACGAACGTGAGGATCTCCCGGTCGCGGGGGCTGCGGGCGCCCGAGCGGAGCTCGTCGTTTGAATGGTGGTGGGTGGGGGCTGGAGGACGGTCGTCGTCGAGCTTGCAGTAGAACACGATCGTGTCGGCGTAGGGGCCGTTGGTGATGAAGGTCTTGCTTCCGTTGATGACGTACTCGTCGCCGACCTTCTTGGCCGTGGCCTGCATGCCGCCGAACGCGTCCGACCCGGAGTTCGGCTCGGTGATCGCCCAGGCGCCGACCTTCTCCATGGTGAGCAGGGGCAGCGCCCAGCGCTCCTGCTGCTCCGGCGTGCCGCGCTTCATGATCGTCCCGGCGGCGAGGCCGAGGCCGACGCCCATCGCCGAGACCAGCCCCGGCGCGACCTTGCACAGCTCGATGACCGGGATCATGGTCATCGCGGCGTTCCCGCCGCCGGACCGCTCGTCCCCGCCGCCGGTGCCCTCGCGCTCCTCGGCGACCCGGGCGCGGAAGGAGGAGCGGGCCATCTCGTCCATGCCGAACGTCTTGTACAGGCCGCGGAGCAGGTCGTACGGCGGAAGGTCGCCCGACTCCAGCGCGTCCAGGCTGGGCCGGACCTCCGCGTCGATCCAGCCGCGCACCGCGTCCCGGATCATCAGGTCTTCCTCGGACCACTCGATCATGCGCTGCCCTGCCCCTTCGAACTCCTGCCGGTTGCAGGGCCCATCCAAGCAGACGACGCAAGCGAGCGCTTATTCGGGTAGCGCGACCACGTCCGCGACCACGCCGCCGCCGGCGGTGAGGCGCCCGGGGGAGGGGCTGTCGTAGACGACGAGCACGCGGGTGCCCGGCTCGTCGAGGACGGCGATGCCCTCCGCGTGGTCGTCGCCGTCGCCGTGCGGCAGGTCGCCCAGGACCTCCAGCTCCGCGGCGGTGACGATCCCGCCGGCGTCGGCCGCGGCCGCGCCCCGCCACCGCACGACGCGCACCGGGCCGTCCAGGTCCATGCTCGGGCCGGTGAGGATCAGCAGGTCGCCGCCGTGCGGGCACAGGTCGCGGACGCCGAGGCCGCCGAGGTCCAGGAAGTGGGTGCGGTACAGGTCCGCGCCGTCGCCCACGGGCAGCGCCCGCAGCCGGCCCGGGTCGCCGGGGTCGGTGCCGGGGCGGATCTCCACCAGCACCGCCCAGCCGCGCAGCACCGGCCCGCGCAGGCCGATGTAGAGGCGGTCGCCGTGCGCGGCGATGCCCTCGATGTCGATCCCGTTGTCCTTGCTCGGGATGGACAGGAACGGCGCGAGGTGCGGGTCGTCGGCCAGCAGGTCGGTGATGGAGTCCTCGTCGAGGCCGAGGACGGCGGCGGTGCGGCCGCCGTCCTCGCGGACGACGCGGGGCAGCCCGTCCTCGCCGGTCACCAGGGGGAGCCGGGCGAGGATGAAGCGGTTGTCCTCGCGGACGACCTTGGCCAGCCGCTTGCGGGACTTGGCGTCGTCGTGCTCCGGCTTGATCTTCTTGCGCTTGAGGCTGTGCGAGCCGACCGCCCACAGCCAGCCGTTGGCGCGGGCGAGGCCCTCGATGTCGGCCTCCTCGTCCGTGCCGGCCGGCAGCGGGACGAGGTCGGCGAGCGCGACCGTGGCCTGCCCCGCGTAGCCGGTGACGCGCCCGGCGTCGTCCACGGCGGCGGTGAGCCGCTCGATGGTGGCCGTCTCGTCGCCCGCCACCCACAGGCAGCGGCCGTCCTGGCGCACGGCGGACAGGTTGGTGTGCGTCTCGGCGTCCCGGCTTTCCAGCCCGAAGCGCAGCTCGACCCGGCGTTCCACGATCATTGGGAAATGCTCCCATAACGGCGCGCCCGGCCGGGCCGTGCGGGACGGTCCTCTACCGGCCGTCAGGCGTCCCATCTGACGTGCAGCCGCGGCGGCTTGCGGAACACCAGGCCGTGCGCGCGCGCCGGGCGGGACGGATCGAGCCGCAGCCCGGGCAGCCGGTCCAGCAGCGCGGTGAGCGCGGTGCCGGTCTCCATCCGGGCCAGGTGCGCGCCGAAGCAGAAGTGCGGCCCGTGCGCGAACGCCAGGTGCTCGGCGGCGTTGCCGCGCCGCACGTCGAACCGGTCGGGGTCGGGGAAGACCGACGGGTCCCGGTTGGCGCCGGCGATCGACACCCGGACGAGGTCGCCCGCCCGGACCCGCGCCCCGCCGAGGCCGGTGTCGCGGGTGGCGTACCGGTCGACGACCGACGCCGACGGCTCCAGCCGCAGCGACTCCTCGATCGCGGCGGGCAGCAGGTCCCGGTCGGCCAGCACGAGCCGCAGCTGGTCCGGGTGCCCGAGCAGGTGCATGGCGGCGTTGGCGATCATGCCCTCGGTGGTGTCGATGCCGCCGAACATCAGGATCGCCGCGTTCGCGACGACCTCGGCGGTGGTGAGGTCCTCGCGGGCGGCCTCGGCGAGCAGCGACCCGGGACGGGACGCGCCGATCGCCTCCTGCACCGCCGCGCGCAGCAGCCGGTACGCCGCACCGGCCTCCGCGGGGGCGGCGCCGCCCGCGGTGATCGCGGACACGGCCTCGACGAACGCGCCGTACCAGGAGCGGACGGTGGCGGCGTCCACCCCGTACAGGCCGAGGGCCTCGGTGACGACCGCGACCGCGAGCGGCCCGGCCAGGTCGCCGCGCAGCTCCGCCTCGCCCGCCGGCGCCAGCCCGCCGACCAGGCGGCCGACCTCGCCTTCGACGAACGCGGTGAACCGCTCGCGGGTCCGCGCCGGGCGGAACGGACGGGCGAACGGGTCGCGGTGCCGGGTGTGGACGCGGCCGTCCAGCGACAGCATGCTCGGCCCGACGACCTGGGCGGTGGAGAAGCGCGGGTCGTCCACGGTGAAGGCGGCCGAGTCGCGCATGACCGCGAGCGCCAGGTCGCGGGACGTCACGAGCCAGCCGCCCAGGGCGGGGACGAAGGCGACGGGCTCCTTGTCGCGCAGCCGGGCGAGATGGGGGTGCGGATCGTCCTCCAGCCGGGCGATCGTCAGATCGGAAGTCACCCGCCCGAGCCTATGCGCCGCATATCGGATCTACAACGTAAAGGTGCCGGGCGGGCCGGTCCGCGTCAGTCCACGTCGGAACGTTCCCGCCACCACTCCCGGCCCGCCTCCGGCAGCGTGTGGATCGGGTCGTGGTACTCGTACCGGCGGGTCAGCGCGTCCGGGTCGGACAGCTCCAGGCCGGTGCGGTAGTTCTTCGTCCAGTAGGAGATGCCGCGCTCGCGGTCGTAGTCGGCGAGCTGGTGCACCCACCGCTTGCCGACGTAGGGGACGTCGCAGACGATGCGCGGCGTGGCGAAGCCGGGCAGGTAGCCCATGATCGCGTGCTGCAGCTCCTGCGCCTCCCAGACGGCGAGCCGCCAGTGCTCGCTGTTGGGGATCATGTCGCACATGTACAGGTAGTACGGCATGATCCCGGCCTCGTCGAGCAGCGCGAACGACAGGTCGAGCAGCGCGGCGGGGGAGTCGTTCACACCGCGCAGCAGCACGCCCTGGTTGCGGACGTCGCGGATGCCGGTGTCGAGCATCGCGCGGGCGGCCCTGGCGACCAGCGGCGTCACCGACTGGGCGGCGTTGACGTGGGTGTGGATCGCGATCTGGGCGCCGCGCTCGTGCGCCTTGGTGGCGAGGCGCTCCATGCCGGCGCGGACGTCGTCCTGCAGCCAGTGCTGCGGCAGCCCCATGAGCGCCTTGCTGGCCAGCCGGACGTCGCGGATGTTGCCGATGTCCAGCAGCGCGTCGACGAACGACTCCAGCCGCGCCCACGGCATGTTGGCGACGTCGCCGCCGGAGACGACCACGTCGCGGACGCCCGGGGTCCGGCGCAGGTAGTCCAGCATGGCGCCGAGCCGGTCCGGCGGCTTGATGGTGAACTTGTGCTTGTCCACGGCCGGGGTGGAGTTGCCGACCAGGTCCATGCGGGTGCAGTGGCCGCAGTACTGCGGGCAGGTCGGCAGGAGCTCGGCGAGGACCTTGGTGGGGTAGCGGTGGGTGAGGCCCTCGACGGCCCACATCTCGGCCTCGTGCAGCGAGTCGCGGGAGGCGTAGGGGTGGGACGGACAGTCGGTGCGCCGGTCGCTGAGCACGGGGAGCATGTAGCGGCGCACGGGATCGGCGTAGAAGGCCTCGGTGGACGAGGTGTCCATCGTGTTGAGCATCTGCGGGGGCAGCAGCATCGACATGGTGGCGCGCTCGGCCTGGTCGCGTTCCAGGTCGGCGTAGAACGACTCGTCCAGCAGGTCGCCCATGACCTGGCGGAGCTGCCGCAGGTTCTTCACGCAGTGGGCGCGCTGCCACTGCGCCGACTCCCATTCGGCCTCCGTGACGTCCCGCCATCCGGGCAGGCGCCGCCAGTCGGGCTCCTCCAGGGGCCGGCGCCGGTAGGCGTACGGCTGGCGCGCGGTCTCCTCGGACAGTACGGCGTCCGGGTGCAGGGCAGTGGTCATCGTCGACCGCCTCCTCGCCTCACATTGATCGCATAAAAGTCTTGTGTCATGCCGACGTTACGGGAAGACTTTCGATGAAACCAGTGGTGCCCTGCATATCTTGCGCTACACCAGCGAACTACGGGAGAAAGGCGGGACGGCGATGACCGACGGCGGGACGGCTCCGGGCACGGCCGGGGCGGCGGGGCTGCACCGGGTGCTGGAGCCCGCGGGCGTGCTGCCGCAGGCCGCCCAGCGGCTGGACACCGACCCCCGGATCCGGCCCGACGAGGTCCGGATCCGCGTCGAGCGCCTCAACCTGGACGCCGCGTCCTACCGGCAGCTGCACACCGCGCACGGCGGCGACCCGGACGCGATCCGCGCCGAGGTGCTGCGGATCATCGGGGAGCGCGGCAAGATGCACAACCCGGTGACCGGGTCGGGCGGCATGCTCGTCGGCGTCGTCGATGAGGCGGGCCCGGAGTCGCCGCTCGGCCTGGAGCCCGGCGACCGCGTCGCGACCCTGGTGTCGCTCACCCTCACGCCCCTCGCCGTCACCGACGGCCTCACCGGATGGGACGGGCTGTCGGAGCAGGTGCCCGCCCAGGGGCACGCGATCCTGTTCGCGCGCTCCATCGCCGCCGTCCTGCCCGACGACATGCCGGTACCGCTGGCCCTCGCCGTCATGGACGTCTGCGGGGCGCCCGCCCTCACCCAGCGCGTCGTCGCGGCGCAGAAGGGCGCGCCCACGGTCGCGGTGCTGGGCGCCGCCGGCAAGAGCGGGTGCCTGTCGCTGGCCGCCGCCCGCCGCGCCGGTGCGTCCCGCGTGATCGGCCTCGTCCCCACCGCGGACGAGGAGGAGCGGCTGGCCGCTTCCGGCCTCGCCGACCTGGTCGTCCGCGCCGACGCCCGCGACCCCGTCGCCGTCGCCGCCGCGATCGGGGAGCCCGCCGACGTCACCGTCGTGTGCGTGGACGTGCCGGGCTGCGAGCACGGCGCGATCCTCGCCACCGCACCGGGCGGCACCGTGGTGTTCTTCTCCATGGCGACGTCGTTCCCGGCCGCCGCGCTCGGCGCCGAGGGCCTGGCCGCCGACGTCACCATGCTCATCGGGAACGGGTACGTCCCCGGGCACGCCGGAACCGCGCTGGAACTGGTGCGGTCGGAACCCGCCGTGCGCGCGCTGTTCACCTCCCGGACGGGGCCCGATTCGGCAGAATGACCGGGAACGCCCCGGCAGCGGCGGGGATCACCCGATCATCGAGGGAGAGACATGGCGAGCATCACCGAGGAGCTGCGCGCGCGGGACCCGAAGGAGCGCCGGGCGCAGATCGTCGACGTCCTGGTCGACGCGTTCTCGGACTTGATGGAGCGCAGCCCCGCCGAGTTCCGCCGCCGCTTCCGCAAGATGGCCTCGGACCCGTTCGCGTTCTACCGGGGCAGCGCCTGCCTGTTCTACGCCGACATCGTGCACGACGACGACCCGTGGGCCGACGAGCGCACGTCCCGCATCTGGATCCAGGGCGACCTGCACGCGCAGAACTTCGGCACCTACATGAACGACGACGGCGTGTTCGTCTTCGACGTCAACGACTACGACGAGGCCTACGTCGGGCACTTCACCTGGGACGTCAAGCGGCTGGTCGCGAGCCTGGCGCTGCTGGCCTGGCAGAAGGCGATCTCCGACGCCGACATCCGCCGGCTCATCGAGGCGTACGTGCGCGCCTACGTCGACCAGGTCCGGCACTTCGCCGCGCACGAGGGCGACGAGAAGTTCGCGCTGACCCTCGACACCACCGACGGCTACGTCCGGGACGTGCTGGTCGCCGCGATGGGCGGCACCCGGATCGGGCTGCTGGCGGGCATGACGGTCGTGGACGGGCCCGACCGCCGGTTCCGCGACCGCCCCGGCGTCCGCCGCCTGGACGGCGCGGAGCGCGCCAGGGTCGAGGCCGCCTACCAGGAGTACCTGACGACGATCCCGGCGGAGAAGCGGTTCGGCAGCCTCACCTACGAGATCAAGGACATCGTCGGCGCGTCCGGGTTCGGCATCGGGTCGGCCGGGCTGTCGGCCTACAACATCCTGGTCGAGGGCAACACCCAGGCGCTGGAGAACGACGTCGTCCTGTCGATGAAGCAGGGCAACGTCGCCGCGCCCAGCCGCGTCGTCGACGACCCCCGCATCCGCGAGTACTTCCAGCACCACGGACACCGCACCGCGGTGTCGCGGCGGGCGCTGCAGGCCAACAGCGACCCGTGGCTCGGCCACACCCAGATCGACGGCGTCGGCTACGTCGTGCAGGAGCTGTCCCCCTACGAGGAGGACCTGGACTGGGGCGGCCTCACCGAGCCCGAGGACATGCTGTCGGTCCTGGACGACCTGGGCCGCGCCACCGCCAAGGTGCACTGCGTGTCCGACACCGACTCCGACCACACCCTGGTCGGGTTCCAGGTCGAGGACGCCATCAACGCGGTGATCGGCACGGACGAGGCCGCGTTCGTCGAGGCGATGGTCGCGTTCGGCACCGGGTACGCCGAGATCGTCCGGGACGACCACGAGTTCTTCGTCGACGCCTTCCGAAACCACGAGGTCCCCGGCCTCTAGACCGGACGTCTCCGGGCACGGCGGTCAGGGGGCGGGGCGGAGCAGGAGGAGGGCTATGTCGTCGTGGCCCTGCTGGTCGGACAGCAGGGCGAGGACGCCGTCGGCGGCGTCGCCGAGGGAGCCCTCGTGCGAGGCGACCAGGGCCGACGCGAGGCGGGCGATGCCCTCGTCGACGTTGCGCATCCGGCTCTCGACCAGGCCGTCGGTGTAGAGGGCGAGGGTGGCGCCCGCCGGGATCACCGCCGGGACCTGCTCGTACTCGGGCGGGTGTGCCGGGTCCGACACCCCGAGCGGCAGCCCGTACGGGACGGCGAAGTGCCGCGCCGTCCCGCCGGGCAGGGCCAGCAGCGGCGGCGGATGCCCGGCGCACGCCACCTCGCAGCGCCGCGTCACCGGATCGCAGACCAGGCACAGGCAGGTGGCGAACTGGGCGGCGTCCAGGTCCTGGGCGATGGCGTCGAGCCGCTCCAGCACCTCGCCGGGCGGGAACTCGCAGCTGACGAGGGTGTGCGCGGCGACCCGCAGCTGCCCCATCGCCGCGGCCGCGGTGACGCCGTGCCCGACCGAGTCGCCGATCACCACGGCGACCTTGTCGCCGGGCAGCGGCACGACGTCGTACCAGTCGCCGCCGACGCCGCTGCGCGCCGGCAGGTAGCGGTGCGCGATCTCCAGGCCCGGCGGCGCGGCGACCACGTCCGGCACCAGCCCGGCCTTCAGCGTCGTGGCGGTGCGGTGCTCGCGCCGGTACAGGCAGGCGTTGTCGACGCAGGTCGCGGCGCGGGCGGCGAGCTCGGCGGCCAGCGCGGTGTCGGCCGCGGCGAACGGCGGCCGGCCGCGCTTGCGGCTGAACACCGCGAACCCGAGGGACCGGCCCCGCGCGACCAGCGGCACCGCCAGCATGGAGACGTGGTCCAGGAGGCCGCCGATGAGGCGGCCGGTGCGGTGCGCCATGGTGTCCTGGATCGCGTCGCCGCCGAACTCGATCATGCGGCCGCCGGTGAGGCAGCGCGCGTAGGGGGTGGCCGGCGGGTAGACGATGACCTCGTTGACGGGGAACTCGCGGGCCCACTCCTGCGGGTCGTCGTCGGCGAACGCGACGGCCAGCCGCCGCACGACCGCCGAGCCGTCGGCCTCGGCGGCGGGCTGGTCGTCGTCGGCGAGCAGCCGCTCCAGCACGTAGATCGCGCCCGCGTCGGCGAACCGGGGGACGGTGACGGCGACGATCTCGCGGGCGGTCAGGTGCAGGTCGAGGGTGGAGCCGATGCGGCGGCCGGCCTCGTTCAGCAGTTCCAGCCCGTCCGGCCGCGGCGGCGACACCGTCATCAGCACCTGGACCCGGCCGTCCGCGCCGGCCAGCGGGTCGCAGGCGACCGTCAGGCCCTCGCCTGCCAGCGGCAGCACGCCGTGCCAGGGGCGGCCGGACCCGGCCAGTTTCAGCGCGCCGAGCAGCGGCTCGGCGGCGGGCGGGCCGAGCAGGGCGGGGAGCGCGGCGCCGACCGCCGCGGCGGCGTCGTGGCCGAACAGGCGTGCGGCGCCCTCGCTCCACCCGGTGACGACGCCGTCCGGGGCGAGCAGGACCGTCACCGGGCCCGGCCGTGCGGGGTGTTCGGACATCGGTCCTCACTGTCCCGTATGCGGGGGCCGCCAGCGGTGACCCGCGTTACGCTGAGGTCGCCGCGGACGGCACCCTTCGGTCAAAGGGAGACGATGCATGGACTCCGAGTGGATCCCACCCGAGGTCGACAGTCAAAGACCAAGCGTCGCACGGGTGTACGACTTCCTGCTCGGCGGAGCCCACAATTTCGCGTCGGATCGTGACCTTGCCACCGGGCTGCTGCGCGTCGAGCCGCAGGCGCGGCTGCTGGCGCAGGCGAACCGGGCGTTCCTGCGCCGCGCGGTCCGCACGATCGCGCAGGCGGGCGTCGCCCAGTTCGTCGACATCGGGTCGGGGATCCCGACGCAGGGCAACGTGCACGAGGTCGCGCAGAGCATCGACCCAGACGCACGCGTGGTGTACGTCGACAACGACGACGTCGCCGTCGCGCACAGCCGCTCGATCCTGGCGGGGAACGACCGCACCGCGGTGATCCAGGCCGACATGCGCGACCCCGGCGGCATCCTCGCCGACCCGGGCCTGAAGGGGCTGATCGACCTCTCCGAGCCGGTCGCGTTCCTGCTCGTCGCGGCGCTGCACCTGATCAAGCACGACGAGGACCCGGCCGGCATCGTCGCGGAGCTGCGCGGCGCCGCCGCGCCCGGCGGCCACCTGGTCGTCTCCCACCTCACCCATGAGGCGCAGCCCGGCAAGACCGCGGCGATCGGCAAGCTCTACGACCGCGCCACGTCCCCCGCGGTGTCCCGCTCGCACGCGGAGATCCTCCGGTTCTTCGACGGCTGGGACCTGCTCGACCCCGGGCTGGTGTACGTGCCGCTGTGGCGCCCGGACGAGGGCGAGGCCGTGGAGGATCCCGAGCGGTTCCTGGTCTTCGGCGGGGTCGGCCGGCTGCCCTGACGGCCGCCCGTCGGCGCCGTCAGCGGGCGAACGCGATGGCGGTGCCCGCGCTGATGACGACCGCGATGACCACCAGCACCAGTGAAGTGCTCAGCGGGTTGCGGCGCCGCGGCGGGGTCTTCGCCGCGCGCGGTGCCGTGTGCGCCGGTGCGGGGGACGCCTTCGCCCGCGGCTCGGGCTCGGGCGGCGCCGGCTCGGGCCGGGTCCGCGGCGGCGGCCCGGGGGCGCGCGGCGCGGCGGCCGCGGGCCGCGGCTCCGGCCCGGACGGCGGCGCGGCGGGCGCGGTCGTCTCGGGCGGGGCGGGCTCGGCCGGCGGCTCCGGTGCCTCCGGCGGCGGCTCCGCCGCGGGCGGCGCGGGGGGCGTCACCGGCGGCGTGTCCGGTGGCGGCTTCCCGCAGTGGGGCGGTGCGTCCACGCCGATGTGCACCTCGATGCACACGCTGATGACGGGCCCCGGGGTGGGGTCGGCGAACGCGCAGGCCGGGAAGGCCAGTGCGGCGGCGGCCGCGGCGGGCGGCACCGCGGGCAGCAGGTAGCGGCGCATCAGCCGCCTCCCGCGACGCGCTGCAGGTCGGCGTGCACGGCGGTGAACGCCTCCGGGCCGACGGCGAGGGCGCCGGCGAACACGTGCGAGATGTCGATGGTCAGGTAGGTCCCGGCGGCGAGCAGCGCCGCCATCAGCGCCAGCGGCACCAGCGTCATGCCGCGCGGCCGGGCGCCCGCCAGGAACGGCAGCAGCACGACCACGATGCCGGTGAGGACGGTGACGGCGAGCAGCCCCGGGGGCGGTGTGGTCCGGGCGTCCATGGCGCGCTGCCGCCGGGCCGCGGAGATCTCGCCGAGGTGGTCGAGGACGCCGTTGCGGGCGTCCTTGAGCTCGTCGGTGTCCGCCTTGATCGCGATGACGTCGCGGCGCAGCCGGTCCAGCTCCGCCCAGCCGCGCGCGCTGAGCCGGCCGTCCTTCATCAGCCGCCATTCGGGGCCGCGGACGAGGTCGACGTAGGCGGCCAGCCCCTCCTGGACGCGGTGCGCGTCGGCGGCGGGCAGCCGCCCGGCGGCCCAGTACGCCTCGGCGACCGCCTGGCTCTCGGAGTAGGTGTTGGAGCGGGCGGCGTCGGCCGACGTCCACGGCACGACGACGGCGATCGCGAAGGCCAGCAGGAACAGCGCCGACAGCATCGCCCCGGTGTGCGCGGTGGTGGGGCCGTCCGGGTCGGGGTCGTCGACGCCGCGCGTCCGCCGCACCAGCCGGCTCGCCACGACGACCACGCCGACCGCGCACGCCGCGGCCGCAAAGTAAACGATCATGCCCCTCCCCGGGGACGAGGTCCGGTCATCACCTCGGGTGAGGATATCTTTACGCAGCGTTGCTACCGGTGGGTTGTCAGTCGACCGTTACCTGGGGGTGACGTGACCGCCCCGGCAGGGAAGATGGGCAGGGGTGGATGTGGGAGATCGCCGGAGATGTGGTGGTAGTTCTTGTGAAATACGGTGTTCGTACCGGAAGATCTCCCGAAGAGAACTCGGTATGAAGGACGATTGTTCGGACCCGGCCTGAGAGGGGCGGCTGCGTGAGGGGAGACGGCAATGGCGCCGCAGGGAAAGCTGGACCTCGACCCGGAGGTGGTGCGCACCGCCCGGCGGCTCGCCGCCCGCGCCGCCGAGCCCATCATCGGCATGGCCCGCTCCCACACGACCGTGTCGGTCGAGCGCGCGCTGCTGCGGCTCGCCGGGCTCACCGGCGCCGACGATGAGGGGCGCCCCTGGGCCAACCACCTCGCCGACGCCGTCCGCGACCAGGTCGGCCTGGAGCACGGGGTGGCGCTCCCGGTCTGGGACGCGCTGCTGGCCGGCCCGCACGGCTCCCTCGGCGACCTCGCCCAGGCCGCCGCGCGCGGCAGGGTGTCGTTCCGGCTGCCGTCCGGGACCGACGCCGAGCACGCCCGCAAGGCCGCCGGCGAGGCGGCCCGCGGCGGCATGGCCCGCATCGACCGGCGCCGCGCCGAACGCGACCGGCTGCTCGCCGAGCTGCCCACCCCCGACGCGGCGGACCCGCCGCGGCCGCTGGTGTACCTGATCGTGGCGACCGGCGACATCTACGAGGACATCCCGCAGGCGCAGGCCGCCGCCCGCGAGGGCGCCGACGTCGTCGCGGTGATCCGCTCCACCGGGCAGTCGCTGCTGGACTTCGTCCCCGAGGGCGCCACCCGCGAGGGCTACGCCGGCACCTACGCCACCCGCGAGAACTTCCGGCTGATGCGCGCCGCGCTCGACGAGGTGTCCCGCGAGCTCGGCCGGTACGTGCGGCTGACCAACTACGCGTCCGGGCTGTGCATGCCGGAGATCGCGACGCTCGCCGGGCTGGAGCGCCTGGACATGATGCTCAACGACTGCATGTACGGGATCATCTTCCGCGACATCAACCCGCGCCGGACGTTCATCGACCAGCGGTTCTCCCGGCAGATCCACGCCCGCGCCGGCATCGTCATCAACACCGGCGAGGACAACTACCTCACCACCGCCGACGCCGTCGACGCCGCGCACACCGTCGTCGTCAGCCAGCTGCTGAACGAGCGGTTCGGGCACGAGGCGGGCCTCGCCGACGCCCAGCTCGGCCTCGGCCACGCCTTCGAGATCAACCCGGCGATCCCCGAGTCGTTCCGGCTGGAGCTCGCGCACGCCCAGCTCGTCCGCGAGCTGTTCCCCGGCGCGCCGCTGAAGTACATGCCGCCGACCAAGCACATGACCGGCAACATCTTCGCCGGCTACCTGCTGGACGCCTTCTTCAACCTCGCCGGCGTCCTGACCGGCCAGTCGATCATCCTGATCGGGATGATGACCGAGGGCATCCACACCCCCTGGCTGTCGGACCGCGACCTGGCGCTGGAGAACGTCCGCTACGTCCGCGACGCCTGCGGCGGCCTCGCCGAGGACTTCATGCCCCGCCCGGACGGCATGCTCGTCCAGCGCGCCAAGCAGGTCCTGTCGGAGTCGGTCGACCTGCTCGGCCGCATCGCCGACGACGGGCTCCTGGACGCCATCGCCGAGGGCACCTTCGGCATCACCCGCCGCCCGCCCGACGGCGGAAAGGGCCTGGACGGCGTCGTCGCCCGCGCCGACGGCTACGTCAACCCCGCCATCGAGATCCTCGACACCGAGGACCCGCACGCCGCCAGTACCGCCCAGCAGGAGGTGCCCGCATGACGGTCGAGACCCCCGGAACCGGGACCCAGGCCCCGGCCGAACCGGCCGACACCCGGCAGGTGATCCGCCCCTACGGCGACACCACCGGCGACGGCATGGTGCAGATGTCGTTCACGCTCCCCGTCCCCGCCGGGAAACGCGCCGACGCCGCCGCACTGCAGCTCGCCGGGAAGATGGGCCTGGACCCCGCCAGCGTCGTCCACGCCAAGCCGATGGGCCCCGACTTCACCTTCTTCATCGTGTACGGGAAGGTGCGGCACCTCATCGACTACGCCTCCATCCCCGTCCCGGAGGAGCGCGCCTACCCGCTGCTGACCTCCCAGGAGGTGAACCTGGCGATCCGCGAGAACCTGAACCGGAGCCTGGTCGTCGTCGGCGCCTGCATCGGCACCGACGCCCACACCGTCGGGATCGACGCGATCCTCAACGTCAAGGGCTTCGCGGGGGAGAAGGGCCTGGAGTACTACCGCGAGATCCGGGTCGTGAACATGGGCGCCCAGGTCACCGTCGAGGAGCTGGTGGAGCGCGCCAAGGCCGAGGACGCCGACGCCGTCCTGGTGTCCCAGGTCGTCACCCAGCGCAACGCGCACCTGCACAACACCAAGCAGATGGCCGCCGCGTTCCACGCCGAGTACCCGACCGCCGTCGCCGGCGGCATGGGACGGCCCCTGCTGGTCGTCGGCGGCCCCCGGTTCGACACCGTGTCCGAGGCCGACCTCGGCGTCGACCGCATCTTCGGCAAGGGCACCACGCCCGCCGAGGTCGCCAGCTACCTCGTCCACGCCCTGCTGCCCGCCCAGACCTCCGGAGACACGGAATGAGCGACCCTCGCGAGGGGCTGACCGTCACCCACCGCCGCTACATCCCCTACTCCCACGCCCACTACGCCGGAGACCTGGTCGACGGCGCCTACGTGCTCGGGCTGTTCGGGGACGTGGCCACGGAGCTGTGCATCCGCACCGACGGCGACGAGGGCCTGTTCGCCTCCTACTCCGACGTCCAGTTCCGGGCGCCCGTCCGCGCCGGGGACGTCCTGGAGACCACCGCCGTCCTCACCCGCGCCGGCACCCGCAGCCGCGTCATGGACTTCGAGGCGCGCGTGGTGTGCCGGGGCCGCCCGGACAAGGGCGGGTCGGCCGCCGAGGTGCTGCCCGAACCGGTCGTCGCCGCCACCGCGTCCGGGACCGTCGTGGTGGCGGCGCCGGGCGCGGTGAACCCGCCGGCGCGCTAAGATCGCGGCCGTTCCCGCGCGAATTCGGCGCACGGCCTGATCATGGTGCTGAGCTGGGAGAACAAGGAGTCGCCGCAGAACATGCGGCGGTTGACAAGGTGGCGGAAGCCGGTAGTTTTGCTGCAGTCCAGCACGGGACTCACCGATCGGCCGCCCGAGGCGACGCCGGGCACCGCGCACACGACGGGGACGGGGACCACGCGAGTGGCCGCGGCCGTGCCCGCCCGAGCCAGCGCGGTGAGCCGGGGCCGTGCCCCGGCGGAGCCGTCCGATCGCGCGGGGGGTTGGACCAGGGAAGGGCCCGGACATCCAGTAGAAAACGGAGCATCGTTCTCACCGCCTGTGGGACGACTCCGGCCCGACGGATGTCGCGGGCCCTCCTCCGTGCCCGGCGCCCGGCGGGCCCCGCTCCTCCCTGTTCCGCACCGGCCCCCGGTCGCCATGGTCGTCGCCGCCCGGTAGCGTTCCGGCAAGGACCGAATGAACGAGGTGGGACGTGGCCCAGGAGATCCTCCCGGACCGTTCGGCGGCCAAGGGCGCGGGCACCGCGGCGGACGCTGGGGCGGGCGCCGGGGCCGGTGCCGAGGCGCCGGGCGGCCGGCTGAGCCGCCTGCGCCGCGGGCTGCGCACGGGCGGCCGCGCGGGCTGGCCCCGCATCCTGCTGGCCGTGGCCGCCGGCCTGGTCATGTGGTCGGCGTTCCCGCCCGTGAACCTGACCCCGCTCGCCCCCGCCGGAGTCGCGCTGCTCACCCTCGCGTTGCGCGGCCGGACCCCCCGCACCGGCGCCTGGCTCGCCTTCCTCGGCGGCGCCGCGTTCTTCATCCCCGTCCTGGAGGGGATCTCCCGGATCGGCCCGGACGGCTGGATCATCCTCAGCCTCGTCGAGGCCGCCTACTTCCTGCCGATGGGCGCCGGGATCGCGATGGTCGCGCGGCTGCCCGGCTGGCCCGTCTGGACGGCCGCGCTGTGGGTCGGCGAGGAGTTCGTCCGCGGCCGGTTCCCGTTCGGCGGGTTCCCGTGGGCGCGGCTGGCGTTCAGCCAGACCGCCACGCCCCTCACCCCGTACGCCTCCTACGGCGGCGCGCCCCTGGTCACGTTCCTGACGGCCCTGATCGGCGGGCTGCTCGCCTACGCCGCCGTCGCCGCCGTCCGCGCTCACAGGCGCACGGAGGCCCCGCGCGGGCGTGCCCTCGCGCCCGTGGCGGCGTCCCTCGCGCTGATCGCGGCCGTCGCGGGCGGCGGCATGCTGATCCCCACCCCCGCGTCCGGGCGCCCGGTCACCGTCGCCGTCGTCCAGGGCAACGTGCCGCGGCTCGGCCTGGACTTCCTCGGGCAGCGCAAGGCCGTCCTGAACAACCACGTCAAGGCCACCCACGACCTCGCGGCGCAGGTCCGCGCCGGCACGGTCGCCAAGCCCGAACTGGTCGTGTGGCCGGAGAACGCCAGCGACCTCGACCCCTACACCGAGCCGGACGCCTACAACGCCATCGACGGCGCCGTGAAGGACATCGGCGTCCCCGTCCTCGTCGGCGCGCTCACCGACACCCCCGACGGGGAGAAGGTCGAGAACCGGGGCATCGTGTGGGACCCGGGGACCGGCCCCGGCGACTACTACGTCAAGCGGCACCCCGTCCCGTTCGGGGAGTACCTGCCGTTCCGCGACGTCCTCACCAAGCTGATCACCAGGTTCGAGCGGATCCCCCGCGACTTCGCCAAGGGCAAGCGCTCCGGCGTGATGCGGCTCGGGCCGGTGGACATCGGCGACGTCATCTGCTTCGAGGTGGCCTACGACAAGGAGGTCCGCGACGTCGCGCGCGGGGACCTCCTGGTCGTGCAGACCAACAACGCCACCTACGGCAAGACCAGCCTGCCGCCCCAGCAGATCGCCATGTCGCGGCTGCGGGCGGTCGAACATGGCCGTACGATCTTGGTGGCCGCGACGAGCGGGATCAGCGCGATCGTCGCCCCGGACGGCCGGATGGTCGACCGGTCGCGGGAGTTCGTGCCCGACATCCAGGTCGCGAAGGTTCCCGCGCGCACGTCGCGGACCCTGTCGGACCGGCTGGGGGAGGCGCCCGAGTGGACGCTCGCGCTGCTCGGGCTCGGCGCGATCGGCGCGGCGGCCTGGACCGCCCGCAGGGCGGCCCGCGGGACGGCCGGCAAGACGGCAGAGCAGAACGAGGGGAATTGACACCGATGGAGATCCCAGCCGACCTCGGCCGGGTGCTCGTGATCATCCCGACCTACAACGAGCGGGACAACATCGAGCGCATCGCCGGACGGGTCCGCGAGGCCGTCCCGTCGGTGGACGTCCTGGTCGTGGACGACGCCAGCCCCGACGGGACGGGCGACGCCGCCGACGCCATGGCGGACAAGGACGAGCAGATCAAGGTCCTGCACCGGCAGGGCAAGGAGGGGCTCGGCCCCGCCTACATCGCCGGGTTCCGGTGGGCCGCCGAGCACGGCTACGACGTCATGGTCGAGATGGACGCCGACGGGTCCCACCAGCCCGAGGAGCTGCCCCGGCTGCTGTCCGCGCTGGAGGACGCCGACCTGGTCATCGGCGCCCGCTGGGTCCCCGGCGGCGAGGTCCGCAACTGGCCCAAGCGGCGCGAGGCGCTGTCGCGCGGCGCCAACACCTACGCCCGGGTGATGCTCGGCATCCCCCTGCACGACGCCACCGCCGGCTACCGCGCGTTCCGCGCCGCCACCCTGGAGAAGATCGGGCTGGAGGAGGTCGACTCGCGCGGCTACTGCTTCCAGATCGACCTGGCGCTGCGCGCCCTGCGGCAGGGCCTGCGCGTGGTGGAGGTGCCGATCACGTTCGTCGAGCGCGAGCACGGCACCAGCAAGATGAGCCGGGACGTGATGGCCGAGGCGGCGCTGCGCATCACCCAGTGGGGCATGGCCGACCGCGCCGGCAG
>NZ_SMKY01000190.1 GCF_004349235.1 Actinomadura darangshiensis | reverse complement strand
GTCCTGGACGCCCTCACCCCCCGCGAGACCGACGTGCTGCGGCTCGTGGCGGCGGGCCTGTCCAACGCCGAGATCGCCGGCCGCCTCGTCGTCGGCGAGGAGACGGTCAAGACGCACGTCAGCCGGATCCTGCGCAAGCTCGGGCTGCGCGACCGCGTCCAGGCCGTCGTCACCGCCTACGAGAGCGGCCTGGTCATGCCGCGCTCGGCACGCTGACCCCGGACATGGGCCGGGCCCGCACCGGTGGTCGCCGGTACGGGCCCGGCCCGTCGAAACCTGTCAGCCGCTCACGCGGACCTTCTGCGTCCCGCCCGCAGTATCTCCAGGCGTTCGGCCAGAACCTCCTCCAAGTCCTCCACGGTCCTGCGCTCCATGAGCATGTCCCAGTGGGTGCGCGGCGGCTTTCCCTTCTTCGCTTGCGGCAGTTCCCCGTCGACCCGCAGGGCCGTGGCGCCGCAGCTGCGGCAGTCCCAGGTCATGGGCACCTCCGCCTCGGCGGCGAGCGTCACGGTGAACCGGTGGCCCTTGGTGCAGGTGTAGTCCACCTCTTGCCTCGGGGCCAGATCGGTGTTGCGATCGTTCTCGTAGCTCGTCGCTCCGAGCCGGGTGCCGCGAAGTGCGCGCTCGGCCATCGTCACGTGCCTCCCAGACGGCTTGCGGTCTTGCCCTGACCAACGCTCAACACCGTGACAAGATTCCCCTGCCCGGCATGATCCAACCCTGCTGTTTCCGGCCGCACCGGGCCGCCGCGCCGCAAACCCTCCGGCCCGCGCCCTAGCCGCGGGAGTCGAGCACCTGGTCGATCAGCCCGTAGTCCCTGGCCTCGGCGGCGGTGAAATAGCGCTCGCGGTCCAGGTCGCGGCGCACCGTCTCGGCGTCGCGCCCGGTCGCCTCGGCCAGGATCGCCTCGGTCTGCTCCCGCAGCCGCAGCACCTCCCGCGCCTGGATCTCCAGGTCGGTGGCGTAGCCGCGGGACACCTCGATCCCCGGCTCGTGCAGCAGGATCCGCGCGCCGGGCAGCGCCTGCCGCCGGCCCGGCGACCCGGCCGCGAGCAGGATCGCCGCCGCCGACCCGGCCTGCCCGACGCAGGTCGTCTCGATCTCGGGCCGGACGTAGCGCATCGTGTCGCAGATCGCCAGCATCGACGTCAGCGACCCGCCGGGGGAGTTGATGTACAGGGCGATGGGCCGGTCGGGATCCATCCCCTCCAGCGCGAGCATCTGCGCCGTGACGTCGTTGGCGCTGGTGTCGTCAACCGGCGCCCCGAGGAACACGATCCGTTCCTCGAACAGCTTGCTGTAGGGGTCGCTGTCCTTGCGCCCGTAGTTCGTCTGCTCCTCGAACTGCGGGACCAGATACCGTCGTTCGGCCCGTGTCATGTACCCACCCGGTCGGTGCTGTCGATGACGTGGTCGACGAAGCCGTAGTCGCGGGCCTCTTCGGCGGTGAACCACGCGTCGCGGTCCCCGTCGGCCTCGATCTGCTCCAGCGGCTGCCCGGTGTGGAACGCCGTCCGCTCCGCCAGGGTCCGCTTGAGGTAGAGCGACTGCTCCGCCTGGATCTTGATGTCGGACGCGGTGCCGCCGATCCCTCCGTGCGGCTGGTGCATCATCACCCGCGCGTGCCGCAGCGCGTACCGCTTGCCCCGCGTCCCGGCGCACAGGAGCGTCTGTCCCATGGACGCCGCCATGCCCATCGCGACGGTGGATATGTCGTTCGGGACGAACTGCATCATGTCGTAGATCGCCATCCCGGCGTCCACGACCCCGCCGGGGGAGTTGACGTAGATCGTGATGTCGCGCCGCGCGTCCTGCGCCGCGAGCAGCAGCAGTTGCGCGTTGACGCGGTTGGCGACCTGGTCGTCGATCTCGGTGCCGAGGAACACGATCCGCTGCGCCAGCAGCCGCTCGAACAGCTGCGCGTCGGCGAGCTGCGGCATCTCGGTCACACTGGCCCGCGACCTCCCCACGAACGTCTCGACCCGTCGCTCGCCGTCCCGGTGCCTGGGTTCGCCGTTCACGTGCCCTCCTCGACCATCTGTACATTCCGTACACTATGTACGTACGGACACTATTTCAGGCCGAGAGACCAATCCAGGGAAGATCGGGTATTTCGCTATACGATGAATCACGTGGATGTTCCGGTAACCGAAGCACGTGCTCAGTTCGCGGATCTGGTGAACCGGGTCGCCTACACCGGCGAGCCCGTCAAGCTCACGCGGCGGGGCAGGGTGATGGCCGCCCTGGTCTCTCCGGAAGATCTGGAACTCCTGGAGATGGTCCGTTCCCAACGCCCCGACCTGCAAATCGGCGGTACCGTCCCACCGGGCCAGCCGTCTCGGCCCGCTGAACAGCCGCAGCCGGCGCCGCCGATGCGCATCGCAGCCGAATACCGTCCGCCCGGCTTCAATCGCTGATCTCCGGCTGGCCTCGGCGCCGGATCTCCATGAGCAACTTCCAGTCCTGAGGGCTGACGAGCGCCGCCACAGGCTTGTCATGAGTGATGGTGACGGGCGGACCTCCGAAGCTGACCTCGTTGACGAAGTCCTTCAGGCGCGCTCGTACCTCGGTGGCGGTGACCCAAGGCCCTATGCTCTCCCTGGCTAGTGCATCCCGCCGTGCCCTTGCGAGCTTGCGTGCCTCCCCTGAAGGATTCCAGCCGGGACGGTCGGCGACGTTGTGCAGGGGACTTTCCGTCTGGATGGCGGTACGTTCGACTGCTCGCGCGGATTCCCGGTCGGGTAGACGTTCGACATGGACGAATCTCACGTCGCCCCACCATGACGACTCGCGCTGGTGCGCACTCCACCGGATACCCGGGTCTCCGGCCGCGATCCCGACATACAGGAGCCTGCCCTGCCCGTTGAGAAAGCGGCACAGGATGTGATTCGGGGTGCCGTCGCGCTCGACATCTTCGGGAAGGGCGAGACCGCCAGGGCGGGAATATGGGGCGCATATCGAGTCCTTCGCGGCAGTGCGGATGCTCAGAGTGTCAGATCCATTCCAAAGAGTAGTCGAACGTGAGATCGAACGATCGGGGTTTCGGGCGGTCGATGGTGGCGGGGTCGTTGACCGTTCAGGATGGCGGCCTCGGCGGGCGGGAGTGGGCTGATCGCGCCGTGTGGCGTGCGTCCGGCTTCAGGCGCTGACGTCCGATTCGCGCCCGGGTGCGGGGACGGCGCCGACGTCCGCCCGGGGGCGCAGGATGCCGGCCGCCGCCGAGGCGGCGACGCAGAACGCCACGGGCAGGAAGAACGTGAGGTTGAGCGGCATGACATGGGTCAGCGGCCCGATGACGCCGGGGCCGGCGAGCATGCCGAGGTAGCCCAGCCCGGCCACGCGCGAGACGTTGGCGCCGGCGGCGGCGCGGTCGTGGTGGCCCGCGGCGCTGAAGAGCTGGGGCACGCAGCCCGACAGCCCGGCCCCGAAGACGGCCCAGCCGGTGATGGCGAGCGCGACCCAGGGCGACAGCGCGCCCGCCGCCAGGCCGATCGCGGCGAGCGCGGCGCCGTGGCGGAGCACGGCCACCGGTCCGTAGCGCGCGGTGACCCGGTCGGCGAGCAGGCGTCCGGTGGTCATGGCGACCGAGAAGGCCCCGTAGGCGATGGCGGCGGTCCCGGCGGGGGCGTCCAGGACCGTGCGCAGGTGCAGGACGCTCCAGTCGTTGGCCACCCCTTCGCACAGCATGATCATTAGCGCGAGCAGGGCGAGCCGCCAGATGCGCCGGGGCGTCCGGCGGCGCTCGGTCCGCACGGCGGTACCCGGCGCGGCGTCAGGCACTGTGTCTGGCACGGCGGTGTCCGGCGCGGGGCCGGACCGGAGGAGGGCCGGGCGGATCGCGGCGGCGGCGGCGATGCCCAGGGCGGCGGCTGCGCCGAGAGCCGCCGCCGGAGGCCAGTCCCAGGTGAGGGTGCGGGCGGCGGCCAGGGCGGCCAGCACGCCGCCGATGGAGTAGGCGGCGTGGAAGGCCGACATGACGGGTCTCCCATACCCGCGTTCGACCTGGACGGCATGGGCGTTCATGGCGACGTCCAGGACCCCGTTGCCGATGCCGAGCACGGTGAGGGCCGCGCCGAGCGTCCAGGCGTTCGCGGCCGTCCCCGGCAGCACCAGCGCGGCGCTGCACAGCGCCGCGCCGAGCGGTACGACGGTGCGGGCTCCGGCGCGGTCGGTGAGGGGGCCGGCGATCCGCATGCCGGCGACGGCGCCCGCGCCGAGCAGGAGCAGGAGCCGGCCGAGCACCGCGTGGTCGATGCCCGTGCGGTGCTCGATCTCCGGTATGTGGACGATCCACATGCCCATCAGGAAGCCGTTCAGGGCGAAACTGGCGAAGGTGGCGGCCCGGCCGGCGCGCAGCGGTCCCGCCACGTCACACGAGCCGGACGTCGATGCCGGCGTCGCGGAGCCGCGACACGTCCGCGGCGGGCGCGGACCGGTCGGTGATCACCATGTCCAGGGCGGTCACCGGGCAGACGAGGCCGAGGCCGCTGCGGCCGAACTTGGCCCCGTCGCACACCGCGACGACGCGGGCGGCCGAGGCGATCGCCGCGCGTTTGACCGGGACCTCGTCCAGGTCGTGCGCGGTCACGCCGTGCTCGGCCGACAGCCCGCACACGCCGAGGACGGCGGTGTCGACGCGCAGCGAGGCCAGCGACGCCTCGGTGAGCGGGCCGGTGAACGCCAGCGCTCCCGGCGTGGTGCGTCCGCCGGGGACCAGGAGCCGGATCCGGGCGGCGCCGCTGAGCGCGTTCGCGGCGTGCAGGTCGAGGGGGACGATGGTGAGCCGCCGCCCGGCGATCGTGCGGGCGACGGCCAGGGCGGTGGTCCCGGCGTCCAGGACGACGGCCTCCCCGTCGGTGAGCAGTGCGGCGGCCTCGGCGGCGATCCGCTGCTTGGGCCCGGCGGCCTCGTGCTCGCGGACGGAGAACGGCATGGCCTCGCCGCGCAGGAGCAGGCTGACCGCGCCGCCGCGGACCCGCCGCAGCACGCCCTGCTCGGCGAGCTGGTCGAGGTCGCGGCGGATGGTCATCTCCGACGCGCCGGTCTCGCCCGCCAGTTCGGTCACGCTCACACGTTCGGTGGTTCGCAACAGCTCGATGAGCGTGTCGACGCGTTTCGAACTCTCCATGTGTTCGATAAAACATGTGAGTTGGTAGAAAGTCAATCGGAGGGCCGGACGGCCGTGCATGCCGACGAGGACGTCGCCGCCCTGCTCAGGGGGCCGGCCGGTGTCCTTGAGGGCCTGCGGTCAGGGGGTCGCGGGGGTTTCGTTGGGCCAGAGGCCGCGGGAGGACATCACGCGGCGGAGGGTGAGGAGCTCGTCGGTCATGATGCCGTCGATACCGAGGGCGAGGAGGCGCTCCATGGCGGCGGGGTCGTTGACCGTCCAGGCGTGGACCTTCAGGCCGAGCCGGTGGGCGTTCTCGATGAACGCCTCGGTGACGAAGGGGACGGGACCGAGGCCGTAGGGGACCTGGGCGCAGGCGACGCCGGTGGAGGCCAGGCGGACGAGCTTGGCGGCGGGCCCGCCGTAGGACCTGGCGCGCAGCGCCATCAGGCCGCGGGGGCCGAGCGCCGTGCACACGTCGCGGTCGGTGAACAGGGGGAGGCGGGCGCGCATCTGCGCCAGCCGGCGGGTCGAGAACGACGTGAGGCACACCCGGTGCCAGGCGTTGGTGCGGTGCAGCGTCGCGGCGAGCGGGCCGATGACCGGGGCGTCCTTGAGGTCGATGTTGACGCGGGCGTCGGGGAAGGAGCCGAGGACGTCCTCCAGGCGGGGGACGGGCTCGGTGCCGGCGATGCGGGCCTTGGCGACCTCGGTGTAGGGGAGCCGCGAGATGGCGCCCGTGCGGTCGGTGACCCGGTCGAGGGTGCGGTCGTGGAAGGCGACGACGACGCCGTCGGCGGTGGAGTGGGCGTCGGTCTCCAGGTAGCGGTAGCCGAGGTCGATCGCGCGCTGGAACGCGGCCATCGAGTTCTCGGGCCGGCCGGACGCGCCGCCGCGATGGGCGAACGGGATCGGGCCGGGATGGTCGAGGAATTCGTACGAGCGCCGCACCCGAACGATTATGTCGGACCCGGCCCTCCAGCCTGACCTTACTATGTAAAGGCCCCTGGCGGGGAGGCCGGTGCTACCGTCGGCGCCGCAAACCCCCATCAGCAAGGGAGAAGGCGCATGGCGGACGTGAACGACTACCGGGCGACGTTCGAGCTCGTGGACGTGGACGGCGACGGCTACATCTCGACGGCCGAGCTGAAGAACCTGATGACCAAGCTCGGCCAGGACGTCACCGAGACGCGTGCCGTGGAGGTGGTCGTGGCCGCCGACGCCAACCGGGACGGCAAGATCTCGCTGGAGGAGTTCGCCGCGCTGATGGAGCAGACGGCCTGACCGCCGGCGGCCCGCCGGGTCAGCCGGCCTTGCGGCGCAGTTTGAGGGCGTTGTCGGTGCGGGTCATGGTCTTCCCGTCCGGCGCTGTCTGGACGCGTTCGTGCTCGTCGCTGCGCAGGGTCTCCCATTCGCCGGCCGGCAGGCCGAGGGACTCCAGGACCTCCTCGGGCGTGGGCAGGTGCACGCCGCCTTCACCGTCGGGGTTCCAGGGCGCCGGTCCCGCGTGCCCGACGATGAGCAGGGTCCCGCCCGGTGCGACGGCCGCCGCGGCGGCCCGCAGGACCTCCTCGCGGGGCATCTCCGCGGGGGAGTGCAGGAACTGCGCCGAGACCAGGTCGTAGCGCCCTTCGGGGAAGGACTCGGCGAGGTCGCGGCGCAGCCAGTCGACGCGGTCGGCGACACCGGCCTCGTCGGCGTGCCGGGCGGCGCGTTCGAGCGCCACGCCGGAGATGTCGGCGGCGGTGACGCGCCAGCCCCGCTTCGCGAGCCAGATCGCGTCGGCGCCCTCACCGCATCCGAGGTCCAGGGCGGTGCCGGGCTCCAGGCCGGTGACCTCCTCGACGAAGACGGTGTTGGGGTCGCCGCTCCACATGTGGTGGTGCTCGGAGTAGCGGGAGTCCCAGTACTCCTGGTGAGTGGTGTCGTCCATGGTCCGATGGTGCGCGGTGACCGCCGGTTCTGGCGAATCGCTTTGCCGTTTCGGCAAAGCGAGCAGGATGAGCGGGACCAGGACGGCCGGGGTCGCGGCGAGGGCGTAGCACGCGGGGAGCGGCAGCGCGTCCAGTGCCGCGCCGGTCGCCGCCGTCCCTCCGGACGCGCCCAGGTTGAGCATGGTGTTGACCCAGGCGACGGCGCGGGTCCGGGTGCCGGGCGGCGCGGACGCGTCGGCGATGAGGTACGCGGCGGTCAGGGTGGGGCCGATGAACAGGCCGGCCGCGCACGCCGTCGCGGCCAGGACGGCGATGGACGGCGAGAGCCCCGCGGCGGCGAGCGCGAGGCCGAGGAGGCAGGCGAGGGCGGCCAGCCGTCCGGGACCGGGCGCGGAGCGGCTGAGGGCGCCGTAGGCGAGGCCGCCGAGGGTGCTGCCGACGCCGAGCGCCGCCTCCACCCAGGCGACGGCGGCGGGCTGGTGGTGCTGTTGGGTGAACGCGACGGCCAGCAGGCCGGTCGAGCCGAGGACGACGCCGGTCGCCACGGCGGCGACGGAGGGCACGACCGGGAACACCCGCCCGCTCGGGCCGCTGCGCCGCTCTGGCGGCCGGGGCCGCACCGCGGGGGAAGTGATCATGCCGAGGGTGCCGGCGGTCACCAGGGCGGCGCTGACGGCGACGCCGAGGGCCGGTGCCGCGACGGTGGCCAGCAGCCCCGCCAGCAGGGGGCCGGTGACGAACACGAGCTCCTCGGACACGGAGTCGAGGCTGAAGGCGCGCCGCAGCAGCGGGCCGTCCGGCACGAGGGCGCTCCAGAGGGTCCGCATGACGACGCCGAGCGGGGGAGCGGTCACCCCGGCGGCCGTGACCAGGACGGTGAGCAGCGGGACGGGTGCGCCGGGCCGCCAGGTGAGGGCGGCCAGCGCGGCGAGGACGAGCGCGTAGGCGGCGGTCATCGGGGGCAGGGCGCGGCGCGGGCCGTGCCGGTCGATGAGGGCGGCGCGCAGCGGCGACGCGATGGAGACGGTGAGGCCGAGCAGGGCCATGAGCCCGCCCGCGCGGGCGTAGGAGCCGGTCGACGCGGTGAACGCCAGGGTCAGGGACAGGAAGACGGTCCCGTAGGACAGGCGTCCGAGAAGTGCCAGGGAGAAGGTGCGGAAAGCGTGCGGCGCGCGCAGGACGGCCGTGTACGACGATGTCACGGAGGAGTTCCTCAGAGGGGGCCCGTTGCGGGCGTTTACGGGGACGCCGAAGGCCGCCGCCGCGTTGGCGGCGGCGGGGACGTCCTACGCAAAGATGAGGAACTGCACGAGGTGATCGTACCGCGTGCCGGGACGCCCGCCCGGACGGCTGCGAATGCGTCCGGGCGGGCGTCTCAGGCTTCGCGGGTCAGGGCGAGAGGTCGGTCAGTGGCTTACCGCTCCGCATGTCGACGGGGACGGAGACCTGGTCGTGTGCGATCAGCCAGTCTCCGCCGGTCTTCCGGAAGCAGAACGTGGCCCGGACCCACATGCCGTCCGTCGCCGTCCCGTCCGCCAGGGTGCCGCTGAGCCGGCCGAAGCCGTGCCCGAAGGCCACGTCACCGCCCACGGTGACCGTGAGGTCGCGCACTTCGTAGTCCACGTCCTGGAAGAACAGGAACACGTTCGCCCAGTTCTTCATTTTCGCGTCCACGCCGGCGTGCTGCAGCGGCGGCTCGATGTCGAAGGACACCACGTCCGCCGCGTACAGCCGCCGCAGGCCGTCGAGGTCCTTGGCTCGAAGCCCTTCGACTATCTTGTCGACCTGCCGCCTGATGTCGGCTTCGGCCGTCCGGTGCTCCGCGGTCATCGCTCCCCGTCCCCTCTGGACCGCCGCCGGGGCGGCGGTCCGCTGTGGTCTCAGAGGTTTGACGCCGCGGCCGCCCCGAATGTGACGTGCCGCGCCCGGGTCAGCGCCGTCGCTGCTGGCAGCCGACGCAGCGGCGGGCGTAGGGGAGGATCTCCAGGCGGCCCGCGGGGATGGGCTTGCGGCAGTCCGCGCAGAGGCCGTAGGTGCCGTCGCCGAGGCGGGCGAGGGCGGCGTCGATCTCCTTCAGCTTCTCCTGGAGGGTGTCGCGGCGGGCGAGCGCGGTCTCGTCGGCCTCCTCCTGCTCCAGGACGGCCAGTTGCGCGATGCGGGTGCGGCGCTCCTGGTCCAGCAGGACGCGGGCCTGCCGCGCCGCCGTGCCGTCCGGCGTGTGGCCGCCGTTGACCGCGCTGTCGACCGTCATCGCTGTGTGCTCCCTTCGGCCCTTGGGGATAGGGCATGGCGAACCTCCACCATGGGCGAAGGCGGGGCGGACGGCCATGGGGTGCGGCACCCATGTGCGGTGGGGGCGAAGGTGCAGGCGGGCCCGCGAGGAGGCTGAGTGCAGAAATTAGCGGTAGGCCGTCGAACGCTCGGTCACTCCCGAACGTGACCTGATTCCCAGGGCTGGACCACCTTCTGGACGTAGATTTCTGGACGGCGTTCGCGCTGGTCGCTAGTCTGTCCAGAAAAGTAAACGTTTCTGGACACTGGGAGAGGACATGGCAGACGACCGGGAGCAGAAGGCCGGGGAACTGGCCATGCACGCCTTCAAGACCGCGGGGAACCTCCAGCTGCTCATCGAGCACATGGAGATCTGTGGCTTCCGGACCGACGAGTACGGCCGCGAGGACCTGGCCCGCGTCGCGAACTCGCTGCGCGGCATGTCGGTCCGCGCCGCGATGAGTTCCGGAGACGACGACATCCTGCGCGCCGTCACCGGCCGCGACGACCTCGGACGACTGTGATGGGCCGGATCTACGCCTATGCGCGGGTCTCCACCCGCGACCAGAACCCCCAGCTCCAGCTCGACGCGCTGGAGGCCAGCGGCTACGACGAGCTGGTGACGGAGAAGGAGTCTGGCAAGCGCGGGGTGGCGCGGCCCGAATGGGAGGCGCTGCTGGGCCGTCCGCAGGCCGGGGACACGCTGAAGTTCTGGAAGTCCGACCGGTGGGGCCGCTCGGCCGGACACGTGCTGACCACCGTGACCGAGCTGCGCGAGCGCGGCGTGAAGGTCATCAGCCTGACCGAGAACTTTGACCTGGACACCAAGGAAGGCCGGTTCATGTTCGCGGTCCTGGCCGCGGCCGCCGAGTACGAGCTGGAGCTGCGCGCCGAACGCCAAGCCGAGGGCATCGCCGCCGCCCAGCGCCGCGAGGCCGAAGGCCGGATACTGCCGGGCAAGCAGCGCATCGGCCGGCCCCGCGTGCTGGGACCGGCCGAGCTGGACATGCTCCACCGCCTGGTGGGCCAGGAGGGCGTCTCGGTGACCGAGGCCGCCCGCAGGCTGAAGATCGGCCGGTCTACTGCCTACGAGGCGCTGGCGGTCGCCAGGCAGTCCGCCCTCACCCCCCAAGCGAAGTGAAGGGCCGCGGGGCGGCGTCTTAGCCGAGCTTCTTCAGTCGGCCTGCGCCGGGTCGCAGGAGTACCACCCACTGGCCGCTTGAGGTCGGCTGTGCCTCCAGGTCGGTCGACCGCCAACGGGCCCGGTGGCTGTGACTGCGAGAAGCGCACGAAACCAGGCCCGGTGTCAGAGGAGACTGGGGCGTGGGCGAGATCGGAGTCCGCCGGGGTTCAGCCGGTCGGAGGAGCGGCTGTTGCGCCGGTAGCGTCCGGGCGCGAGGTTGAATTCGCGTTTGAACGCGTTGGCGAAGGCGAACTCCGAGCCATATCCCACCTGTTCTGCCACGACGCTCAGTGGAGCGTCGGAGTCGCGCAGCAGCCGCATTGCGGTCGTCAACCGCCACCAAGTCAGGTAAGCCAGCGGTGGCCGCCCTACGAGCGCCGTGAACCGGCGGGAGAAGGCGGCCCGCGACAGTCCCGCGTGTGCGCCCAGGCCGGCGACGCTCCAGGGACGCGCGGGATCGCGGTGGATCGCCTCAAGGGCGGTGCTGATGGCCGGGTCGGCGAGCGCCGCCGCCCATCCGGTGGCCCCGCTGCCCGCCGGTTGCTCGGCGAGCCATGCCCGCAGGATGTAGAGCAACAGCGTGTCCAGCAGAGCGGGCACGAGGGCGCCGGTGCCCGGCTGGGGTTCTTCGAGTTCCGCGCCGAGCAGATCGACAGCGGCGCGCAACCGGGGATGGCGTCCGAGCCGTGCGGGCAGGTGCAACAGCGGAGGCAGATCGTTCAGCAGCGGGTGAGCGCGAGCGGCGTCGAGTTGGTAGGCCCCGCACAACGTCACCGTGGCCGGGGACCCGGCGCGCGCCCGGCCGCCCGGTGCGGCGGCATATCTGCGTTCGAACCTGACGTCCTCCTGCGGATCACAGGTGTGTTCGGCCAAGGGCGTGGAGGGGGCATCGGCCAGGCCGTGCCGGCTCTCATGCGGAAGGAACACCACGTCGCCGACGGCCAGCGGGAAGGGGGCACCGTCTTCGGGGATGAACCAGCAGGGACCGCGCAGGACGATCTGGAATCCCGCCGCTCCCGGCACCGTCCGGAACCACTGCCCCCACGGCACCGACCATTCGACCAGGGCCGATCGCGGCTCACCGGTGCGCATCACGGCGATCACATCGCTCAGCACATCCATCCCCCGGATCCTAGCGATGGTTCTCACAGGGAAGACGATCTCTTAAGAATCCGAGATGAACGCGCATTGTCCGTCTTGGGCATCGGTCCTACGGTCGAATCACTCCGAGATCAGCAAGCAGCCGTACCGGTGCGGAGCGAGGGCCTGGTGCCGCTTCAGACAGGAAGACTCATGACAGCAGAACCCGTATCGGGCCGGCGCGCCAAGAGCCCGAGCGCGTCGATGATGGCGGCGCGCGTCCACGCCTTCGGCGGGCCCGAGGTGATCCGCTATGAGCAGGTACCCCGTCCGGACCCGGGACAGGGCGAGGTGCTGGTGCGTGTGGCCGCCGCCGGGTTCAACCCCTCTGACGTCGGCTTCCGGGCCGGCATGATGCAGAAACATCGTCCCGCAGGACCTGCCGTTCACTCTCGGCTCCGAAGCCGCCGGGACGGTCGTCCGGACCGGAGACGGTGTCGAACGCTTCAAGATCGGCGACCACGTCGTCGGCCGTCTTGACGAAGGCGGCGCGGCGGCCGAATACCTCACCGCCCCCGCTCCCAAGCTGGTAAGTGCTCCTTCCACGCTCCTGCTCGACCATGCGGCGGCGATCCCGGTCGCAGGCCTCACGGCCTGGCAGGGGCTGTTCGAACACGTCCGCATCGAACCGGGCACCCGGATCCTCGTCCACGGCGCGGGCGGCGGCGTCGGCATGTTCGCCGTCCAACTGGCCCGCCATGCCGGTGCGCACGTCATCGCCACCGCCGGCCCCCGCAGCGCAGAACGGGTCCGCGCCTACGGCGCCGAGCAGATCATCGACTACACACGGGTCTCGCCGCATCAGGTGCTGGACCGCCCGGTGGATCTGGTGTTCAACCTCGTCCCGATACCGCCCGAGGCCGGGGAAGCACTGTGCCGTGCCGTCCGCCCCGGCGGTTCGATCGTCTCGATCACCATCCCGGTGAAACCTCCGGCTGGAGCCGGCGTGACGGCCACGCACTTCATCGCCCGCAACGACCCCGCCCAACTCACCGAACTCATCACCCTTATCGACAGCGGCATCGTGCGCGTGGACATCACGGCAGCCCGCCCGCTCACCGAACTGGCGGCGCTGCACCGCGACGCCGAAGCCGGCCGCACAAGCGGCAAGACCGTCCTCATCCCCTGAAAGAGCGCTCTGATGACCACCACCTTCACCCGCCCGGCCGCCCCGGGCCTCCGCCGCCACGCATTCGCGGTCGGCGGTGCCGTCCTGGCGACGGCCCTGCTGTGGGCTACCGCCCGCAGCCTGGGCGTGGAACTTCACGTTGATCCCGGCGACGGACGGCCGGCCCAGGTCGTCGGCCTGCCTCTCATTGCCGGCGTCACGCTTGTCGTCTCCTTGCTCGCCTCAGCGACGCGAGCGGTGCTGGATCGGTTGACCAACCGGGCTCCGACCGTCTGGACCGGATTGGCCGCCATCGTGTTGCCGGTGTCGTTCGTGCCCGTGTTCTACGTCGAGGCATCCGGCGGCGCCAAGGCCACCCTGGCATTGATGCACCTGGGCGTCGCCGCCGTACTCGTTTCGCTCCTGGGCCGCCGAAATGGTGATCGCACCGCTCCTCACCTCGACCGACCCGAAACGTAGCGCCGTCAGGCTGCCGTGAGGTCCAGTCGCGTGTCCATGTCCGGGTAGAAGTACCCGTACGGGTTGAGGTGGGTTCAGAACAGCGGGCTGAGCCCGCGACGGTCTTCGCCGGTGAGCCGGTCGGTTCTGATCATCTGGTCGTAGTGATCGCCGGTCGACTCCCAGTTGATCGGCCGGTTCTTGATGATGCGCTCCAGCTTCGACCAGGTGACGGGGGTGATACTGGTGAGCTCGCGTAAGCGATGTGTGCGTATCGTGGGTGCCGAGGGGTTGACGGTCACCCTGTGTGGTCGCCGGGGGCGTAGTGGATCCAGGACTTCCCGGCTTCGGCGGCGATGCGGGCGGTGGTCGTGTCGTGGAAGCTCAGCGACCGGGCGATGACCGGGGCGGGTGCTTGGAGGACGAGTTGGCGTAGCGCTGCAGTTCGTGCGGCCTGGGACGAGAAACCGTGGTCGCCGAGATGCCGCAGCATGGTGCCGGGGGGCCGCGCCCGCTTCCCCGGGCCTACCGTGCCCGCGGCCGCCGTCACGCCGTCGTGCCGCGTCGTGCCGTCATGACGGCGTGACGGTATTCGCGTGCACCTCCTCTTCGTCGTCCAGGCCCTCCAACTCGGCGCGGTACTCGGCGAGACTCTCGGCGACGCGTTCGGCGAGGGCCGCCAGGCCGGGCGTCTGCTCGATCTCGACCGGCCCGCCGTCCGGGCCGGAGACCTGCAGCTGCGAGGGCCGGGCGAACCCATCGGGGTGGCGGCGTTCCAGCACCCACGCGGCCGCCCGCCAGTCCGGTGGTGCGACGTCCTCCTCCACTTCCTCCACCAGTTGGCCGGTGGCTGGGTCGCGGTAGCGGCGGGTCCGCCGGCGCACCACGTGCCCGCCCTCGGCGACCCGGTCGATCCGTTGGCACGCGGCCGAGCTGGCAGGTGCGGTCGGTGGGCTACGCCTCTGCAGCGGGGTCGTGGAAGGGACGCAGGCCCACCTTGGGGTCGGCGCGGGTGAAGGCGTAGCGGCCCAGGAAGTTGATGTGCTCGTAGGCGATGGGTGAGAGCCGGGCGCACATGGCGTCGGTGGCGGGGAACCCGTCGGCGCGGATCTGTTTGACGGCGGCGTCCAGGTAGAGGGTGTTCCACCACACCACGGCGTTGAGCGCCAGGCCCAGCGCGCCGAGCTGGTCCTCCATGCCCTCGCGGTAGCGCTGGCGCAGCTGGCCGCGGTTGCCGAAGGCGATCCGGCGGGCGAGGCGGTGGCGGCCTTCCTGGACGTTGAGCTGCGTGCCGATCATGCGGCGGTAGCCGTCGTCGGAGATGAACTGCAGCAGGTGCAGGGTCTTGAAGATCCGGCCGTAGTGGGCGAACGCGTCGCCCAGGCCGGTGGGGCGGCCGTCGCGCGACAGCATCCGGATCAGGTCGTAGGCGCGGACCTCGCCGGTGGTGAGAGAGCCGGCGACGCGGAGCATGTCGTCCCAGTGCGCGCGAATGCGGTCCAGGCGGACGGTGTGGCGGGACATGTGGTCCAAGGGGCCGTAGGTGGCGCGGGTGTTGGTGCGCCACAGCCGGGTGTCGCCCAAGTCGGCGATGCGCGGGGAGAACTGGTAGCCGCAGATCGCGAACACCCCGAACACGATGTCGGAGTAGGACGCGGTGTCGGTCACCACCGTCTCGGGGCGCGGCCCGCCGTCGACGGTGAGGATGGCGTCCAGGATGAACAGCGAGTCCCGCAACGTGCCCGGGACCACGACGCCGCCGATGCCCATCACCTGGTCATTTACCACGTTCAACCAGGTCGCACCGCGCTGGCGGCCGAAGTAGATCGGGTTGTGGCCGGTGTGCAGGTTGGCGACCGGCACGGTGAACCGCAACCCGTCGGCCGAGGCGATCTTCCCGCCGCCCCAGCAGCGCACGATGTCGAGCTCGGCCTGTTCGGCGATCAGGCGGGCGTTGGCCGCTGAGATGGTTTCGGCGCGCAGGTAGCCCTGGTCGACTTGCTGGAGGCGGGCGCGGGTCAACGCGGGCACGTTCGGCTTCTCGATCGGGACCAGGCCGACGTTGCACGCCTCGGCCACCAGCAGCCCGCACAGGCTGACCGCGAAGTCCTCCATCGCCGGGTCGGCGCCGGAGATGTGGGTGAACTCGGCAGCCAGGCCGGTTCGGTCGAACACCTCCAGCAGCAGCTCGGGGAAGTCCACCCGCGGCAGCATCCCGTCGATCAGCGCGCGGAACTCACCCATCAGCGGCGGCTCGGCCAGCGGCCCGAGCTTCTCCACCCGCAGCCGGCCGCCGACGAACTGCACCGCGGTGTTGCCGCCGAGCCCGTCCAGGACGCGGGTGTAGGCGCCCTCAAGTGCGCTGGCGAGCTCGGCCAGGTGCCCGGCCGGTTCGGCCTCCAGCTCCAACGCCTCCAGCAACTGCGGACGCGCGGCCTCCCAGCCCTCGCCTTCCAGCAGGCGGGCGCGCGGGTCGCTCCACCGACCCGCCCCGACGGCGAACACGTCCCGGCGGCGCAGCGCGGCGTGCAGGTGCATCACCGCGCACAACGTGAACGCCGCCTTGTCGACCTGCCCGGCGGGCAGGTCGGGGTTGGTAAACACCAGCGGCCGCCACGACCCGGTGATCAGGTCCTCGTGCGCGGCAATGTCGGCGCGGTCGTAGCGGCGGCGGGCCTTGGCCATCGCGGCCGCCGCCCGCACCATCGCCACCACCGGCGCCCCGGCCTCCACCGCACGAAAGTCGATCACCTCCAGCAGCAGCTCGATGAAGTGCTGCACCGTCCGGTACCGCTTGACCAGCTCGGCCCGCCACGCGGCGGCCGCGTCATCGTCAGTGGCGGGCACGAACGCCGCGATCGTGGCGACCGCCGCCGTCAGCTTCTCCCGCGGTACCACCCGCTCGATCTCGTTCCACACCTCCGCCAACGACACCAGGCGGTCCTCAGTCGCCTGCGGCACGTTCATCAAGATCTCCATCGCTGAGGCGATGTTGCGGGCTGCGCTGCGCAGCTTGGGCAGGGTCCGCAGTTGCTCGGCCTTGCCCGCCCGCTCCGCCTTGGCCAACAGGTTCGAGGTGATCAGCAGGTCCAGCACGTCCAGCGCGTCGTCGATCGAGGCGGTCTCCAGGTGCCGGACGGTGGCCAGCAGCGTCGCGGTCTGCCGCGAAGGCTCCAGGTCCCGCAGCGTGGGGGCCTTGGACGCCATCCCGTACCGTGCCAGCGACGCCAACTTCACCGCCGGGACCGGCTCGACCTCCACCCGCCCCGCCCCGAGTCCGGCGATCTCGGCGACCCGGTCCAGCTCTCGCACCAGCACCCGGCCCGACGCCTTGACCGGTGAGGTCCGCAGCCGCTCCAACTCCGAAACCCGCCGGTCCTCGGGAACCTGCAACAGGCCCCGCAGGGCCACGGCGGTCTCGGCCGGAGTCCGCTCGGCCAGCAGCCCGAACAACCGAAGGTTCTCCTCGCGGCGCACCTCGCCCACCAGCCGGGTCAGCACCGTGATCCCCGGCAGCAGCACCCGCTCCTTGAGCATGTGCACCACCGCCCGGTCGAACAGCGCCCGCGGCCCCTCGGTCGTCGACCACGCTCGCGCCGCCACGTGACGGCGCACCTCGGCCTCCGCCTCAGCGAAGTCCCGGTACCCCAGCAGCTCGCGGATCTGCCAGGAGTGCTCGTACACCGTCTGCGCGCGCCGCCCGTACTCACCGAACACGTCCGCGTCGACACCGAGCTGCTCGGCGACGAACCCGACCGCGCCGGCCGGAACCGCCGCGGGGTCCTCGGTCAGGAACACCCCCAGCATCCGCACGGTGCCCCACTGCACCGACCAGCCCAGTCTCGTCGCCGGGCTCCGCCGTTCACCCGCCTGTTCCAGCGCGGCCTGGTCCAGCCGGAAGAACCGCTCCAGCTCACCCGGTGACGGCTCCTGCGGGAACCGGCCATAGCGAGCGACCTGCTCATCAGAAAGAAATTCGAAGGGCATGACCCCGGAACGTACGGGGCCTCACCAGGGCAAACCCGACCCGTCACTGAACCGAAACGAAGATCGGCTCCCTACCGCTAATTTCTGCACTCAGCCTCCTCGCGGGCCGGCGCCGGTCAGGTGCTCCACTCGCGGCGGCGGGCCTCGGCGAGGGCGATGGCGGTGGCGACGGCGACGTTGAGGGAGCCGACGCGGCCGATCTGGGGGATGTAGGCGACGGCGTCGGCGGCGGCGAGGAGGGCGGGGGAGCAGCCGTGGTCCTCGCTGCCGACGGCGAGGCAGACGTCGCCGTCCAGGGGGGCCTCGTGCAGGGGGACGGCGTCGCCGGTGAGCTCGACGGCGACGAGCCGCAGCCCTTCCTTGCGGACGGCGGCGGCGGCCTCGGCGGGGGTGCCGGCGTGCGCCCAGG
>NZ_SMKY01000018.1 GCF_004349235.1 Actinomadura darangshiensis | reverse complement strand
GGGTGCGGTGGGCGACCCAGGCGGTGGCTGCCCTGGCGGCTCGTGCTTGGTGGGCGCGTAGGTGCGGGACACCGCGTGGTGCGGGCAGGCGTGACGTCCGGGCCCAGTATCCGGCGAACGCGACCGCGTAGCTGGTTATCGCCTCCGGGGTGGCGCCGGCCACGTCCAGTGCCTGGGTGACGGCGGCTTCGGCTGCTGCTGGGGTGTGGCCGGCCAGGATCAGGTGCGGCATCAGGTCGGCGACGTCGATCCAGGCCGCGCCGCGTACCGGCTGGCCCCAGTCGACGAGCATGGCGCGTCCTGCGGTGATGAGGAGGTTGGTGCGGTTGATGTCGCCGTGCAGGAGGGTGTCGCCGTCGGCGGCCGATAGCCAGGCGGTTTCGGTGTCGGTGAGGCGTGGGAGGTTGCGGCGTATCCATGGGTCTGCGGGTGGGGCGGGAGATGCGGCCAGTTCGCGCCAGCCGTGGACCAGGTCGGCGAGTTCCGCACCGGCGTCCGGCACGTCCGGGACTGGGCACGGGGTGAGCGCGGCCGCGAGTCTGGCCACCGTCTCCACGACGGTGTCGACGTCGGGCGAGCCGGGGGCCAGGTCGGCGTGACGGCCGTTGACGTCGTCGAAGGCCAGCACCGTCCATCCGGCGATCTCCTCGTCCCAGCGCAGGCGTGGCGCGGGCACTGCGGTGGGGAGCGCTCGGACGACCCGGGCTTCGTCCCGGTACCGGCCGGCCAGGGGGTGGTCGGCGCTGATGCCCTTGACGAACACCCGGTCCCCGTCGGCGAGCCGGAGGCGAGCGGCGAGGCCGGGTGTGAACCCGCCGGTCTGGACCTGGGCCTGGGTGATGTCCCCGAGGCGGGCGGTCAGGTGCTCGCGTAGCGGTGCGGGGAGCTGGTCCCAGCGTGGGCGTACGGCGGTGCCGGCCGCGGCACCCGTCGCGGGTGATGTCATGCAGAAGGTCTTTCCTGTGCTGGGCTCGAAATACCGATTGTTCAGTGTTCGCCGAGGTCGCGGGCGGTGGTGCGGAGCGCGTCGCGGAACTCGGCGACCTTGGGCTGGCGGTTCCAGCTCTGGCTGAGTGCCGCGTCCAGACGCCGAAGCTCGCTGAGGACGTGCAGCGATTTCGCGTCCGCGTCTAGTGCGATGACCATGAACGTTCGCCGGGTGCGGTCACGCGGCCTTGTGGCGTGGTCGGCCCCAGCGTTGCTGGCGTTGGCTGCGGACTCGGGCGCGTTCGCGGCGTTGGGCGGCCAGCACGTCGGTGACTCAGCCTGGGTTGACCTTGCCGTCGGGCGCAAGGGCGCCGGCCTACTCGGCGCGCCGCCCCGAGCCGGGGTCTCCTGGGCGGCGTGGGGGCTACGGACATGGTCTCGCGCGGTTCGGCGTGCCGGGTCCAGGACGCCGTCCTCCGGGTGGAGCCGGGGGTACCCGTCGTCCCACTCACCCGGCGCGGCCGGTGGGGCGTGCGGACGCAGGTGGCTCGGCCGGAGCCACATGGCCCCGGTCGACGACAGGGCACGCTGAGGCGGCTCACCGATGGGTTTCCGCGTTCCGGATGGTCGACACCGGTACGCCGAGACGTTGGGAGGCCTTGATGGGCAAGGTGCGGTGGCATTTGATGATGTCGCTGGACGGGTTCGCGGCCGGTCCGGGGCACTCGCTGGAGTGGATGGCGGGGGTGGTGGTCGACCCTGAGGTGCATCGGGAGTCGATCGCCAGCCTGGGCGCCGTGCTGGGTGGCCGTCGTGGGTACGACGCTCTGGTCGAGCAGGATCGCCGGGCGAGTAGGCAGCCGTACGGCGGGGCGTGGAGCGGTCCGGTGTTCGTCCTGACGCATCACCCCCAGGACGCCGCCCCGGATCCCGGTGTCACGTTCCTGAGCTGCGACGTGGCCGAGGCGGTCGAGATCGGGCTGGCCGCGGCAGGCGGCAAGGACCTGGAGCTGCACAGTCAGGAAATCGCCCGCCAATGCGTCGAGCGTGGCCTGGTCGATGAGTTCCGGGTGCATCTGGCGCCGGTCATGCTGGGCTCTGGGGTGCGGCTGTTCGACTGCCCCGGTATCGAGCCGGTCCGGTGGGCCCGTATTCACGACGGCCATCCTGCGCAGGCCGTGGATCTGCGCTACCGGCGCGCCTGACCTCCTCGGGCTTGACCTACGCGGGCAGGGCTCTGCCTGTTCAGTTTGTAGCGGGTCGCCGGTCGCGTCCGCACGATGCTAAGCCTCGCCTTTTGGCTGAGGAGCGTGTTCCGACGGTGCCGTCTGCTTAGAGGGCGCGTATGGCGTCGCTGATCGTCAGGGCGCCGACGCGGTACTGGTGGGCCAGTTCGGCCTGGGGCGGGAGCTTGCCTTCTTCGGCGAACTCGCCGGCTTGGATGAGTTACAGCGATATACCGAGGCTGCGGCGGGTGTATCTGGTGTGTCACCCACCGCGAGAGGGCCTCGATGGCGCGGCAGTTCAAGACCTAGGGGTATGCGGCCGTCCGCCGTGATGTAGCGCCAGCGGGCGCGCTGCCGGTAGGCGAATCTGCTCGGCTTGCGGCCACCGCGACCCCGTCCCGCGATGCCCCTTGTGCACCACCTCGCGTGGCGGGGTTCTCCGGTGGGTTTGCGGGTATCGCGCGGCCATGTTCTTCGAAGGGTTCACGCTGGATCACGTCGATGTCGGACAGGTCCAGTTGCGTGTCCGGCACGGCGGCGCGGGTGCGGCCGTGTTGCTTCTGCACGGGCATCCGCGGACGCACGCGACCTGGCACAAGGTCGCGCCCCTCCTGGCCGAGCGCTACACCGTCGTCTGCCCGGACTTGCGGGGATACGGACAGTCGTCAAAGCCTGCGACGGACGCCGAGCACGCGCCGTACGCCAAACGCGCGATGGCCCGCGACTTCGTCACGCTCATGCGTGGGCTCGGACATGACCGCTTCGCGGTGGCCGGCCACGACCGAGGCGCCCTAGCGGCGTTCCGGACGGCGATGGACCACCCGGAGAAGGCCACCGCGCTGGTGGCGATGGACGGCCTGCCCGTCGTCGAGCATCTGGAACGCTGCGACGCCCGGTTCGCGGCCGCCTGGTGGCACTGGTTCTTCTTCGGGCAGTCCGACAAGCCCGCCGAGCGGATCATCAACGCCGACCCGGACGCCTGGTACGCCGCGACGGACGAGCATATGGCGCCCGAGGCGTGGGCCGACCTGCAGAACGCACTGCACGATCCGCAGACCGTCCACGGGATGCTGGAGGACTACAGGGCAGGGCTCGGCATCGACCGGCGCCACGACGAGGCCGACCGCGCAGCGGGACGCCGCATCCAGTGCCCCACCCTCGTGCTGTGGTCACAAAAGGACGATCTAGAGGACCTGTACGGTGACCCCCGGGAGATCTGGCGCGCATGGGCTCCCGATCTACGCGGCCACCCCATCGATTCCGGCCATCACATGGCAGAGGAAGCACCCGCCGACCTCGCCAACGCGATAGGAACCTTCCTCGACGGCCTCAACCTCTGAAAGCCCGCACGGGGTGCGGCCTCGGGGACTGTCCTGAAGATCGCGTGGGCGGGATGGTGATCCGGGATGCTGGGGCCGCTGCCCCGGCCGGGAAGGATCACACGTGACCAACCACGACGAGGGCGAACCGCAGGGTGGGCTGCGGGACCGCACTGCGGCCGCCCCTCACCGTCCATCGCCACGCCACCGTCGCTGAGTCTCCTGGTACGGGACGGTGGCTTCCGGTGTCGCGGTGTGGGCGAAGAGCAGGTCGTTGACCAGGCAGCCATAGAGCTGTGCCAGGCGCGTGAGGTGTTCGTAGGAGGGCGCACGGGCCGAGGATGTGGATGGCGCGCTTCCGGGGCCGGGCCAGCATTCCCAGAGGGAGATCTCCTTGCGGGTCCGGGGGCCTCGTCCGGCCATCCGGTGGGTGTGGCTATCGGCCACCTGCGTCTGGGTGAGTCCAAGCGCGTGCCGGTAGGCCACCCGGGGGTGACCTGGGATTCCTCAATAAGCGCTGCCACGATCTGATCGGTGCTGGCGCCCTGGGCGACCATGCGATGGCGGTGGCGCCTGATCTGGCTGAGCGTGCCGTCACCGTCCATCCCGTTTCCTGCCTAAGAGCATGTGGGAGAAGCCATGATCCTCACCAGCACCTGCCGCCACCGCACCGTTCCCAGCCGGGACATGCCGGCCGCGTTCTCGCCGCTGGACCACGCGACCACCGCCGAACTCGACGTTGACACGGTGGAGGGCGCCTACGAGCGCCTGCTCCGCCGTCTGGTCGTCCTTATCGCACTCCACGGGCCCGCGGCGCCCGCCCGCCACCTCGACGCTCCCACCGACGACGCGGATGGTCGCCGGGCAGCTCGCTTTGGGGGCCAAGCCTGGGGCTCGCCTGTTCACCGGCCCGCGTGGTGGGCGAATCACCACCGCCGTTCCTCCCGATGCGACGCATCGGGAGGACGTCGTGACCCGGCTCGGGGACGAGTACCCGGCGTCATGATCTGCGGCACACCGGCCTGACGCGACGCAAACCGCAGCCCCCGCGGCTCAAGGACGGCGGGGACGCCGGGCGGTTGCGGAGCGCCGTCTCCGGGGAAAGCTTCGAGGGTATAGATCCAACCAATTCGGTGTTTGTAACAACTTGATTGCGGGGGATTGCCAGGATACAGGGCATCGGTGTTCTCATTGCCACACGAGACATCAGATGAATCTGGGCGGCTCCAGATGAAGGGGGTATCTCTTCGTGAAGTTGCTGCGCGTCGGCCCGGCCGGCGCCGCGTACCTGCGGGCCGGTGATGTCGTGGCGGCCGAGATCGAGGGTCTCGGCCGTCAGCGGCAGGTCGTGGCGTCCGCGTCCGAGGCGGCGGTGTGAAGGTCGAGGTCACCGGGTTCGATCTGCACGACGTCCGGTTCCCGACCTCGCTGGAGCTGGACGGCTCGGACGCGATGAACCCCGATCCCGACTACTCGGCCGCCTATGTGGTGCTGCGAACCGACCTCGGTGACGGGCACGGGTTCTGCTTCACGATCGGACGCGGCAACGAGGTGTGCGTCGCCGCGATTCGGGCGCACGCGCCGCTGGTGACCGGCCGTGCCCTGGACCTGGACGATCTCGGCGGCTTCGCCAAGGGGTTGCTGCACGACTCGCAACTGCGCTGGCTCGGCCCCGAGAAGGGCGCCGTGCACATGGCCGCCGCGGCGATCATCAATGCCGCGTTCGATCTGGCCGGGAAGGTCGCGGGCAAGCCGGTCTGGAAGCTGCTTGCCGACATGTCCCCGGAGCAGATCGTGGACCTGGCGGATTGGCGATATCTGACGGACGCGCTGACCCCCGCCGATGCGACCGACCTGCTGGCCGACATGCTGCCCGGCCGGAATGCGCAGGAGGCGCGGCTCCTCCAGTACGGATTCCCCGCCTACACCACGACCCCCGGATGGCTCGGCTACTCCGACGACAAGCTCGTCCGGCTCGCCCGCCAGGCCGTCGCGGAGGGCTTCTCCCAGATAAAGCTGAAGGTCGGCGTGGATGTCGCCGCGGACGTGCGGCGGATGCGGCTGGCCCGCGAGGCCGTCGGGCCCGGCGTCCGCATCGCCGTGGACGCCAACCAGCGCTGGGACGTCCCGGAGGCGATCGAGTGGGTACGGGCGCTCGCCCCGTTCGACCCGTACTGGATCGAGGAGCCGACGAGCCCGGACGACGTCCTCGGCCATGCCGCGATCCGGCGCGCGGTCGCCCCGGTCAAGGTCGCCACCGGCGAGCACGTCGCCAACCGGGTGATCTTCAAGCAACTGCTTCAGGCGGGCGCGGCGGACGTGCTGCAGTTGGACGCCTGCCGCGTCGCGGGAGTCACCGAGAACATCGCGATCCTGCTGCTCGCGGCGCGGTTCGGCGTGCCGGTGTGTCCGCACGCGGGCGGCGTCGGGCTGTGCGAGGTCGTCCAGCACCTGTCGATGTTCGACTACGTCGCTGTCGGCGGCAGCACGCGTGGCCGGGTCCTTGAGTACGTCGACCACCTGCACGAGCATTTCGCCGACCCCGTGCGGATCGTGGACGGCCATTACGTCGCGCCCTCCAGACCCGGCCTGTCAACGGAGATGAAGGCCGCGTCCCTGGCCGATCACCTCCATCCCGGCGGACCTGTCTGGAGGAACGCATGAACGAGTTCGGCGGGCTTCGGGCCCTGGTGACCGGGGGAGCGTCCGGGATCGGGCTGGCGACGGCCCGGCTGCTGGCCGATCGCGGCGCGGCGGTGGCCTGCCTCGACCTTCGGCCGCCGCCCGGCAACGCGGTGTACGGCGTCGTTGGTGACGTCACCGACGACGCGTCCGTCCGGCGGGCGGTGGACGATGCCGTCCGCCGCCTCGGCGGCCTCGACGTGCTGATCAACAACGCGGGCGTCGGCGCGCAGGGCACCGTCGAGGAGAACGACGACGACGAGTGGCGCCGCGTGATGGACGTCAACGTGCTCGGCATGGTCCGGGTCGCCCGCGCCGCGCTGCCGCACCTGCGCAGGTCCGAGCATGCCGCGATCGTCAACACCTGCTCGATCGCGGCGACCGCGGGCCTGCCGCAGCGGGCGCTGTACTCGGCGACCAAGGGCGCGGTGCTGTCGCTCACCCTCGCCATGGCCGCCGACCACGTCCACGAGGGCATCCGGGTGAACTGCGTGAATCCCGGCACGGCCGACACACCGTGGATCGGACGCCTGCTGGACGCGGCCGGCGACCCGGTCGCCGAACGCGCCGCGCTGGAGGCCAGGCAGCCGATGGGACGGCTGGTCTCGCCGGACGAGGTCGCCGCGGCGATCGCCTACCTGGCGAGTCCCCTCGCCGGAGCCACCACGGGGACGGCGCTCGCGGTGGACGGCGGCATGCAGGGGCTCCGGCCGCGCCCGCAAGGGAGGTGAGCGATGCGGATCGGCGACCTTCGGCGCCTCGGCCGTTCGCAGGTCGAGGTCACCGCGCTGTCCTTCGGCGGTGCCGCCATCGGCGGGCTGTACGCCCCGGTGCCGGACGACGAGGCCACCGCGGCCCTGAAACGCGCGCTGAGCCATGGCATGCGGTATTTCGACACCGCGCCGCATTACGGGGCGGGCAGATCGGAGCGCAGGCTCGGCATGGCGCTGGGCTCGTCCGGTGCGGTGGTCTCCACGAAGGTGGGCCGCCTGCTGCGCCCGCGTGAGCCTGGGGAGGAACCCGACGACGAGGGCTTCATGGGAGAGCCGCCGCTCAAACGGGTCTGGGACTTCAGCGCCGACGGCGTGCGCCGCTCGCTGACGCAGTCGCTGGAGCGGCTCGGGCTCGACCGCGTGGACGTCGTCTACATCCACGATCCGGACTTTCACGAGGACCGGGTCTACGCCGAGACCTATCCGGCGCTGGCCCGGCTCCGGGACGAGGGGGTCGTCGGTGCGATCGGTGCCGGGATGAATCAGGCCGCCATGCTGACCCGGTTCGTCCGCCGCCTGGACCTCGACGTCGTCCTGTGTGCCGGACGACTCGCGCTCCTCGACCGCACGGCCGAGGCGGAACTGCTGCCGGCCTGCCTGGAGCGCGGCACGTCGGTCGTCGTCGGCGGCGTCTACAACTCCGGCGTCCTCGCGGGAGGCGGCACATTCGACTACGTCCCCGCGCCCGCCGAGATCCGCGCGAAGGCGGCCCGGCTGCGGGACGTCTGCGCCGCGCACGGCGTCCCCCTCCGGGCCGCCGCCCTGCAGTTTCCCGCGCGCCATGCGGCGGTGGCGAGCGTGCTGGTCGGCTGCCGCAGCCCGGCCGAGGTGGACGACAACGCGGCGATGTTCGAGCTGGAGATCCCCGAGGCGCTGTGGGAGGCGGTATGAGAATCGATGCGCATCACCACCTTTGGGACACCGCGGCGCGCGACCATGCGTGGATGGACGGTCCGTGGGCCGACCCGATCCGCGGCCGGTTCGACACCGTCCGCTACACCGAGACCGCCGGCGCCGAGGTCGCCGAGTCCATCGTCGTCCAGGCCCTGCATGACGAACACGAAACGGCAGACCTTCTGGCGGGAGCCGGTGAGCCCGTCGCCGGAGTCGTCGGATGGGTGGACCTGACGGCGCCCGACGTGGCGGAGCGGTTGGCGAAGCTGCGCGACGGCGAGTGCGGGCGGCGCCTGGTCGGGATCCGGCACCTCGTCCAGGACGAGCCCGATCCCCGCTGGCTCCTGCGGGAGGACACGCTGCGCGGCGTGCGCGCCGTCAGGGACGCCGGCCTCGTGTACGACGTGCTGATCAGACCGCCGCAGGCAGATGCGGCGCTGGAGTTCGCACGACGCCTGCCGGAGATACGGCTCGTCCTCGACCACCTGGGCAAGCCGGACATCGCGGGCGGCGTCTGGGAGCCCTGGGCGTCCTGGATCACCGCCATGGCGGCGCTGCCCAACGTCACGGTCAAGCTGTCAGGCCTGGTGACCGAGGCGGCACCCGGCTGGAGAGCAGATGATCTCCTGCTCTATGCGCGGCACGCCTTGGCCGCGTTCGGGCCCGAACGCACGATGTACGGATCGGACTGGCCGGTCTGCACGCTTGCGGCGCCCCACGAGCAGGTCGCCGAGATCGCCGACAGGGCGTGCGCGGACCTGGACGCGGCGGGCCACGACGCGGTCTTCGGCGGTACCGCCGGGCGCGTGTACGGACTGCGCCCCAAGGCGATACATCCTATGAATCATGGGTGATAGCCCTTGATGTCTTGACTCACCTGCCCATCCTGCTAGATTCGCCGCAAAGAGATCCGACCTTTCATTCGCCCCACCCCCTGCACGTTGGCGACAGAGAAGGCGTGACCATGTTCGTTCTCCCCTCCCCGTCCAGACGGAAGATCACCGCGCTCACCGCGGCGGCGGCCCTCGTCCTCGCCCTCTGCGCGGCGCTGGCCGCCCGCGCCACCCCCGCTCGCGCGGAGCTGTTCAACCCGCGCCAGAAGTTCCTGCGCACGGCCAACGCCGGCCTGTTCCTGCACTGGGGCATGCGCACCGCCCCCGCCCACACCGACTGCGCCGCCTGGGAGAAGGATGTCACCGACGGCGGCTGGGACCCCCGGTACTGGGTGGACGAGGCGCGAAAACTGCACGCGCAGTACCTCGTCCTCGCGTCCTTCCACAGCCGGCTCGGCTACGCGCGGGCCTGGCCGTCCACGATCCCGGGCACGTGCAGCACCAAGCGCGACTTCCTCGGCGAGCTGATCAAAGCCGCCGACGCCGAGGGCCTCCGGGTCGTCCTCTACATGACCGACGACCCGAAGTGGTACTGGGAAGGACTGCCCGAAGGGCAGAGCTGGATGGACTCGGCCGCCTACTCCGCCTACAAGGGCAAGGCCGTCGACCTGCACACCCGCGAAGGCTTCGGCGAGTTCTCCTACGACAACTTCATCGAGGTCATGCACGACTACCCGAAGCTGTCGGGGTTCTGGATCGACAACGACAACGAGTACTGGGAGGACCACGGCCTCTACGAGCGCATCCGCGAGGAACGACCGGACATGACGCTCAGCAACAACAACGAGGACACGCCGATCATGGACATGGTCAGCCATGAGCAGAAGACCGGCATGACCCCGCCGTATGACTACCCGCAGGCCGTCTGGACGCCGCAGCCCCGGCTCACCGAAGGGGAGTGGAAGCTCCCGACCAAGGGCGCCTGGTGGTACGACGGCACCGACGCCGACGTCGACACCCGCATCACGCTCGGCCGCCTCATCGCCAACGCCGGCTCGTCCATCAAGTCCCTGATGGCCGAGACCGCGATGGTGAACGGACGCTTCCCGTCCAAGCAGGAGGCCTTCAACGACTTCGCCGACGGCTACCTGGACGAGATCTGGGAGTCGATCCACGGCGTGCAGGGCGGCGGCTACATGTACGGCGGCCTCCAGCCCGGATTCTGGAACGACGGCGCCCACGGCGTCACGACGATCGGCGAGAAGAACCCGAACCGGCAGTACGTCCACGTCCTGACCAGGCCTGAGACGGGCGACTCGGTGACGATCCGCGACAACGGCTACAAGATCCGCCGGGTCACGAACCTGCGCACCGGCGAGCGGATGCGCGTCGAGCAGGGCGGCGGCTCGTTCACCATCAAGGGCATCACCGGCTGGGACGACTACGACACCGTCTTCCGCGTCGACACCGCCGGCCGCCACGGCATCTACCCCAGCGCCATGGTGACGGCAACCGCGAGCGCGTCCACCGACGGGCACCCGGCCGCAAGCCTCGTCGACCATGACTACCTCACCTGGTGGGACAAGGGCGACGCGCTGCCCGTCACGATCGACCTGCGGCTGCCGCACCCGCTGCCCGTGAAGTACCTGGCGGTCAACCAGCGCGAGTGGTCCCCGACCTACAACCGCGAGACGTTCGGACGCCCCGAGGACTCCGCCCGCATCAAGGACTACAAGGTCTACGTCAGCGACGACGGAATGCACTGGGGCGAGCCGGTCAAGACGGGCGTGATGGAGAGCGAACGCGGCGCCCGGTTCATCGACCTGAACGTCCGGCACGCCCGCTACGTGCGGCTGGAGGTCGACAGCATCTGGGCCGCCGAGACCGCCCCGCGCTTCTACAACAAGCTCCAGATCGACGAGATGTGGCTGGGGCACTCCTATGTCCGCTGACTCGCCTTCCAGGCGGGACGCGTTGCGCGCCGGCGACCCGTGGCGCGAGGTGCCGCGGATCCTGCGGCGGGTGCGCCCGCCTCGCTTCCCCGGCCGGCACCTCACCGGGCCCATCCACCTGCTCAGCCGGGTTGACCTCCACGTCGGCGAGTGCGCGACGATCCTCATCACGACCGACCCCGCGGCCTACCTCCCGATGGTGACCACCCGCTGGGTGGGGACGGAGTGCTACAACCACTCGCCCTTCATCCTCGTCGGGGTGCCCACCGACCACATGTCCCACGTGCACCTGCGCAAGTGCGACTTCACGCGGATCAAGGGCCCGGACAGCGTCCAGTACGTCGACGACCTGCGACTAACCGAGGTCACCGTGACCGGGGCGCGGGTGTGAACGCGGGCCCCCGGTCACGACAGCAGCAGCGAGGTGCGGAGCCACTGCTCGACGCCCGCCACATGCACGGTCGCCCACGACTGCGCGAGCTGCGGCTGGCGGTCGGCGATGGCGTCCAGGATGGCGCGGTGCTCGGTGAGGGTGCGCTGCCAGGCGCCTTCTTCAGTGAGGCCGCGCCAGATGCGGCCGCGCATCGTCGGGCCGGACAGGTTCTCCAGCAGGGAGCACAGCACCGAGTTGCCGGACGCTTCGGCGATGCGCCGGTGGAACTCCAGGTCGTTGGCCACGAGTTCCTCCGGAGTCGCGTCCGGGCCGACGGAGTCGAGGTGCGCACGCAGATCCTTGATCTGCGACTCCCCGATGCGCAGCGCCGCGATCGCGACGGCGGGCGGCTCCAGCAGCCGCCTGACCTCGAAGAACTCCAGCACCGTCGAATCGTGGTGGACCTCGACCACGAAGCTCAGCGCGTCCAGCAGGAGGCTGGGCTCCAGGCTGGTGACGTAGGTCCCGTCGCCTTGGCGGACGTCCAGCACCCGCATCAGCGACAGGGCGCGCACGGCCTCCCGCAGCGAGCTGCGGGACAGGCCCAGCTGGACGGCCAGGTCGGCCTCGCGCGGGAGCCGGTCGCCCGGCCGCAGCGCGCCGGAGACGATCATTTCCTTGATCTTCTCGATCGCCTCATCGGTGACCGCCATGGCCGCTCCCCAAAGGTCGGATGTCCTGTCGCCAATTATGCCTGTCCCGCGCCCATGGTTCCGCCACAAACATCCAATGTCTGGGGGCGGTTCGACGCGGTATACGCCTTCTTTTCCTTGACCGCCCTACATACATCCGATCTAATGCCTAGGTGCAATGACGAAGCCGTCATCGTGCCGTGAAAGGGGCGCCCGTCATGCCAACGACCCGGAGACGCTGGGCGGCGGCGCTCGCCATCGCGCTCGGACTGGGCGCGGCGAGCGCCTGCTCGGTGAAGAGCGACACGGGCGGGGGCGGCGCGTCCGGCGGCAAGGAGATCACCTTCCTGGTGTTCGAGACGCCGAACCTCACCCCGCAGGTGTGGGACGCCAACATCAAGCGGGTCACCGACAAGTACCCGGACATCAAGGTCAAGAAGATCGTCTCCCCGACCGAGGACCGGACGGCCTACGCCAAGCAGTTGCTCACCTCCGGGCAGTTCCCCGACGTCATGATCGCGGTGTCGCCGACCGGGTTCGCCGAGGCCGGCAAGCTCTACGCCTGGAAGCCGGACGAGCTGAAGCAGTTCACGCATCCGGACCAGGGCGCGGTGAACGGCAAGGTGTACCAGCTCCCGGCGAACACGCAGACGATCCCGGTCGTGTACTACAACAAGGATCTGTTCGCGAAAGCGGGCCTGCCGGGGCCGCCGAAGAACTACGCCGAGTTCCTCGACGACTGCGCCAAGCTCAAGGCCAAGGGCATCAAGCCGCTCGTGGTCGGTGGCGGACATGACGCGCTCGGCCCGACGTGGGCCGGCGTCCTCGGCACCGAGGTGTACGCCAAGAACCCGAACTGGATGCACGACCGGCGCGCCGGGAAGGTCGAGTTCACCGGCCCCGAGTTCGTGAAGGGCGCGCAGAAGCTCGCCGACCTCGCCGCGAAGGGCTACATCGACAAGCGCGACCTGGCGCTCGACTACCCGAAAACGCAGCAGGCGTTCCTGGACGGCAAGGGCGCGATGTACGCGATGGGCAACTGGTTCGCCGCGGCGGCCGACAACCCCGAGACCAAGCCGGACTTCGGCGTCGGCCAGTTCTTCTGGCCGTCCGACGACGGCGGGCAGGTCGTGCCCGCGTTCACCGGCGGCGGGCTGCTCGTCAGCTCGTCGGCCAAGAACCTGGAGGCCGCGAAAAAGTTCGCGCTGGCCTACCAGCTCGACAAGACCAACCTGGACACCTCGGCCGTCAGCGACGGGCTGATCCCCGCGGTGACGGGCTACACGCCGCCCGCGAAGGCGGGGCCCGTATACCAGGACGGATACCGGCAGTACGAGCAGGCCGCCAAGGCAGGCGCCGTCGTCCCGGCGTTCGGCTTCGAGTCCGGGGACGACGGCATGCCCGCGGGGGTGGTGGACAAGTGGGACTCGGCGGCGCAGGACCTCGTCACCGGGCGCCGGACCGCACAGGAGGTCGCGAAGTTCTTGGACACCGAGTGGTCGAAGGCGTCCTGACCGGGCGGGACAGGCCCGCGGCCGTCCCGGCAGCCGAACCACCCCGCCGGCGCCGGCCCCGGTCGATGCTGCACTTCCTGACCTTCGGCGCGCCCGGCATCGCGGTCTACGTCTGCTTCGTGCTGGCGCCGATCGTGGTGAGCTTCGGCTACAGCCTCACCAACTACAACCCGTTCAACCCGCCGACCGAGTACGTCGGGCTGCGCAATTACCGGCTCCTGTTCCAGGACCCGGAGTTCCTGATGTCGCTGCGGGTGACGACGATCCTCACCGTCATCGTGGTCGTAGTGCCGAACGTGCTGGGCCTGGCCATCGCGCTCGTCCTGGACCGGCGCGGCTGGTTCTACAACGCACTGCGGACGGTGTTCTTCACGCCGGTCGTGCTCAGCACGGTCGTGGTGAGCATCATCTGGGTCCGGCTGATGGCCGACGACGGGCTGATCAACCAGTCGCTGCGCGGCCTCGGGGTGGACGATCCGCCGGGCTGGCTGTCGGACCCCTCGTACGCGCTGTACTCGCTGGGCATCATCCTGTCCTGGCAGATGCTCGGCTTCTGCGTCGTGGTGTACCTGGCCGGGCTGCAGGGCGTCCCGGGCGACCTGCTGGAGGCGGCGGCGATCGACGGCGCCGGGCCGGTCGCCCGGTTCCGGCACATCACCTGGCCGATGCTGGCGCCCGCGCTGACGATCAACACCGTGGTCATGCTGATCACCGCGTTCAAGGTGTACGACCACGTCCAGGTGATCACCAAGGGCGGGCCGGGTTCCGGGACGACCGCGACGATCGCCTACAACGTCATCCAGACCGGGTTCGTGGCCAACCGGCAGGGCTACGCCTCGGCGATGGCCATCACCATGCTCGTGATCATCGCGGGGGCCACCGCGGTGGTCCTGAAGATCCTGCAACGCCGTGAGGTGCAGCTGTGACCGGAGATCGGGCCCCCTGGCTGCGGCCGATGGTGGCGCTGGCGACGAGCGTGCTGTTCTTCGTCCCGCTCTACGTCGCGCTCGTCAACGTGTTCAAGGACGGGCCGAAGATCAGCGAGAGTCCCGCGTCGCTGCCGATCCCGCCGACGCTGGACAACGTCCGGTCCGTCCTGACCAGGCCGGACCGGCTGTTCTGGGTGAGCCTGACCAACAGCGTCGTCATCACCGGGCTGTCGATCATCATCCTGACCGTGCTGTCGGCGATGCTCGGCCACTACCTGGTGCGCGCCGGAGGACGCTGGTCGCGGGTCGTCATGCTCCTGCTGCTGTCCGGGCTGATGATCCCACCGCAGGTCATCCTGCTGCCGATCACCCGCGTGCTGCAGACGCTCCACCTGATGACGACCGTGCAGGGCCTCGTTCTGTTCAACGTCGGGTACTACGTCCCGTTCGGGGTGTTCGTGTTCGCCGGGTTCATGCGCTCGATCCCCGTCGAGCTGGAGGAGGCGGCGGCGATCGATGGCGCCGGCCGCGCGACGGTGTTCTGGCGCGTGGTGTTCCCGCTGCTGCGTCCCGCCAGCGCCAGCGTGCTGATCTTCCTCGGGGTGTGGATCTGGAACGACTTCCTCAACCCGCTGATCATCCTCGGCCCGGGGCAGGGGACCACGATCACCACCGGCATCTACCGCTCGATCGGCCAGTACCAGGCCGACTTCGGCGGCGTGTTCGCGATGATGCTCCTCGCCACCCTCCCCGTGCTGGTCTTCTACCTGTTCCTGCAGCGGCACTTCGTCAAGGGCCTGACGGGAGGCGCGACCAAGGGATGACCCGCATCGCCGAGATCCGGGTGGACCCGGGTCGCGCCCGCGTCTACGAGCACGGATGGCAGAGCTGGAGCCCGTCCACCGACTACCCCGTCACCGCGACGAGCGAGCGGCCTCGGCTGGACCCGCGGTTCCAGACGATGTGCTGGCGGCCGGGCCGTCCGGGACCGGCGAGCGGCTTCCAAGGCGAGGGATTGCTGGCGGTCGATCCGGGCGGCGGCGAGGCCGTGCACCTGTTCGCGGCGCGTGACGGGGTCACCGACGTCCCGTCCATCCGCGCCGTGCTGGACGGCGACATGCTCACGGTGACCGCCGACGGCGCCGCCGAGGAGATCCGGCACGCCGGCTCCGTGGCTTCGGCGCTGGCGGACTGGTCCGACGGGTTCGCGACCCGGGCAGGAGCGGGACCACCGCGACCCGCGCCCACGGTCTGGTGCTCCTGGTACCACTACTTCGGTGACGTCACCGCCGCCGACATCACCGAGAACCTCCTCGCCATCGAGGAACGCGGGCTGCCGGTCGACGTCGTCCAGATCGACGACGGCTGGCAGGCCGAGATCGGCGACTGGCGGTACTTCTCCGGCCGGTTCGCCGGCCTCCCCGCGCTCGTCGACCGGATCCGGTCCGCCGGACGGCGCGCCGGCGTCTGGGTGGCGCCGTTCCTGGTGGGGGAGCGCAGTGCGCTCGCCCGTGAGCATCCGGACTGGCTGGTCGGCGGCGCCGACGCCGGCCGCAACTGGGACCAGCGGCTCTTCGCCCTGGACGTCACCCACCCGGGCGCCCGCGTCTACCTGCGCGACGTCTTCACGTGGCTGCGCACCATCGGCTTCGACTATTTCAAGATCGACTTCCTGTACGCGGGCGCGCTCGGCGGACGGCGTCGCGAGGACGTCCCCGCCACCGCCGCGTACCGCGACGGCCTCGCGCTGATCCGGGACGCCATCGGACCGGACGCCTACCTGCTCGGCTGCGGCGCCCCCATCCTGCCGAGCGTCGGACTGCTGGACGCGATGCGCGTCGGCCCCGACATCGGCCTGACCGTGGAGCCGCCCGCCGGCGACCACTCCCGCCCGTCCCAGCGCGCCGCCACGGTCACCACGCTCGGCCGGGCATGGCAGCACGGCCGCTTCTGGGTGAACGACCCCGACTGCCTGGTCGCCCGTCCCGCCATGGAGGCGCGCGCGGCCTGGGCGCGCACGGTCGAGCGCCACGGCGGCCTGCGCGCCTCGTCCGACCGGATCCTCGACCTGGACGGCTGGGGACTGGAGACGACACGCCGGCTGCTCACCGACGTGCCACCTCCTGTCCCGTTCAACCGCGCCGAACGCTCGCCTTGAGCGGGAGGTCGCGGGACGAGGTGCCCGCGAGGACGGTGTAGGTGTCCGGGGTCGTCACCCATGCGTGGGTTTTCACGTCCCAGTGGGCGAAGGCGCGGTCGTCCAGCTTCACGGTTACCGTGCGGCTCGCGCCCGGCGGCAGGGTGATCTTGGTGAATCCGGCCAGCCGGCGGGGCGGAGCGACCTGGCCGGGGCCCAGGTCGCCATGGTCGTCCGCGCCGCCCACGTAGACCTGGACGACCTGGCTGCCGCGCCGTTCACCGGTGTTGCGCACGTGCACGGTCACCTGGTCCTTGCGCACCTTCAGACGCGACAGCCGGAACGTCGAGTACGACAGGCCGTAGCCGAACGGGAAGAGCGGTTCGATGCCCTTGGCGTCGTAGTGCCGGTAGCCGACGTCGAGCCCTTCGGAGTAGGTGGCGATGCCGTCCACGCCCGGGTATTGGGCGGGGGTGTTCGCGGGGGTGTCGGTGAGGCTCTTGGGGAACGTGATCGGCAGCCGCCCGGACGGGTCGCGCCCGCCGAGCAGCACGGACGCGGCGGCGTTGCCGTGCTCCTCTCCCGGGTACCACTCCTGGACGATCCCGGCGACTTCGTCGGCCCAGGGCATCAGCACCGGGCCGCCGGTGTTGAGCACGACCACGGTGTTGGGGTTGGCTTTGGCGACGGCCTCGATCAGCGCGTCCTGGTGGCCGGGCAGCGCGAGGCCGGGACGGTCGATGTCCTCGGTGTCCTTGTTCGCCGCGAAGACCACGGCGGTGTCGGCGCCGCGCGCGGCGCGCACGGCCTCTGCGATCTGCGGGTCGGCGAGGTCCGCAGGCGGCGTCCAGGCCAGTTCGAGCATGGCCTGCCCGCCCGCCTTGGCGTAGTCGACCCGGATCGCGTGCGCCTGCCCGGCGGTGAGGTGCGCCTTGTAGGACTTGGTCTTGCCGGGGAACCCGCCCCCGTTGTCGATCACCTTCGCGCCGTCCAGGTACAGGGACGCGGCGGCGTGGTTGGTGAGGTGGAAGGTGTAGTCGCCGTCGGCCGGGGCGGTGAACGCCCCGGTCCAACGGATCGACCAGCCGTCGGGCGGCAGTCCTTCGGCGGGCCGCCCGCCGGAGGGGTCCATGACGACGAACGGGTCGACCCGTTCGATCTTCGGCTGGCCGGACCACGTGGTGTTGGCGTAGTACCGGGCGGTGAGCCCGTGGCGCCCGTCCTGCGACGTCAGCGCGTACGACGGGACGGCGGGCTGCGGCCCGAGGTCGACGGGCGGCATGCCTTGGGCGTGCCGGACGTCGACGCCGCGCTCGCGGAACGCCTCCAGCGGGCTGACCTTGTAGATCGGCGCGACGCCGACGCTGCCGCCTCCGCCGGTGACCGCGTCGGCCGAGCCGGGCCCGATCAGCGCGACCGAGTCGTGCCTGCTCAGCGGAAGCACGCCGCCGGCGTTCTTGAGCAGGACGGTGGCGTCCTCGGCGACCCGGCGCGCGACCCGCCCGTCCCGCTCGGCGTCGATCGGGCGGGTGGTCTGCGGCCGGTCGAAGATCCCGAACCGGAACATCGTCTGCAGGATCCGCCGCGCATGGTCGTCCAGCTCGGCCTGGCTGACCCGACCGGCCCGGACGGCCTCGGCCAGTACGGCACCGAAGTGCTTGCCGTCCGGCAACTCGAAGTCCATGCCGCCCGACGAGCAGCGGACGGTGTCGTAGCAGGAGGCGAAGTCGGAGACGGTGAAGCCTTCGAAGCCCCACTCGTCCTTCAGCACGCCTTGCTGGAGCCGCTCGTGCTCGCAGGCGTGGGAGCCGTTGACGAGGTTCTTGGCACACATCACCGAGCCGGCGCGTCCGTCCTTGACCGACGCCTCGAAGCCGGGCAGGTAGATCTCGCGGAGGGTCCGCTCGTCGATGCGCTCGTCGACGGTGTCGCGGTCCTCCTCCTGGTTGTTCGCCAGGTAGTGCTTGGCGTCGGCGATGACGCCCTGCGACTGGATCCCCTTGATCGTGGCGGCGGAGATCCGCCCGGCGAGGTAGGGGTCCTCGCCGAACGCCTCGAATGTGCGGCCGTTGAGCGGCGTCCGGGCGATGTTGAGGTTCGGGCCCTCCATCAGGTTGCGGCCGGTGTCGCGGGTCTCCCGGCCGAGGACCTGGCCGTAGGCGCGAGCGGCCGCGGGATCGAAGGACGCGGCGAGGCCGAGCGGCGCGGGCAGCGCGGTGGTCTGCGGCTGGACGGGCCCGCCGGAGCCGACACCGGCCGGGCCGTTGTTGAGCCGCAGCGCGGGGACGCAGAGCCGGTCGATGGGCAGGGTCTCGCGTGCGTGCCGGTCATCGGACACCGAAGCCGTCATGGACGCCTTCTCCTCCACCGTCATCTGGGCCATCAGCAGGCCGGTGCGTTCGGCGGGGGACAGGGAGCGGTCCATCCAGGGCAGTCCGGCGCAGTTCGGAGCGGCGGCGTGCGCGGTGCCCGGGACGGTGACGACGGCGGCGAGGAGGACGATTGAGCCGAGAGCGGCCTTCAGAGGATGCCTGTGCATCGCTTCTCCTGCGGGCGGGGGTGGCGGGAGTGATCGTCGGCGCCCTCTATGAAAACGCTTTCAGGGCCTCTTGTCCAGAAGATTCATCGGATCTATCGTGCGGGCGACAGGTGAATCAGGAGCGCGACCACATCGAAGACGGCGAGACATCCGATCTCGCCAGGTCGTCGCGCTCCATGTGAAGGGAGCTTTCCCTTGCCCCCCGCCAGCCGCAGGCCACGGCCTCCGCGCATCCGAGTCATCACCACCGCATTGACACTGCTGGCCGCTTCCGTCGCATGGACGGCCGCCACCACCACGGCCGCCGAAGCCGACCCGCCCGCTCTCGCGCTCCCCGACGGACTCGCCAAGACCCCGCCGATGGGCTTCAACAACTGGAACGCGACCGGCTGCGACATCAACGAGCAGATGATCCGCGACACCGCCGACATTTTCGTTTCCTCCGGCCTCAAGGACGCCGGATACCAGTACGTCAACATCGACGACTGCTGGGCCGAGCAGCAGCGCGACCCGCAGACCGGCCGTTACGTCCCGCACCACGAGCGGTTTCCCAGCGGCATCAAGGCACTGGCCGACTACGTCCACGCCCGCGGCCTCAAGCTCGGCATCTACACCAGCGCCGGCACCCAGACCTGCGCCAAGACGATGCCCGGCAGCCTCGACCACGAGGAACTCGACGCGCAGACCTTCGCCGACTGGGGCGTCGACTACCTCAAATACGACAACTGCAACAACCAGGGCCGCCCCGCCATCGAGCGCTACACCAAGATGCGGGACGCGCTGAAGAAGACCGGCCGCCCCATCGTCTACAGCCTGTGCGAATGGGGCGAGAACAAGCCCTGGGAGTGGGCAGCGGATGTCGGCCACCTGTGGCGGACGACCGGCGACATCAGCGACAGCTGGACCTCGATGGTGAACATCCTCAAGCAGAACGCGCCGCTCGCCCCCTACGCCGGGCCCGGCCACTGGAACGACCCGGACATGCTGGAGGTCGGCAACGGCGGAATGACCGACCGCGAGTACCGCTCCCACTTCAGCCTGTGGGCCACCATGGCCGCACCACTGCTGATCGGCTCAGATCTGCGGGACGCGACGCCCGCGACCCTGGAGATCCTCGGCAACCGCGACATGATCGCGGTCGACCAGGACCCGCTCGGTGTCCAGGGCCGGGTGCTGCGCAACCCCGACGGCCACTGGGTGATCGTCAAGCCACTGGCCGACGGGGATGTCGCGGTCACCCTGTTCAACGAGACCGAGGCGAGCGCAACGTTCGGCGCGACGGCAGGCGAACTGGGTCTCCCCGAGCACCCGTCCTACCTGGTCCGCGACTTGTGGGCGCATCGCGACTTCGAGAGCGCGGGAACCTTCACCGCATCCGTCCCACCGCACGGCACGGTGACGTACCGGATTTCGAGCGGGGGAAACTGGTGGCGGCGGCCACCGCTCGCCGAATTCGGCATGGCCCTGTCTCCGCCCGCGCCGGGGGTTCCAGGGACGATCACACCCGCCGGACACCCCTTCACCGCGACCCTCACCGTCACCAACCGGGGCCGGACGCCGATGCTCAATGCAGGGCAGCGGATCGAGACCCCGTCCGGCTGGAACGCCGAGCCCCTGGACCGGACGAGCACGCCGGTCCTGCGCACAGGGGGGAAACTGACCACGAGGTTCCGGGTCAGCCCACCGGACGGCCGGACGCCGGGGATCCATCCGTTGAAGGCCACCCTGTCGTACGCCTCACCGGCCGGGAAGGTCCAGAGGTCCGGCGCGGAGGACCTGGTCGTGCCCGAGGCGGTGCAGAGAGGCACGACGAACCTCGGCGGCGCGCCCTGGGCCGCCGTCACGCGCAACGGTCTCGGCCCCGTCGAGCGCAACACCTCCGTCGGCGGCGCCGAACCCGGGGACGGCCGGACCCTCACGATCAATGGCCGGACCTACGCCACCGGCCTCGGCACGCACGCTCCCGCCGAAATCATCTTCTTCCTCGACCGCCGGTGCACGTCCCTCGCCGTGGACGTGGGCATCGACGACGAACGCGACCCCCGTCCCGACCCGACCCAGGGCACCGCCGGCTTCGAGATCTGGGCGGACGGCACCAAGGCCGCCGACAGCGGGCGGCGCACCTGGCAGGACGACGCCGTCCACCTGACCGGCGACCTCACCGGCGCATCGTTCCTGCGCATCGTCACCGACCCCGGTCCCGACGGATTCCGTTACGACCGGGGTGACTGGGCGACGCCCGTCCTCACGTGCGGAGAACGTCCGTCCTGAACTTTGTCGAGCACAGCCCCAGAGAGGCGACCGATGAACACCCATCCCCGCACGCCCGGAAACCCGTCACGCCGCACGATCCTCGGCGCCGCGGTCGGCGGAGTGGCGGCCGCGGCACTGCCCGGAATCCCGCCCGCCGCGGCTGCGTCCTGGCAGCTGCGCTGGTCCCCGTCCCCCGCCAAGGACGGACTTCGCGCCTTCGAGACCATCGAGGACGACCGGGCCGACTCCCACCCGGCCGGGCAACCGCACATCTTCACCGACGGGGACAACTACCGCTTCAACATGCACATGGTCGACCGCGACACCAGCACCGACCGGCAGCGCCAGGAGGTCACCGGCATGCGCGACCCCGCCGGGGGCTCCTACCTGCAGTGGAGATCCGGCGAGACCTGGCGCGTGACGTACTCGATGTACATCCCGAGTTCGCTGAAAGCGACGACCACCTTCACCCACATCATGCAGATGAAACAGCCGGGGGCCGGGAGCGCGCCCATCATCGTGCAGTCGCTGCGCCGGTCCGGCGGCACCCAGACGATCGAACTCAAGGTGTTCGAGCCCAACATCCTCGTCGGCCGCGCTGACCTGGTGCCGCTGCAGAACAAATGGATCGACGTCGACTTCCAGCTGAAGATCGGCAACGGATCGTCCGGTTCGGTCCGCTGGATTCTCCGGAGCGACGGGGGCACCGTCATCGACGCGAGCAAGACCGGCGTCGACACCTTCCTCGCCGACCGCGTCCGCCCCAAGTGGGGTATCTACCGCTCAATCGAAGACACCTCCGGATCGCTCCAGGACTGCCACATGCTCCTGACCAACATGCGCGGCTACCAGCTGACCGGAGGATGAAGTTAAGAGAATCGCGCTGCTCGTCGGCCTGGGCCTAGCCCTCGGATCGAGCACCGGCACCCTAGCGATTAATGCAGCGATCAAAGCAGCGAACAACGCCGGCGGCGAAACCGCGCGGTTCCCGTCCGGGACGTACCACTCCGCGAACTCCATCTACATCAAGAGCCACGCCACCCTGCTTCGACCGCGACATGTTCGCCATCCACGTATGGCGGCCGGTGCGCGCCAACGGTGACACCAAGACCGAGAAATCGCGCCGGACGCTGGAACTTCCGGGCCAGGCCGTTGAGGCCCTGCACAGGCATCACACGCGCCAAGCCTCACAAAGCCTCAAGGCGGGAAGGGGCTGGCACGACGGCGGGCTGTCCACCTCGTGCCAGGCGGCGGATCATGAGGCCGATCGCGGCCCAGCGGACCATGGCCTCGCTGTTTGAGGTGTGGCGTTCGTAGTCACGGGCGAGTCGGTGGTGCCCGGTGAGCCAGGCCGGGTCAGTTCGATCACCCGCCTGCGGGGCAGCACAGCAAACCCCTTCTGGTCTGCGGGTTTACGGACGACGCTCACCGTGGTGCGCAGAGTATCGGCGGCCCGGTCCAGCAGCCGCCCGGCGAACCCGGCGTCGGCGAACACATACCGGCACGTGGGCGAGGTGAGATACAGGCCCGGCAGCGCCCCCTTGGCCCCGTCGCGGTCCTGGATGTTCGCGGCGCACACGGTCGTCTCATTCGATCCAGAATCGGGTCCGGGAAACCCCGGAACTCTGCGTGGCTGAATCGTGACACCTCCCTTCCTGAGGTGCACGACGGATGAGCACAGCGCGTCACAGAAACACCTGCGCTCGCTATGAGGTGAACTCGAAGAGCCAGCCATGATAAAAACCGGCCCGAACTGAACAACACGGGGAAGACCATGCAGCGCACCACCCTCTTTGCGGCCGCCGTTGCCGCGGCTCTGACGCTCGCCGCCTGCGAGCCCGCCGGTACCACCGCGGCGCCTGCTAAGACCGTCACCGTCACGCCCACTCCAAGCAAGGCCGTGACGACGACGCCGAAGGCCGCGGCCCCGCCGACGAAGACGAGAGTCGCCAAGCCGTCACGGATCCGTGTCCCAGCCGTCGTCGGCCACAATCATCAGAAGGCCCAGAACGAGATGCAGGCACATGGCCTGTTCATGCTCGCGGAGACGGACGCGACCGGTCAGGGCCGGATGCTGCTGTGGGACCGGAACTGGGTCGTCGTCCGTCAGACCCCACCGGCCGGCACCATCGTCAAGCCCGGCACCACCATCACGCTGTACTCAAAGAAGATCGGCGAGTAGCGCCGCCTGTACAACGGAGACGTTGTGCTTGCCGAAAAGTACGTTCGTGCAGGTGACAGACGTAGTGCCTGGCAGGCGGCGGCGCCGGGCTTGGACGGTTCCGGACGGGCCACGACACCGCTGTGCCGCGGGACGACGGGTTGCTTGCTGTTGCGACTGGCCTACCTGACCGTGGCGAACACCTTCGCGGCCCTTCGCCTTCTCCCGATGACCGATCGGGAGAAGGACACCGAAATCCTGGTGCTGCGGCATCAGATCACCGTGCTGGAGCGCCAGCTTGCCGGAAAGCGGGTACGGTTCACAGCGGCGGACCGGGCACTGCTGGCGGCGCTGCTGCACGGGCTGCCTCGCGGGGGCATTGCGGCGGATGCGGCTCCTAGTCTGGCCGGGCACCGTGCTGCGCTCGGACCGTGACCTGATCGCCGACGGGCCCGCCGCTCGCTCCGAACCCCAGCGGCCGGCCGCCGACCGTCCGCTCCGTCCGGCTGCTGGTACTGCGCCTGGTGTGGGAGAACCCGGGCTGGGGCTACCGGCGGGTGCACGGCGAGTTCCCTGACCTGTTCGACGCCGTCTCGGCCGATGCCGGCATCAGGGCGGTGCCGACCGGGGTGCGGATGCCGAGGATGAACGCGGTGATGGAGCGGTGGGTGCAGACCTGCCACCGCGACCTGCTCGACCGGACTCTGATCTGGAACCAGCGGCACCTGCTCCACGACCTCCGCGAGTTCGAGACCTTCTACAACGAGCATCGGCCTACAACGAGCAGAGCACCGGCCTCATCAGGGCATCGCCAACGCCCGCCCGTTGAAGCCACTGCCTCCACCGATCACCGAACCCGACCAGATCGCCGACCTGAACGTCCGAAGAACGCAACATCTGGGCGGAACCCTCAACGAGTACGAGTATTCCGATTGACCTGCACGGATGGGATGAGGTTTTGGCAGGGACACCGTCGGGGCTACTCAGAGTACTGACATACAGTTTGAAGAACCGCAGGTCAAGACCTCTTTCGAGGGGTTTCGATCTGCGGCTCTTCTGTTGTTGGAGTAGCCCAGGGGCGCGCCTGGCTGCGCCAGAATGGCGCACTGGAGCCGTGAACTCTTCCACCGGCCCCCCGGTCCCGTCGTGCGCCCCACAGCGTCAACCTTAGGCACCCCACGGCGCTCGGCCTAGGACGGGGCTCTGGGGCGTTGCTGCCAGATAGCCACGCCAGGGACTGAAGTCCCGATGGAACAGACCGATGGATGGACCGAAGCCCGTCGCTACATGGGCCTGGAATTCCTAGCCAAAGACCGCCTGCGAGTGGTCGACGACACCACAGCGTGGTGCCCGCTCCCGTACATGTCCAGCGGCCCCACGCCGTCCTGACGCCCGCCGGACTGGTGCGAGTTCGCGGGGCGGTTGGCGTCTGACCACCGGAGCCGGTCCAGATCATGCATTATGTTTCCGGGCCGCTTCCGGGTGTGGAAGTCGGTGGTGACACCCTGAGGAGTTCCTTGTGACAGGTCCCGCTGGTCCGCCGTGGGGGCAGGGTGGGCAACGGCCGCCCCCCATACCGCCGCAGGGCAGGCCGCCTCATCACGGGTACGGAGGGCCGCCGCCATGGCAGCAGGGGCCGCCGCCGCAGTATCCGCCTTACCCACCGCGGCCTTACCCGCCGCAGTATCCGCCTCCGCCTCCGCCCTACCCGCCGCCGCATTGGCAGCCGGAACCTCAGCCGCCTCCGCGTCCGCCGACGCGCGCGAGACGGATCCTCCGGATGCTGAACCCGTTCCTGGCCGCGCGGGCGGCTTTTCTGCCCTCCCGACCGGACCTGATCGTCGATTCGCGCGTCAGGAAGTTGCAGTTCGTCCGTGCCTGGGCAGGCATCGTGGTGTCTCTCGCCGTGGCCGTGGTCTACAAGGTCACCGCCCCCAAAGAACTGGCGAGTGAAAGGTTCGATGACGCCTGGATCAACGTTTTGATCCTCACCTGCGCTCTCCCGCTGGTCGTGGGCGGCTTTGTCCTGGCCGCCCGGCCGCCGAACCGGGGCGCGTTCGCGCGCCGGGTCCGCCACCCGCTGATCGCGGTAGGGGCGATCTTCGGCTCCATGTTCACCTTCGTGATCGCGGCCGCACCGGAGTTCGGCGGTCTGCGCGAAGCGGTCGGACCGATCGTTCTGATCCCGGGCGGCGTGGTTCTGTTCCTCTGGATGCTCCCCTTCGCGGTCTACGGCATTGTCCTGTCGCTGACCAACGTGTTCCGGACAGCCGACATCCACGAGGTTGTGCCGCCCTTGGTGAGCGTGTCAGCGTCCTGGGTGATGGCCCTGGTCAACCTTTTCACCGATGCCTATGAGGGAGTGCCGGGCATCTTGGCCATGGCGCTGCTGCTGGGGGCACCGCTGACGGTGTCCGCCCTCGCCCACTACGAGCTGCGCAGGCTGCGCCTTCGGCACAGCATCACGTTGCGGAACACGCTGCTGCGGTGACTTCGCGTAACCGTGCGCCACGGCCACCATCCGCAACCTCGCCGTTGTAGCCGCCCGACCCGATCTCCAGCACTGCCATACCGGGCGCGAGTCCGGCCATTTCGATCATGCGGGCCTGGATGTAGGTCGCGCTGACCGAGGAGATGTGCGCGCCGTGCTCGTCGGTCTTGGTGATCACTGGACTGTCGACGCTGTAGACGACGTCCAAGGCTGTGCCGGCGGGGACGAACAGCGCCCGCGGGACCGTGCGGAACGCGTTGTCCACGGCTGCAGAGACGATATGGCCCCGGGCGAGCAGTGTGTCGGCCAACTCGTGGCGCAGCCGTATCGCCGGACTGGAGTCGTCGGCCGTGTCCACCGCCTGAATCACGTGCTTCCCCCGATTGCTCGATAGCGCTGGCCACCTCAGCCCCGCTCCGCATTTGACCTCGCCCGAACGGACGGGCCGGATACCAACTGGGAAGCCTGACACGACCCGCCGTTCCCGCCGAGAGGCAGACCCGACACCGGCGAACGGGCCGAGTGACGTGATCGGTCGCGAGAAACGCCGGGCGCCTCACGAGACCGGTTCCCATCCGGTCATGGCTGGGTCCCCTCAGGCAGGGAGTGGCTGCACCAATGACCATGACGCTCCGGAACCGTCCCCGGAAAGAGATTTGGCGTTCTTTGGCCCTCGCCCCAGGCCTCGGGTACACCGACCCAGACAAGGCCGCCAACGCCGTTGCCCACTGGGCCTTCCATGTCTTCCAGGTCCACGACGGGCTACGCCGTCCCGAGCAAGAGAACGACTTCTGAAACAGGCCCTAATCCTGGTCTCAGGTTGATCGGGGACAATGAGCGGCAAAAGCATCGACTGGAAGGGGGCGGGCCGGCGTGCGGATCATGATCGCGGATGATGAGAGGGCCATCCGTGAGTCGCTGGAGCGGGTGCTCCAGGTCGAGGGTTACGACACCAGCACCGTCGCCAACGGTCTCGCCGTGCTCGACGGGGTCGGTGGGGCCGGCGGTGACACGCTGGATCTGCTGATCCTCGACGTGATGATGCCCCGCGTCGGCGGGTTGGAGACCTGCCGGCGGTTGCGGGCCGCGGGCCGGGATCTGCCGGTGCTGATGCTGACCGCCCGTGACCAGGTCTCCGACCGGGTCGCGGGGCTGGACGCGGGCGCCGACGACTACCTGCCCAAGCCGTTCGCCACCGAGGAGTTGCTGGCCCGGGTGCGGGCCCTGCTGCGCCGGCGCACGCCGCCCGACGGGGAGTCGCAGATCCTGTCGTTCGCCGACGTCCGGCTCGATCCCGACAGGTTCGAGGCGTGGCGGGGCGGGCGGCCGCTGCGCCTGACCCGGACCGAGTTCTCCCTCCTGCAGGTCCTCGTGCGCAACGCCACCCGGGTCTTGACCCGCGACGCGCTGTTCGAGGCGGTCTGGGGCTTCGACATGAGCGCCACTGCCAACAACCTTCAGGTATACGTGAGCTACCTGCGCCGCAAGATGGAGGCCGAGGGTGAGCCGCGATTGATCTACACGCTGCGCGGCCTGGGATACACGTTGCGGGAGACTCCTCCGTGAGCAGGTCCGCCGGCCGGGAACCGCGCCGGCTGACCCGATGGTGGCGCCGGCGGTCCCTGCGTACCAGGCTGACGGTGATCGCGGCGACGGCCATCGCGGTCAGCGTGTTCGTGGCCTTCCAGGTGGGCATCGAGCTACTGAACTGGGAGCTGCAGGACACCGCCGAGAATCAGCTACGCGCCGACTCCCGCGTCCTGGCGCCGGACGCGGAGCGCGCCGGTCTGGCGCAGGTCCAGCTACCGCCGTATCCCGGATCCGGTCGGCTGGTGCGGGTCATCCTGCCCGACGGCTCGACCCGGACGCCGGCCGGCCAACCCGCGCTGCCCCCGGTCAGCGAGCACGCCGGGCGCGTGGCGCAGGGCGCGTCGGCCGATCTGATGGAGTCGAACGACAGCGACGGCTACTTCATCTACACGCTGCGGGCGGGCGACGGCGCCGTCCAGGTGGCCCGCGTCGCCGACGACGACAGCCCGATCACCCGGTTCGGGTTGGGCATGCTGCTGATCGGGCTGCTCTGCGTAGTCGGCGGCGCCCTTGTCGGGCGGGCCGTGGCGCGGACCGGGCTGGCACCGATCGACCGGCTGACCGCCGCCGCGGTACGTGTCGCGCACACCCGGGATCTCGACGCCGGCATCCCGGACGAGGGCGGTGGGGAGATCCGGCGGCTGATCCAGTCGATCAACGACATGCTCGCCGCGCTACGGGACTCCCGGCGGGCCCAGCGGCTGCTCGCCGAGGACGCCGCCCACGAGCTCAAGACCCCGCTCACCAGCCTGCGCCTCAACGTCGAGCTGCTGATCCGGCTCGATCGGCGCGGCACCCTGGACAGCGCACTACCGGCGGAGAGCCGGACCCGGCTGCTCAACGATCTCGGCGCCCAGGTGACCGAGTTGAGCACCCTTGCCGCCGAGCTGACCGACCTGGCGCGCGGCGACGTCAGCGACGAGAGCACCGAGCTGCTCGACCTCGCCGACGTGGTGGTGGCCGCCGCGACCCGGGCGCGTTCCCGCGTGCCCGACATCGAGGTCGCGCTCGACGTGACCTCCGTGTGGGTGAGCGGGCGTCCCGCCGCGCTCCAGCGGGCGGTGCTCAACCTCATCGACAACGCCGGCAAGTGGTCCCCCGCGGACCAGCCGGTCCAGATCCGGCTCCGTGCCGAGGGCGCGTCGGCGGTGCTCGAGGTCGACGACGCCGGGCCGGGCATCGACGCCGCCGACGTACCGCGGGTCTTCGATCGGTTCTACCGTGCCGACAGCGCCCGGGCGTTGCCGGGATCCGGTCTGGGGCTGTCGATCGTGCAGCGGGTCGTCGACGCCCACGGCGGCCGGGCCACCGTCGCCCGCTCCGCACGCGGTGGCGCGCTGCTTCGGGTCGACCTTCCGGCCGCGGCCCCGCCCGCCCCGATCGCGCGGCTCACCGCCGGGGACGACACCGCACCGCGGTGACCCGCCCCGGCGGCGCGGCGTAGGACAAGGGACGGCGGCCCTCGGGCACGGCCCCGCGCGGCTCACCGTCGGGCACGACACCGCGGTGCGCCGACCCCAACCCCGGCCGCACGGCGCAGGACCGAAGGGCGGCGGCCGTCGGGCCCATGAAAAGATCCGGGACAGGGCTGGGTCCCCATCCCGGATCTCGTCCGTGCCGCCGCGCTCACCGTTGCAGCGTGGGCTCCTCGTCGTCGGCGAGCGACTGTTGACCGTCCGGCAGCTCCGCCGCTGGACGGGACAGCCGGCTCGGCCACCAGATCCGCCGGCCGATCAGCAGGGTGAGGGCGGGCACCAGGACCGACCGCACCAGCAGGGCGTCGAGCAGCACGCCGAAGGCGACCAGGAACCCGACCTCGATCAGCATCACCAGCGGAAGTGTGGCGAGGACCGCGAACGTGGCCGCCAGGACCAGGCCTGCCGAGGTGATGACGCCACCGGTGGCGGAGAGGGCTTTGAGCATGCCCTCCCTGGTGCCGAGACGCACGGTCTCCTCCCGGGCCCGGCTGGTCAGGAAGATGTTGTAGTCGACGCCGAGCGCCACCAGGAACAGGAATGCCAGCAGCGGCACCGAATAGTCGACGCCCTTGAACCCGAGGATCGTGTCGAAGACGAACACGCTGCCGCCGAAGGCTGCGGCGAATGAGACGATCACGGTGGTCATCAGGACCAGCGGGGCCACGATCGCGCGCAGCAGCAGCCCGAGGACGATCAGGACGACGGCGAGCACCAGCGGGATCACCAGCTTCTCGTCGCGGCTGGTGGTCACCTCGGTGTCGAGGTTCTCCGCACTCGGCCCGCCGACGATCGCCTCCGCCCCGCTCACCGCGTGCACGGCGGTGCGCACCCGCTTGATCGTGTCGTACTCTGCGGCGGTTTCCGGCGCGTCCGTCGGGAACACGGAGATGCTGGCCCAGCCGCCGCTGGTCTCCTCCGGGATGGCCAGGGCCACACCGCGAGTGTCCTTGACGATGTCGAGCACCCGCTCCTGGTGCGCCGGCCGCGTGAAGATCGTCATCGGCTGGCCGCCGAGCTCCGGGAAGTGCTGGCGGAGAACGGTGAACCCGGTGACCGACTCCGGCGCGGACAGGAACTGGTCCTGCTCCCGCAGGGCGCCGGTGTTGCCCGCCAGCCCGATGGCGAGCATGCCCAGGATTCCGAGCGAGCCGAGCGTCGCCACCCACCGGCGGCGGTTGATGGCGGCGCCAAGCCGTCCCCACAGCCCCGGCTTCTCCTCCACAGCCGTGCTGAACCGCGGGATGGCCGGCCAGAAGATCCGCCTGCCGAGCACCACGAGCACCGCCGGGAACAGCGTCAGCATGGCCACCAGCGCGCACAGGATGCCGGCCGCACCGATCGGCCCCAACCCGCTGGTGCTGTTCAGGTCCGCGACGAGCAGGCAGAGCAGGCCGGCGACCACGGTGGCCGCGGACGCGACGATGGCCGGCGCCGCGCCGCGTAGCGCGCGGACCATCGCGACCCGGACGTTCTCGTGGTGGTGCAGTGCCTCCCGATATCGAGCGATGAGCAACAGCGCGTAGTCCGTGCCGACGCCGAATACCAGGATCGTCAGCAGCGCCGAGTTCTGGTCGTTGACCACGATGCCGAAGCCCTTGACGAGCAGGTAAACGGTCGCCATCGCGGTCAGTGCGGCCGCGCCCACGGCCACGAGCGGGATGAACCACAACACCGGGCTGCGGTAGGTGAGGATGAGCAGGAGCGTGACGACGAGGACGGTGGTGAGCAAGACCTGCAAGTCGATGCCGTCGAAGACGGCGTCCATGTCGCCGTCGACCGCGGCCGGGCCGGTCACGTCGAGTTCCAGGCCGGCGGGGCGGTCCTTCGCGGCGTCACGCAACGGGCCGACGATGGCCTCCGGTGCGCCGTAGGTCGTGCTCACCGGGAGGGTGAACATCATCGCCTTGCCGTCGGTGGCGGATCTCGTCGGTGGGCCCTCGTCCTCGCCGCCGGCCGGGGCCGCTACCTTCGGCGGGTACCGCTTGGCAAGGGTGTTGTAGTGGCGCTCGACCGTCGCGCGGTCGGCGTCGGTCATGCCGCTGGCGCGGTGGTACACGAAGACGAACGTGTTGTCGTCCCCGGCGGGGAGCCGGTCCTCCAGCACAGCCACCTTGGTGGACTCGGCACTGGCCGGCAGGGTGTCCGCGGCGCTGTCGGTGGTGACCGAGCTCAACTTTCCGCTCAGCGGCACCATGAACGCCGCCAGCCCCACCCACAAGCCAATCACCAACCACGGCACCCACCGACCGGCCAACCGACCGGCCGGCGCTTCCCCGGACGGCGCTGCGTCGACTGCCATCACTGGCCTCCTACATACGGATTACATCGCGTATCTGATGCCTGCTTCCTACCGAGCGAACCTGAGACGACGGTTAATACGGCGCTCAGGCCGGTTGGCCGAACCAGGTGCCCAGCGCACGCACCAGCGTGGTGACGTCGAGGTCCTGCCCGGTAGGCAAGGCCCAGGCGACACAGCCGTCGGGCAGGATGAGTGCACCGCACTCGAACCTGGCGTGTGCCGCGCAGATGCTTGGACACCACAGCACCAGGACTTAACCGAGCGGGAGTCGTCCGGGCTGGGTGCACCGGTCGTGGCGGTTATCGCACAGTTCGGGGGCTCCGCGGCGTCGGAGTGCTCCGTGAACGGCAGCACCGACGGCAAGGGGGATGCCGCCGGGGTGGCGCAAGGGCTCTTGAATCCTCGCTCGTGAGGCCAGGCCATCCATCGCCCGTGGAAGGAAAGACGGGTGGCTCGGCGGGGGTGTATCCCCAGGCCTAGGAGTCCCAGGCCCGTCCTCTGTCAGTCGCGGCTCGGGAACTCGTATTGCTCGTGCGGGATCGCGCGCTCCCACACCCGCTCGAACGCGGCCAGGCAACGCACGTCCTCACCCGCCGCGACGTTCTGCGAGGTGAGCATGTGCTCCCATCGGATGTAGTCCGACAGCGGCTCGGACACCACGCGGGCGCGGCGGATCGTTACACCTCGTTCGACCGCGTCCTGGACGATCTTCCGCCAATTCGTCATCTCGTACGAGCCCGAGCCGCCCGACACGAAATCCTGAAAGGCCGGGTGCGAAGGGTCGTAGGTATCGCGCATCTCCAGATGCAGCGCGGTGTGCTTGGCGACCTGGAGGACCTCTGTGCTGTCCGCCGGGCCGTGCCCGAGACGTCCGGCCTCGTAAGTGCCGGCCGCGGCCTCCTGGACATGCTCGGCCGACGCCGGCCGGACGGCCCGTTCGATCTTCGAGATGTTCGTCGAGTCCCGCCACCCAGCCCTGCGCGCGAACTCCACACCGGAAAAATCCCCGCAGCCGTCCGGAGTTCGCGAAGCTGATCGGCCAGCCGCCGCCGGGCGGCCTGCGCACTGGAGGAGACGACGAAGGCATCATCCCCATCCAAGCGCAGCCGCACTGGCCACCTGCAACTCAACAAGGACGTTCGCTCTGGCCAAGGGGCAGATTTCAGAGACTCCACTGCGCGGGCTGTCATCGGTCGGTATCGTTCCGTCTCGGCAAGCCACGCCTGCCGGTCTGAGTACTGAGCGCCTACGCCGCTGGTGCGCCGACGACGAAGCGTCCATGGACGACGCGTGGTTCCCGGTTTCATGCCGTCCAGCGGTGTGCGTAGGACCTCGCCGGAGGACGTCATACCCGCCGACCCTCATCGTCGCCCTTCCCGTAACCTGCAGCGCCGCATTCGTCGCCGCCAGGCCGCCACCGGCGAGGCCTACATGACCGTGGCCGCTGCCGTGCAGGCCGAATGGGAACGAGGCCAGCGATATCTATCCGACCCGTCCGTGCCCGCCGATGTGGCCGCCGCCGTGCGGCGAGTCGGATTCATACCCCTCGAACCCCTGAACCTGTCAGTTCACTGGGCATGGTGGTGCCGCTGCCAGTGGTGCGACCGGGTCGTCGAGGTGACCCCACGGGGCCATGGCTATCATGGGCCGGGACGCTGCCCGTACATCGTTCACGGCAGCATGCACGCAGACGGGCGCTGCATGCTGCCGCCACACGACCCGGTGATCTTGGAGGACGGGATCAGCGAGCAGGAGCTCCAGCACCTCCGGCCGCTGATTTCGCAGCGTTCACACAGAGTCCTCCCTCGCCCGACCCGTCCACTAGCGCAGACGGGATGTGACGATGCGGAACAGGGCGGCGTTGGCCTGACGGTCGCGGCCGCGGTTGAGCCGGCGGCGACGACCAGCGCACTAGCAGCTACCTGCAACGACGCATCGCCGAGGGGAAGACCAAACGGGAAATCGTCCGCTGCCTCAAGCGCTACAACGCCCGCGAGATCTTCAACCTGATCCGTCCCACGCGAGAACCACGAAACGTGGTGTTCGCGGCTTGACACCTATAGGGGCATCGGGCTTATGCGATGGGCTCAAGGGGCGGACGGGCTGGCGGAGCCGGTCGGCCGGTCCGTCGCAGCTTTGCCTACCGGAGCCAGCGCGCCGGCGTTCGTCCTATCCGGGTGCACGACACGCGGCACACCTGCGGTCGACTCCTGGCTGCGCTGGACGTCCACCCTCGGACGGCGATGCAGATCCTCCGGCACAGCCAGATCAGCATCACCATGGAGGTCTACACGGAGGTGCCAACCGAGATCACCAGGGAGGCCCTGAGGCGTCTGGGGGACAGCCTCACTGGCGCCGACGGGGACCAGCCGGGGACCAACGACCAGGACGCCTAGCTGTACTTTGCTGCTGTACACACGGGAAAAGGCCGGGTCCGCTCGATCGGATCCGGCCTTTGACCTGCTGTCGGGACGGCGGGATTTGAACCCACGACCCCTTGACCCCCAGTCAAGTGCGCTGCCAAACTGCGCTACGTCCCGGTGCCCGTTGGAGCGGGCGTGATTACTGTAGCGCAGTCTGCGGGGTCGTGCGTAACGAGATACGGGGCCTGTGGATCTCTGGTAGGCAGGCCGGATGGTGTCTTTGCGGGTGGTGCCGGCCGGGGTCGCGTGCCTGGTGCTGCTGTGCGGGTGCGGGGGAGGGTCTCGGCCGGTGAGCGGGAGTCCTGAGCCGACGAGGACGCGGTCCGGGTCGAAGGCGCCGGCGCCCTCGGTGTCCAAAGCGCCGGTCGTGCGGGTGCCGGCGGGGGTACGGGCTTCGTATGTCGTGTTCGATCGGGCCGCCGGGCGGGTTGTGTTGGAGCGGCAGGCGAGCCGGACCTATCGGTCGGCGTCGGTGGTGAAGATCCTTATCGCCCTGGACTACATGGATCGGCACCGGGTCTCGGCGGCGGACCGGAAGCTGCTCGTGCCGATGCTGCGGTCCAGTGATGACGGGGCGGCCACCGAGTTCTGGCGGCGCGGTGGGCAGAAGGCGATCATCGAGCGGATGGTCCGGAGGGTCGGGTTGCGGGACACGGCGGCGCCGCCGGCGGAGAAGCCCGGGTTCTGGGGGTACACGGCTCTCAGCGCGCGGGATGTGGTCGCGATGTACCGGTATCTGCTGGACGAGGCGCCGAAGGCTCAGCGGGAGTTCGTGCTGGAGCAGTTGCGGCACTCGACGCCGTGCGGGACGGACGGGTTCGACCAGACGTTCGGGATACCGGGGGCGCTGAAGCGGCCGTGGGCCGTGAAGCAGGGGTGGTCCGGGTTCGGGGAGACTCCGGCGGAGCCGTGCCGGAAGGGTGCGCAGGGGGTGGCCTGGCGGCCGGATCTCGGGCTGGGGCGGCCGGTGCTGCATACGACGGGGATCGTGGGGGACGAGATCGTGGTGGTGCTGACGCTGCATCCGGCGGGCTCGTCGTTCCGGACGGCGGCGGCGAGGATCACGAAGCTGACCGGGCAGGTGTACCGCGCGGCGTGACCAGGTTTCGCCCCCGGGACGGTCACCGGAACCCGTTGAGTTCGGGCGGGGAGGGAAAACCCGGGCAAAGATCTGCGCTGTTTACCGGGTTTTGGGCGAATCGTCCGTAGGAGACGTATGTAGCTTTTTTCTCCCAGGGGCATGTGTCGCCGAACGGGGGACAGGGTTGGCGGAACCGGAGGGCACCCAGCCCGGGGTGCACGTTGCGGACCTGGAGGACCTGCGGGGCGCCGCGCACGATCGCGCGGTCCTCGCCGAGGCGCGCGTGGTGCTGGCCAGGCGGCTCGGCGTCCCACCGGGGGAGGCGCTGCAGCATCTGATCTGGCTGGCGCGCGATCTCGACATCGAGCTGGCCGAGGCTGCGTCCCTGCTGGTCAAGGACGGTGGCGGCGGGCCGGTCGGGGCCGTGATCGCCGATCGGCGGGCGCCGCGCGCCGAGGGCGAGGCGGCGGAGCGGCGGTCCGTCCTGTCGGACGCCGAGGACGTGCTGCGCCGGGTGACGGCCGAGGACACCGCGGGGGACGAGCAGATCCTCGCGGGGGTGCCCGATGACCCGGCGGCGAAGGCGGTGCTGCACGGGGCGCTGGACTCCGCCGCCCATCTCGTCCCGGTGCGGGCGGCGGACGGGAACGTGGCGGACTTCCTGTTCGCCGATCTCAACGGCGTCGCCAAGGACATGTTCGGGCGCGGCCGGGAGGAGCTCACCGGGCTCCGGCTGCTGCGGACCGATCCGGGGGCGGTGCTCAGCGGGCTCTTCGACGACTACGTCGAGGTGCTGGAGTCCGGGACGCGTTTGGAACGTTCCTCGTTCCTTTACTCGACGGCCCAGCGCGGCCTGTCCCGGTCGTCGCGGATGAGCGTGCGCTGCGTCGCGGTGCCGACCGGCGTCTGCGTGAGCTGGCGGTACCACTTCGCCGAGGACCGGGTCACGCGGCGGCTGGAGCGGGTCGAGCGGCTCGCCCTGATCGGCTTCGGGGAGTGGGACCTCGCCACCGGGGAGGCCGAATGGACGCCGCAGATGCTGGCCAACTACGGGCTCGCCCCCGACGAGGTGCCGCCCATGCCGCACGACCTGCCCAAGGTGGTGGCCGACGACGACCTCCCGCTGGTCGAGGAGGCCGTCCAGACGATGTTCTCGCGCCGCGAGCCGGTGGAGGCCGAGCACCGCGTGATCGGCCAGGACGGGGCGCCGCGCCACCTGTGGGTGTTCGCCGAGCCGGTGCTCGGCGAGTCCGGGCTGCCGGTCTCGATCAACATCGTCTCGCAGGACATCACCCGGCGCCGCGGGGTGGAGCGGGCGCTGGCCGAGACGCGCCGGCAGATGCTGCGCCAGCAGGCGCGGACGGCGCAGGAGCGGCGCGTGGCGGTGACGCTGCGCCGCGCGATCCTGCCCGACGAGGACCAGGTGGAGCAGCTGCCGGGCCTGGTCACCGGGCTGCGCAGCCTGGCGGCGGAGAGCACGGCCCGGATCGGCGGGGACTGGTTCGCGACACGCACGCTGGAGGACGGCCGGGGGATGTTCGCGATCGGGGACGCGGCCGGGCACGGGCTGCCGGCGGCGGCGGCCATGGCGCGGACCCGGAACGGGCTGCTCGGACTCGCCTGCACGGGGGAGCCGGCGGGACGGCTGGTGGGCTGGTTGAACGAGCTGGTCGGGACCATGGACCCGCCCGCCACGGGCACCGCCGTCGTCGGCCACTTCGACGCGTCCGGGCGCGTCCTGAAGTGGACGTGCGCGGGCCATCCGCCGCCGATCCTGGTCCGGGACGGGCGGGCGGCGCCGCTGGAGGTGGTCCGCGACCCGATGCTCGGCGCCATGCCGGGCTGGGACTACACGACGATCACCACCGAGCTCCAGTCGGGCGACATGCTCTTCCTGTACACCGACGGCCTGGTGGAGCGCAGGGACGCCGACCTGGACGAGCGGATCGTCCGCCTCACCGGCATCCTCCAGGACAGCGCCGTGCGCCCCGACCTGGTGCTGGACGAGGTGCTGGCGCGGATGGAGCACGACCGGGCGGCGGACGACACCACGCTCTTCGCTCTCTACGTGGAGTGACGTCCACCGCCCGCGGGTGATGGACGCCACGCTTGACCTGCGGTGATCGCGCTGTGTGACTTGGGCCGCGCACGCGGGCCGCGGGAAGGTGGCCGGCGGGCACCCTCCGTGGCCTTCTTTACCCTTTCCGCGCACGCCGGTAAGTCCTGCGCGCAAAGGGCTGAGGGGTAGTTCGGCAAAGATCCGGAAGACGCGGGGCCCGTGCGGTGTTGGTAGTCTCTTGGAAGGGCTTTGAGCAGGCAAGACGCAGTTTTGTGCCTGGTTTGCTTTTCTTGAGAAGGTTGGTACCTTCTATCCGAATCACGCAGCGCGCTTCCCTGCGCTGCCGCGCGGCGCGACCCATGCGTTGCGGCCGGCCGCCCCATGCGCGGCCGAGGATCGCGGAGCGGAGTCTGCACGCGATGCGCGCCACACGATGCGCGCCCCCTCATCAAGATCAGTCACTGAGATAGATCCGAAAAGTCTGCACCGCCCCCGCGGTGCGAGGCCGAGTCCGTCCGGTCGATCCGACCGGCGGAGCCGGGGACCCAGGTTCCAGGGGTGAATCGGCGCGCCCGAGAGTCGCGCCGTAGGGCTACTTCCATGCCCGAATCCGTCAGCTAACCCGGTAGGCGTCATGGAAGACAAGGAGATTCCCTGTATGACCGGTCGTTTCGATCGTCTTTCGCTCAACCGCTTCACGCCCGAGGACAAGGCCGTCGGCGTCGCCGTCAGCGCCGTCCTCGCCGGGACCGTCGGGCTCGCCGTCTTCAGCCCTCTCGCGGACGGCAGCGCCGCCGCCGAGACCCCTGCTCAGGCGTCCGTGGTCGCCGAGAAGGGCACCGCCGAGAAGGGCACCGTCTCGCACGGGTCCGCCAAGACCGCGAAGGTCTCCGCAGCCGTCCAGGCGGAGCGGCAGGGCTTCAAGGTCGCGCCGCACGCGGTCAAGCCCGACGAGGTCATCAAGCTGGCCGAGAAGCAGGTCGGCGTCCACGAGGGCAAGGGCGGCGAGACCAAGTACCACGACTGGTACATCTCGACCCCGCACGCCAAGCAGACCGCCGCGCGCGACGGCGGCTTCCCGGTCAAGGACTACCGGGGCGCCCAGTGGTGCAACATGTTCGTGTCGTGGCTCGGCGCCCAGACCGGCGTGAAGAACATGGGCTGGGACGCCTACACCGTCCAGCACGCCACCTGGTTCAAGGACACCGGCCGCTGGGGCCACGAGGCCAAGCCGGGCGCGGTCGTGTTCTTCGACTGGCAGGACGGCTCCGACGGCGGCATCAACGACATCGACCATGTCGGTCTCGTCGTCAAGGACAACGGCGACGGCACCGTCAACACGGTCGAGGGCAACACCGACAACTCGGTGAACCAGAAGGTCCGCCAGAAGTCTCAGATCGTGGGCTTCGGCTACCCCGACTACGCGAGCTGACCCAGCGCGCAGCCCAGAAGGCGTCCGGCCCTGCCGGGCGCCTTCTGGCGTTACAGGGGTAATGCTAAGCATTGACAGGCTTTGATCCCTCTTGGACCTCAGTGCGCCTTTCCTGGAAAGGAATCACTGGCACGCGGTAGTCGGCGAAGGAGGATGCCCGTGCGGGTGCGCCCGGATGTCAGCGTGGTGGTGATCGCCTACAACGACGCGCGGCGGCTGCCCAGGGCGGTCGCCTCCGCGCTGGGGCAGTCGCTGGGCGGCGTCGAGACGGTCATCGTGGACGATGCCAGCACCGACGGGACGGGCGAGGCGGCCGACCGGCTCGCCGCCGCCCACCCGGGACGGGTCCGGGCCGTCCACCTGCCGGCCAACTCCGGCGGCTGCGGCCGTCCCCGCAACACCGGGATCGAGGCGTCGGCCGGCCGGTACCTGATGTTCCTCGACAGCGACGACCTGCTGGACCGGCACGCCTGCCTGAACCTGCTCGCCGCCGCCGAGGACACCGGCGCCGACATGGTCTCCGGGCTCTGCGACCGGATCTTCCTCGACCTGCCCAGGGGCGCCAAGGGGCGCGTCCGCCCCTGGTATCCGTGGCTCTACCAGCACAGCGCCGTCTACGAGTCGCTGAGCGAGAACCCCGACCTCCTCTACGACACGCTGTCGACCAACAAGGCGTACCGGCGCGGGTTCCTGGAGGAGCACGGGCTCCGGTTCGTCGAGCGGCTGCACTACGAGGACCTGCTGTTCACCGCCGAGGCCTACCTCGCGGCGGGACGCACCGCGCTGATCCCGCACCGCGTCTACAACTGGCTGGTGCAGGAGCGGACGCCCGCGCCGTCGATCTCCAACCGGCGCGCCCAGCTGGCCAACTTCGCCGACCGGCTGGAGATCCACCGGCGCATCGACATGCTGTTCGCGCTGCGCGGCGCCTACGACCTGCGGCGGGCCAAGGACGTCAAGTTCGTCAACCACGACCTCGTGCTCTACCTGCGCGAGCTGCACGGCCGCGATCCGGGCTACCGGGCCCGGTTCCTCGACCTGGCCGCCGCGTATCTGGCCGAGTTCGACCCCAGGGTCTTCGAGCAGGCCAACCCGCTGCCGGCGATCGCCGCCTACCTGATCCGCGAGGGCGACCACGCGGGGGCGCTCGCCGCCGCCGAGTACGGCCCGGCCGTACGGCCCGAGCTGCGGGCCCGGCTGGTCGAGCGGGACGGACGGGTCTTCTGGGGCGCGGGCCGCCCGCGCGGCACGCTCGGCCGCCGCATCCTGGACGTCACCGGCTTCGGCTTCCACGTGCGCCCGCTCAAGGAGCTGCGGCCCGCGAACACGGTCACGCGGCTGGAGACGCGCGGCGACCGCGTCCTCATGGCCGGACACGTGCTGAACCCGCTGGACCGGATCCCGCCGGACGCCGACCTGGCCGGCGTCCTGGAGTTCCGCGACCGGCGCCGCCGCGCCCCGGTGGGACGCGTCCGCGCGTCCGTCCGGCACGAGGGCGACCGGCTCGCCTGGCGCGCCGAGTTCGACCCGTCCAGGCGGATCCGCCCGATCGGGTTCATCGATCCGGTCTGGGACGTCCGGCTGCGCGTGCGGGTCGACGGCGAGGAGATGGCGACCCGCCCCGGCGAGGGCAGCGGGTCGCCGTCGCTCGGCGGGGTGGTGCTGCCCGTCCGGCCGCGGCTGGGCCGGCTCGCCGCCGACCGGCTCCGCTCCTACGTCACCGCGGGCGGGCACCTGGCGTTCGCGCTGGAGACGGGGAGCCCGTGGGCGCGGCTCACCGGGGCCACCGCCCGCCGCGCCGCGGGGTCCGCCGCGGGGCGGCTGGCCTGGAGGCGCGCCAAGCGCCTGGACAAGACGGTCCGCCGGACGCTGACCGGCCGGAAGACCAAGGTCGCCGTGTTCAACCGGGTGCTGAGCCGGCTGCCCGTCCGGACCGGCCTCGCCGTCTTCGAGAGCCACCTCGGGCGCCACTACTCCGACAACCCCAAGTACATCTACCGGGAGCTCCGCAGGTCCGGCCGCCCCGTCACGGCCGTGTGGTCGTACGCGTCGTCGCCCAAGGGGTTCCCGGACGACGCGAGGCTCGTCCGGCGCGGGTCGTGGGCGTACTACCTGGCGCTCGCCCGGGCGCGGTACTGGGTCGACAACCAGGGCTTCCCGGACGGGCTGCGCAAGCGTCCCGAGACGACCTACATCCAGACCTGGCACGGATCGGCGTTCAAGCTGATGGGCCTCGACCAGCCGGGCCTCAAGTCCGGGCCGGCCGCCGACCGGTCGCGGCTGCGCCGGATGGTGGAGCGCTACGACTGCTTCCTCGTGCGGTCGGGCCATGACGTCGAGACCCTGTGCCAGGGCCTGGGCGTCTGCTCCGAGCTGCTCCCGGCCGGCTATCCGCGCAACGACCCCCTGGTCAACGGCGTGGACGGCGACGCGGAGCTGGCCGCCGAGGTCGAGGCCCTCCGCGACTCGCTCGGGCTGGACGACGGGCGCCGCGCCGTCCTGTACGCGCCCACGTTCGTCACCGGGCCGAAGGGGCGGCCGGTCAAGCTCCTCGAACCGCCCGTGGACCCGGAGCTGTTCGCGCGGGAACTGGGCGAGGAGTACGTCCTGCTCGTCCGGCCGCACTACCTGTGCCGCGCCAACGTGCCGCCCGGCGCCCGCGCGGTCATGCGGGACGTCGGCGCGGTCCCGGACGTCACCCCGCTGCTGCTGCTCGCGGACGCGCTCGTCACCGACCACTCCTCGATCATGTTCGACTTCGCGCTGCTGGACCGGCCGATCGTCCTGCACCTGCCGGAGGGCCGGGACCTGGCCGCCGGCTACTTCGATCTGGAGCGGCATGCGCCTGGGCCGATCACCCGCGGCGCGGACGAGCTCGTCGCCGCGCTCGCCGGTCTGGACGCGGCGGAGGCGGTGCACGCGGGGAGGCGCCGCGCCTTCGCCGCGCGCTTCGGCGAGCACGACCGCGGGACCGCCGCCCGGACGGTGGCGGACCGCTACTTCCCGGCCGCACGGCAGAACCGCAGGGGGAAACGCCCGAGCCGCAGAGGGGAACGCAATGGCCGCACCGCGTGACGTCTTCATCGTGTGCAACAACGCCGACGACATGGGCGGCCTCCAGCGCTGGGCGCACCACATGGCGCGGCTGCTGACCGGACGTGGCGACCGCGTCACCCTCGTCGGGATCACCCGCGGGCTCGAGCCCTACCATCACGGCCGCGACGGCTCCTACGCCGGCGAGGTGCTGCACGATGAGTGGCGTCCGCCCGTCCTCGCGTGGCGCCCGCGCAAGGCGCGGCAGCGCCTCAACATGGCGGCGCGGGGACGCGACCTGTGGCGGGCGTCCGCGCAGCGGCGCGGTGCGGCGCGCCTGTCGGAACTGTTCGCCGCCGCCGGGCCGGGGTCGGTCGTCATCGTGGCGCAGGTGTGGGCGATGGAGTGGGTGCGGCGGGCCGACACGTCCGGGCTCCGCGTGGTGGCCATGAGCCACGAGTCGTACCAGGCGACCCGCAGGTCGTCGCGGTTCCGGCGGGTCAAGGAGCACTACGCGGGCGCCGACCGCATGCTCGCGCTCACCGCGGAGGACGCCGACGCCTGGGCCAGGGCCGGCATGACCAACGTCGACCACATCCCGAACGCGCTGCACGTCACGCCCGGCGTCCATCCCACGCTCGACCTCCCGGTCGTCACCTGCGTCGGCCGCCTCTCTTACGAGAAGGGCATGGACCTCATGCTGGAGGCGTGGGAGCGGATCACCGGCCGGCACCCGGAGTGGCGGCTGCACATCTACGGCAGCGGCCCGGACGAAGAGGACCTGCGGGCGCGGGCGGCCGCCTCCGGGGCGTCCGGCTCCGTCGAGTTCCGGGGCGTGGTGTCCGACGTCGAGGAGGCGCTCGTCGAGGCATCGGTCTTCGCGCTGCCGTCGCGGGCCGAGGGCTTTCCCATGTCGGTGCTGGAGGCCATGGCGTACGGGCTGCCCACGGTCGCGTTCGACTGCGCGCCGGGCGTCCGGGCCCTGATCGGGGACGAGCGGGACGGCCTCCTGGCGCGGCCGGGCGACGTCGCCGCGTTCGCCGGAGCCCTGGACCGGCTCATCGAGAGCCCCGAGCTGCGCCGCGCGCTCGGCGCCGAGGCCCGCGCGTCGGTGCTGCGGTTCCACCCGGACGCCGTCCTCGCCCGCTGGGACCGGCTGTTCGACCTGCTCCACCGCGACCTGCCCGTGGCCGCACCCGATCCGGCGCCCGCTCCCGCGCCGGCCTCCGCACGGGCCCCGGCCGTGCCGCGCGTTCCGGCGGCGGAGGCGGAACCCGCCCTGGAGGGTGATTCTTTCTAACAACTGTTTGGTAGAGTTCGCGGCGTGAACCAGAACGAGTCCCCGGCGGACCGGGCCTTCCGGGCCGAGGTCCGCGACTGGCTCCAGCGCAACCTGTCGGGCGAGTTCGCGCACGCCCGCGGGCTCGGCGGGCCGGGCCGCGAGCACGAGGCGTTCGAGGAGCGGCTGGCCTGGGAGCGGCACATGGCCGCGGCCGGCTGGACGTGCGTCGGCTGGCCGGAGGAGCACGGCGGCCGCGGCGCCACCGTCGAGCAGCAGGTGATCTTCCACGAGGAGTACGCGCTCGCCGACGGGCCCGCCCGGGTCAACCACATCGGCGAGAACCTGCTCGGCCCGACGATCATCGCGTTCGGCACCGACGAGCAGCGCGCCCGCTTCCTGCCGCCGATCGTGGCGGTCGAGGAGCTGTGGTGCCAGGGGTACTCCGAACCGGACGCCGGCTCCGACCTCGCGAACGTCCAGACTTGCGCCGAGCTCGCCGGCGGCCACTGGCTGGTCAGCGGCCAGAAGGTGTGGACGTCCCTCGCGCTCGAAGCCGACTGGTGCTTCGCCGTCTGCCGCACCGAGCCCGGCTCGTCCCGGCACAAGGGCCTGTCGTACCTGCTGGTGCCGATGAAGCAGGACGGCGTGGACATCCGCCCGATCATCCAGCTCACCGGCACCTCGGAGTTCAACGAGGTCTTCTTCGACGGCGCCCGTACGGGCGCCGGGAACATCGTCGGCGCGCCCGGCGAGGGCTGGAAGATCGCGATGGCGACGCTCGGGTTCGAGCGCGGCGTCGCGACGCTCGGCCAGCAGGTCGGGTTCCGGCGCGAGTTCGAGAGCGTCGCCGATCTCGCGCGGCGCACCGGGGCGATCGGCGACCCGCTGCTGCGCGACCGGCTGACCAGGGCGTACATGGGGTTGGAGATCATGCGGCTGAACGCGGTCCGGACCATGGCGGGCGTCGCCGCGGGCGCCCCCGGGCCCGAGTCGTCGATCTCCAAGCTCGTCTGGGGCACCTGGCACCGCGAGCTGGGCGAGCTGGCCATGGACGTCCTCGGCGCCGCCGGCATGGTCGCCGACGGCGAACCCTACGACCTGAACGACTGGCAGCGGCTGTTCCTGTTCTCCCGCTCCGACACGATCTACGCCGGGTCGAACGAGATCCAGCGCAACATCATCGCCGAGCGCGTGCTCGGCCTCCCGAGAGAGGTTCGCGGATGACGCCGCCCCCCTACGTCCCCGGGCACGGGCTGCTCACCGGCCGCGCCGTCGTGATCACCGCGGCGGCCGGGGCCGGGATCGGCGGCGCCACCGCCCGCCGCTTCCTGGAGGAGGGCGCCCGCGTCCTGATCTCCGACGCGCACGAGCGGCGGCTCGCCGCGTCCGCGCAGGAGCTGGAGAAGGAGTTCGGCGCCGACCGCGTCGCCGCGCTGCCCTGCGACGTCACGTCCGAGGAGCAGGTGCAGGCCCTCTACGATCTCGCCGTGGAGCGCTTCGGGCGCATCGATGTCGCCGTCAACAACGCCGGGCTCGGCGGGACGGCCGACCTTGTCGACATGACCGACGAGCAGTGGGGGCGCGTCCTCGACATCACCCTCAACGGCACCATGCGCTGCACCCGCGCCGCCCTGCGGATCATGCGCGGCCAAGGCGCCGGCGCCATCGTCAACAACGCGTCGGTGATCGGCTGGCGGGCGCAGAAGGGGCAGTCGCACTACGCGGCCGCGAAGGCGGGCGTCATGGCGCTGACCCGCTGCTCCGCGCTGGAGGCGGCGGACCACGGCGTCCGGATCAACGCCGTCTCCCCGTCCCTCGCCATGCACCCGCACCTGGTCAAGGTGACGTCCGAGGACCTGCTGGACGAGCTGACGCGCCGGGAGGCGTTCGGCCGCTACGCCGAGCCGTGGGAGGTGGCCAACGTTATCGTCTTCCTGGCCAGCGACTACTCGTCGTACATGACCGGCGAGGTCGTCTCCGTCTCCTCCCAGCACGCATAGGAAGCCCCGCATGAGGAAAAGCGCATGAGTCCACGACGCCGCGACGCCGAGGGGACCGCCGCCGCCCGCGCGGGACGGCGGGCCGAGCTGCTCGCCACGGCCGCCGAGGTGTTCGCCTCCCAGGGCTACTCCGCCACCACCGTCCGGAAGGTCGCCGACGCCGCCGGGATCCTCGGCGGCAGCCTCTACTACCACTTCGACTCCAAGGAGTCGATGGCCGACGAGATCCTGTCGACCTTCCTGGACGAGATGTGGGCCGCCTACGGCCGCGTCCTGGACGCCGGGCTCAGCGCGCGCGACACGCTGGAGGCCGTCGTCGTCGAGTCGTTCCGCTCGATCGACAGGCACCGCCCGGCCGTCGTCCTCTACCAGAACGAGTCCAAGCACCTCGCGACGAGCGAGCGGTTCCACTACCTGCTCGACTCCCAGCGCCGGTTCGAGGAGATGTGGCTGTCCCTGCTGGACAGGGGCGTCGCGGAGGGCGCGTTCCGCGCCGACCTCGACCGGACCCTCATCTACCGCTTCATCCGCGACACCGTCTGGGTCGCGGCCAACTGGTACCAGCACGGCGGGCGGCTGTCCGCCGAAGACATCGCCAAGCAGTATCTCGCCATGTTCCTCGAAGGCATCAAGGCGAGCTAGCCCCCTGCACGAAGGAGACACCCCGATGGCCGAGGCATACATCGTCGACGCGGTCCGCGCCCCGGTCGGCCGGCGCAACGGCGGGCTCGCCGGAGCGCACCCCGCCGACCTCGGCGCGCACGTGCTGGCCGCCCTCATGGACCGGACGAAGGCCGACCCGTCCGCCGTCGAGGACGTCGTCTTCGGCTGCGTCGACACCCTCGGCCCGCAGGCCGGCGACATCGCCCGCACCTGCTGGCTCGCCGCCGGGCTGCCCGAGGAGGTCCCCGGCGTCACCGTCGACCGGCAGTGCGGGTCCTCCCAGCAGGCCGTCCACTTCGCGGCGCAGGCCGTCCTGTCCGGGACGTCCGACCTGGTCGTGGCGGGCGGCGTGCAGAACATGTCGCAGATCCCGATCGCGTCCGCGATGACCGCCGCCGCGCCGCTCGGCTTCACCGAGGGCCCGTTCGCCGGCTCCAAGGGCTGGACGCGCCGCTACGGCGACGCCGAGGTCTCCCAGTTCAACGGCGCCGAGATGATCGCCCGTGACTGGGACCTGTCCCGCGCGGACATGGAGGCGTTCGCCTACGAGTCGCACCAGCGCGCCATCCGCGCCATCGACGAGGGCCGCTTCGAACGCGAGATCGCCCCCTACGAGGGCGTCACCACCGACGAGGGCCCGCGCCGCGACACCACCCCGGAGAAGATGGCCGGGCTGAAGACCCTCGTGGACGGCGGGCGCCTCACCGCGGCCGTCTCGTCCCAGATCTCCGACGGCGCCGCCGCGCTGCTCATCGCGTCCGAGCAGGCCGTCAAGGACCACGGCCTCACCCCGCGCGCCCGCATCCACCACATCTCCGCGCGCGGCGAGGACCCCATCCGGATGCTGTCTGCCCCCATCCCCGCCACCGCGTACGCGCTGAAGAAGACCGGGATGACCATCGGCGACATCGACGCCGTCGAGATCAACGAGGCGTTCGCGTCCGTCGTCCTGGCCTGGCTCAAGGAGACCGGCGCCGACCCGGCGAAGACCAACCCCAACGGCGGCGCCATCGCCCTCGGCCATCCGCTCGGCGCCACCGGGGCGCGGCTGATGACCACCCTGCTCCACGAGCTCGACCGCACCGGCGGCCGCTACGGCCTCCAGACCATGTGCGAGGGCGGCGGCCAGGCCAACGTCACCATCCTCGAACGCCTCTGATCGTGGACGTCTTCGAGCCGGCCCGGCTCGGGCCGCTGACCCTGCGCAACCGCGTGATCAAGGCGGCGACGTTCGAGGGGATGACGCCGGACGCGGTGGTGACCGGCGACCTGATCGAGTACCACCGCCGTCCGGCCGCCGGGGGAGTGGGCATGACGACCGTCGCGTACTGCGCGGTCGCACCCGAGGGGCGGACCGAGCGGGGGCAGGTCTGGATGCGGCCCGAGGCCGTGCCCGGGCTGCGCCGCCTCACCGACGCCGTCCACGCCGAGGGTGCCGCCGCGTCCGCCCAGATCGGGCACGCCGGGCCCGTCGCCGACTCCAGCTCCACCAAGCTGCCCGCCATCTCGGCGGGACGGTTCTTCAACCCGCTCGGCATGGCCTTCACCAAGGTCGCCACGGCCGAGGACGTCGAGCGCATCACCCGCGCCCACGCGGACGCCGCCCGGCTGGCGGTCGAGTCCGGGTTCGACGCCGTCGAGATGCACTTCGGGCACAACTATCTGGCCAGCTCGTTCCTCAGCCCCCGCCTCAACAAGCGCAAGGACGGTCTCGGCGGCCCGATCGAGAACCGCGCCAAGGTCGCGCTCGGCATCGCCCGCGCCGTCCGGGACGAGGTGGGCGACCGGATCGCCGTCACCGGCAAACTCAATATGCGCGACGGTGTCCGCGGCGGCCTGGAGATCGACGACAGCCTGTACGTCGCCCGGAAACTCCAAGAGGAGGGCACGGTCGACGCCCTCGAACTGACCGCCGGCAGCTCACTGCTCAACCCGATGTACCTGTTCCGCGGCCCGATGCCCATCCCCGAGTTCGCGGCGAGCTACAACCTCCCCATGCGCATCGGCATGCGCATGTTCGGCAAGAGGTTCCTGCGCGTCTACCCCTACCAGGACGCCTACCTCCTGGAGCACGCCCGAAGGTTCCGCGCCGAACTCGACCTCCCGCTGATCCTGCTGGGCGGCATCACCACCCGCGAGACCATGGACAAGGCCATGGCGGAAGGCTTCCAGTTCGTCGCCATGGCCCGCGCCCTCCTCCGCGAACCCGACCTCGTGAACCGCATCGCCGCCGACCCGTCCACCCCGTCCCTGTGCATCCACTGCAACCGCTGCGTCCCCACCATCTACCAGGGCACCCACTGCCCCCTCATCCCGGCTGAGACGATGGGGGCGTGATCGATGTCGCGGGGTGGGCGCCGGAGCCGCAGGAGACGACCGAGGTCATCGACGCGGCGCCGTCGGCCGCGTTGGCGGGAATGCTCGACGTCGAGCCGCCGGGGGAGGAGCTGCCGCCGTTGTGGCAGTGGGTCCACTTCCTTGAGCGGCCCGCGCAGCGGGAGCTGGGACCGGACGGGCATCCGCGTGAGGGCCGGTTCCTGCCGCCGATCCCCGAGCGGCGGCGCATGTTCGCCGGGGGACGGCTCCGGGTCCACCAGCCGCTGCGCGTCGGCGATGCCGTCACGAAGCGGGTGGAGCTTGCCTCGACCGCGGTGAAGCAAGGGCGCAGCGGGGAGATGCTGTTCGTTACCGTCCGGCACACGTTTCTGCGGGACGGGGCCGAGATCGCGGTCGAGGAGCAGGACCTCGTCTACCGCAGCGGCGACGCGGCGTCCCGTCCGGGCGAGGTGTCGTTCGAGGCGCCGCAGGTGAAGGCACCCTGGACGCTTGAGATGAACACCGATCCGGTGATGCTGTTCCGGTTCAGTGCGCTCACCTACAACGCTCACCGCATCCACTACGACGAGGCGTACGCGACCGAGGTGGAAGGCCACGGCGGGCTCGTCGTGCACGGGCCGCTGCTCGCGATCCTGTGCCTGGAACTGCCGCGCCGGGCGGGCCTGGAAGTGCGGGAGCTGTCGTTCCGTGCCCGCAGGCCCGTCTACGCGCGGCAGCCGTTCGTGGCGGCCGGATCGCCGGACGGCGCCCTGTCGATCGAGGCCCCTGGCGGGGTCACCGCGATGACCGCCACGTTCGCCTAGGCGGCGGTGACCGGGGTCTCCTCGACGGCCGGTCCGCCGCGGCGCTCCGAGGCGATCCGCAGCACGTACCGCTTGATCTCGTCGTTGACCTCCTCGTCGCCCCAGCCCAGCACGGGAGCGATGAGTTCGGCGACGCGGGACGCCGCGGCGACGCCGCCGTCCCACTCCTCGATCGAGATGCGCAGCCGCCGCGCGAGGACGTCGTCCAAGTGCAGCGCGCCCTCGTGCGTCACCGCGTAGACGGCCTCGGCGCACAGGTAGTCCTCGGCGCCGGGGATGGGGGCGCCGAGCGCGGAGCTGTCCGCGACCAGGTCCAGGACGTCGCGGGCGCACGCCCCGTACCGGTGCAGCAGGTGCTCGATCCGCGCGACGTGCAGGCCGGACTCGGCGGCGAGCCGGCGCCGCTCGTTCCACAGGACCTCGAACCCGGTCGCGCCGAGGATCGGCAGCCGGGCGGTGACGGACGAGGGGACGGAGTCGTCCAGGCCCTCGGCGACGACGTCGATCGCGTCCTGCGCCATCACCCGGTAGGTGGTGAACTTCCCGCCCGTGACGACGACGAGACCCGGCACGGGTTCGGCGACGGCGTGCTCGCGCGACAGCCGCGTGGTGTCGTCCACCTCACCGGACAGCAGGGGCCGCAGCCCGGCGTACACGCCCTCGATGTCGTCGTGCGTCAGCGGGGTCCGCAGGACGGCGTTCGCCTGGTCGAGGAGGTAGCCGATGTCGGTGTGGTCGGCGACCGGTTCGTCCGGGCCGTCCTCGTGCGGGGTGTCGGTGGTGCCGACGAGCCAGTGCCTGCCCCACGGGATGATGAACAGGACGCTCTTGGACGTCCGTGTGATCAGCCCGGTGTCCATCGGGATCCGGTCGCGGGGCACGACCAGGTGCACGCCCTTGGACGCCTGTACGCCGAACGCCGCCCGGGACCCGGTCATCGCCTGGGCGCCGTCCGTCCACACACCGGTGGCGCACACCACGCTCCGCGCCCGCACGGCGATCTCCTGGCCGCCTTCCAGGTCAAGGACGCGCGCGCCGGTCACCCGCTCGCCCTCGCGCAGGAACCCGGTGACTTCCGCGCGGGTGGCGACCCTGGCGCCGTACTGGGCGGCGGTCCGGGCGACCATCATCGTGTAGCGGGCGTCGTCCACCTGCGCGTCGTAGTACTGGACGGCGCCGATCAGAGCGTCCGACCGCAGGGCCGGGGCCTCGCGCAGTGCGCCGCGCCGGGTGAGCTGCCGGTGCCGCGGCAGCGAGCGGGCGCCGCCCATCGTGTCGTAGAGCGTCACGCCCGCGCTGACGTACGCCCGCTCCCAGACCCGGTTGCGCAGCGGGTACAGGAACTGGACGGGACGCACCAGGTGCGGCGCGAGCCGGTGCAGCAGCAGGCCGCGCTCCCGCAGCGCCTCCCGGACGAGCCCGAAGTCGCGCTGTTCGAGGTAGCGCAGCCCGCCGTGGATCAGCTTGCTGGACCGGCTGGACGTGCCGGCCGCCCAGTCCCGCGCCTCCACGACGGCGACGGACAGGCCCCGCGAGATCGCGTCGAGGGCCGCGCCCGCGCCGACGATCCCGCCGCCGACGACCAGGACGTCGAACTCGGTCTCGGCGAGGTCGCGCAGGGTGTCCTCGCGGTACTGCGGGCCGAGGGCTACGGATGTCACTGCATGCTCCCGAGGAGAGATCGAGTCAAGTGTCCGGTCGCCGGGTTGCGGCGGGCCGTCGCCAGGAGGACCTCCGGGACAACAGCCCGCCGCGCTCCGGCAAAGGGTCAGTCCAGGTCGACCCAGTCGAGCGTGCGGTCGACGGCCTTCTTCCAGCCGGCGTAGCCGGTCCGGCGCTGGTCGTCGTCCCAGGTGGGCTGCCAGCGCTTGTCCTCGTTCCAGTTCTGGCGGAGTTCGTCGGTGTTGTTCCAGAAGCCGACGGCCAGTCCGGCGGCGTAGGCGGCGCCCAGGGCGGTGGTCTCGGCGACGACGGGCCGGGAGACCGGGACGCCGAGGATGTCGGCCTGCATCTGCATGCACAGCTCGTTGGCCGTGATGCCGCCGTCCACTCTCAGCGTGTCGAGGGCGACGCCGGAGTCCTCGCGCATCGCCTCGACGACGTCGCGGGACTGGTAGCAGATCGATTCGAGGGTGGCGCGGGCCAGGTGGGCGTTGGTGTTAAACCGCGACAGGCCGACGATCGCGCCCCGGGCGTCGCTGCGCCAGTAGGGCGCGAACAGCCCGGAGAAGGCGGGGACGAAGTAGACGCCGCCGTTGTCGTCCACCTGCCGGGCCAGTGCTTCGCTTTCGGAGGCGCCGGAGATGATGCCGAGCTGGTCGCGCAGCCACTGCACGGCCGACCCGGTCACCGCGATCGACCCCTCCAGCGCGTAGACCGGCTTCTCGGACCCGAACTGGTAGCAGACGGTCGTGAGCAGGCCGTTCTTCGACCGGACGAGCTCGTTGCCCGTGTTGAGCAGCAGGAAGTTGCCGGTGCCGTAGGTGTTCTTGGCCTCGCCGGGCGCGAAGCACACCTGCCCGACGGTCGCGGCCTGCTGGTCGCCGAGCGCGGCGGTCAGCGGCACCTCGCCGCCGAACGGCCCGTCCGGACGCGTCAGGCCGTAGGCGCCGGACGTCGACGACGGCTTGATCTCCGGCAGCATCGAGCGAGGAACCCCGAAGAACGACAGGAGCTCGTCGTCCCAGTCGAGGGTCTCCAGGTCCATCAGCATGGTGCGGCTGGCGTTGGTCGGGTCGGTGACGTGCACGCCGCCGTCCGTCCCGCCGGTGAGGTTCCACAGCACCCACGAGTCGGTCGTCCCGAAGACCGCGTCGCCGCTCTCCGCGGCCTCGCGCACGCCGTCGACGTTCTCCAGGATCCACTGGATCTTGCCGCCGGAGAAGTACGTGGCGGGCGGGAGACCGGCCTTGCGGCGGATGACGTCGCCCTTGCCGTCGCGCTCCAAGGCGGCGGCGATGCGGTCGGTGCGGGTGTCCTGCCAGACGATCGCGTTGTAGTAGGGGCGCCCCGTGCGCCGGTTCCACACGACCGTGGTCTCGCGCTGGTTGGTGATGCCGACCGCGGCCAGGTCGCTGTGGCTCAGGTTCGCCTTGTTCAGCGTGGTCTGGATGACGGCGCGGGTGCGTTCCCAGATCTCGGTCGGGTTGTGCTCGACCCAGCCGGCCTGCGGCAGGATCTGCTCGTGCTCGAGCTGGTGGCGGGCGATCTCGTTGCCGCCGTGGTCGAAGATCATGAACCGGGTACTGGTCGTGCCCTGGTCGAGGGCGCCGACGAAGTCAGCCATGCGTGCGGTCTCCTGGAGTGGTCGTGGCGGACGGGCCGGGACGGTTCACGCCGTCTCGTACTCGGGCTCGGGCTTCGCGCTCGCGGACAGCGGCTCCGCCGCGGGCAGGAACCGGCCGATCAGGAGCTTGTAGAGGCCGGCGCCGAGGACGCCGCCGATCAGCGGCCCGACGATCGGCACCCAGAAGTACAGGTGTCCGTACTGGTCGCGCCAGGCTCCGTCGTAGCCGGTGAGGAACTGGGCGAGGCGCGGGCCGAAGTCGCGCGCGGGGTTGATCGCGTACCCGGCGTCGGAGCCGAACGCCATCCCGATCGCCACCACCACGAGACCGATCATGAACGGCGCCAGGTTCGCCAGCGGCGGCTGGTTGCGCACGTCGGTGAGGACCTTGATCAGGAAGAGCAGGATGGCGGTACCGATGATCTGGTCGCGGAAGGCCCCCCAGGTGCCGACGGGAAGGCCTCCGTTGCCCGGCAGGGTCGAGAAGACGCCCTGCGACTTGATGGTGTGGCCCGGGTCGAACTTGGCGAGGATCTCGCTGTAGTTCCATCGGACGATCAGCGCCGCCACGAAGGCGCCGAGCGTCTGGGCCGCGATGTAGGGCGCCGTCTTGCGCCACGCGAAGTCCTTGAAGACGGCGAGCGCGATGGTCACGGCCGGATTGAGGTGGGCGCCGCTGATCCGCGCCGCGACGTAGACGCCGAGCGTGACGCCGAGGCCCCAGGCCCAGGCGATGCTGTTGTGGTCGCCGAGACTCTGGGGGTCGCCCAGGCCGCTTGCGGCGACGGCCTGGGCGACGACGCCGACGCCGAACAGGATGAGGATCATGGTGCCGGCGAACTCGGCGGCGAGTTCACCGGCCAGCGCGGGCATTCTGGGTCGTTCCGCCATGGGCACTCCTCGGCAGGTGGGGTGGACGCGAGCCCCGTGAGGCTGGCAGGACGGTAAGCCGGGACGGAACGCCGTACAACGGGGCGCTGCCGACAATGTCGAACACTTTCGCCGTGGCCTGGGGGCGGTTACCCTCCACCCTGTGCACCAGATCACAGAATCCGGGCAGTTCGGGGCGCATGGGACGGCGATTACGACGGCCGCCGACATTGTCGGCACCCTGCCGGGCGAACTACCATCGAATCCATGCCCGGACCTGTGCAGTCGATCGAGCGGGCGGCCGCGATCCTGCGCCTGCTCGCCGCGAGCTCGGGCCGGCTCGGAGTCGGTGAGATCGCCAGTTCGCTGGGCCTCGCCCGCGGCACCGCCCACGGCATCCTGCGCACCCTGGAGCGCGTCGGCTTCGTCGAGCAGGACGGCGGCACCGGCAAGTACCAGCTCGGCGCCGCCCTGCTGCATCTCGGCACCAGCTACCTCGACGTCAACGAGCTCCGCTCCCGCGCGATCAACTGGGCGGACGCGCTCGCCTCGCGCAGCGGCGAGGCCGTCCGCATCGGGACCCTGCTGGACGGGAAGGTCCTCGTCGTCCACCACGTGTTCCGCCCGGACGACACCCTCCAGGCCATGGACGTCGGCTCGCTGCTGCCCCTGCACGCGACCGCGCTCGGCAAGGCGCTGCTCGCACACGACGCGAACGCCGCCGCGTCCATCCGCGACACCGTCCTGGAGTCCTACTGCCGGCGGACCATCACCGACCCCAGGGAACTCGCACGGGCCGCCACCCGCGTCCGGGAGAGCGGCTGGGCCGCCGAGACCGAGGAGCTGTCCATCGGCGAGGCCGGCGTCGCGGCGCCGATCCGCGGGTACGGGGGACTCGTCGTCGGTGCCATCGGCATCTCCGGGGCGGTCGAGCGGATCTGCGACGCCCGCCGCGTCCCCGAGCCGAGGCTCGTGGCGTTCGTGCGGGACGCGGCCCGCGCGGTCTCCCGCGACCTCGGCGGCTCGCGCTGGTGACCGCGCGCCGGGGGCACGCCCAGGGGGAGGGGGCCGACAGTGACTGAACGGTACGTGATGTCGATCGACCAGGGCACCACGTCGACGCGGTGCATCCTGTTCGACCACGGCGGCCGCCTCGTGTCGGTGGCGCAGCGCGAGCACCGGCAGCACTTCCCGAAGCCCGGCTGGGTCGAGCACGACCCGATGGAGATCTGGCGCAACCTGGAGCGCATCGCCCCGGAGGCGCTCGCGCAGGCGGGCGTCACGACGAACCAGGTCGCGGCCGTCGGCATCGCCAACCAGCGTGAGACGACCGTCCTGTGGGACCGGCTGACCGGCGTCCCGATCGGCCGCGCCATCGTCTGGCAGGACATGCGGACCGGCGCCCTCGTGGACGAGCTGGGCCGCGCCCCCGGCGCCGCGATGGTCACCGAGCGCAGCGGGTTGCCGCTCGCCACCTACTTCTCCGCGCCGCGGATCCGCTGGATGCTCGACCACACGCCCGGCCTGCGCGAGCGCGCCGAACGCGGCGAGGTCCTGTTCGGCACGATGGAGAGCTGGCTGATCTGGAACCTCAGCGGCGGTGTCGACGGCGGCGTCCACGTCACGGACGTGACCAACGCCAGCCGCACCCTCCTCATGGACCTGTACACGCTGAGCTGGGACGACGGCCTGCTCGACTTCTTCGGCGTGCCGAAGGCGATGCTGCCGGAGATCAGGTCGTCCACCGAGACCTACGGGACGGCCCGCCGCGTGTTCCCCGGCGTGCGCGTCGGCGCCGCGCTCGGCGACCAGCAGGCCGCGCTGTTCGGGCAGACGTGCTTCGCCCCGGGCGAGACCAAGTGCACCTACGGGACGGGCGCGTTCCTGCTGATGAACACCGGCACCACGCCGGTCAAGTCCGACAACGGGCTGCTCACCACCGTCGGCTACAAGATCGGCGACGAGCCCGCCGTGTACGCCCTGGAAGGCTCGATCGCGATCACCGGCGCGCTCGTCCAGTGGTTCCGCGACGGCCTCGGGATCATCAGCACGGCGCCGGAGATCGAGACCCTGGCCCGGTCGGTCGACGACAACGGCGGCTGCTACATCGTGCCCGCGTTCTCCGGGCTGTTCGCCCCCCACTGGCGCAGCGAGGCGCGCGGCATCATCGTCGGCCTCACCTCCTATATCACCAAGGGGCACCTGGCGCGGGCCGTGCTGGAGGCGACCGGCTGGCAGACCCGCGAGGTCGTGGACGCGATGAACGCCGACTCGGGGCTGTCGCTGAAGGAGCTGAAGGCCGACGGCGGCATGACGTCCGACAACCTGGTCATGCAGATGGTCGCCGACGTGCTGAACGTGCCGGTGGCGCGGCCGATGGTCGTCGAGACGGTGTCGCTCGGCGCCGCCTACGCCGCCGGGCTCGCCGTCGGCTACTGGGCGGGCCTCGAAGGGCTGCGGCGCAACTGGCACCGCGCCGCCCGCTGGGTCCCCGCGATGGAGCCCGGCCGCCGCGCCGCCGAGTACGACAACTGGAAGCGGGCGGTGGAGCGCACCTTCGACTGGATCCGGGCGGGGGAGGACCCCGCCGCCACGCCCTAGATCCGGTTCCGCTCGATGAGCTGCTTGACGATGACGTTGCGCTGGATCTCGTTCGTCCCCTCGCCGACGATCATGAGCGGCGCGTCCCGGAAGTAGCGCTCGACGTCGAACTCGGTGGAGTAGCCGGCCGCCCCGTGGATGCGGACCGCGTTCAGCGCGATCTCCATGGCCGCCTCGGACGCGTACAGCTTGGCCATGCCCGCCTCCATGTCGCAGCGCTCGCCCGCGTCCAGGCGCCCGGCGGCGTCGAGGGTGAGCAGCCGTGCCGCCCGCAGCTGGGTGGCCATGTCTGCGAGGTAGTTGCCGATCGACTGGTGCCGCCAGATCGGCTTGCCGAACGCTTCCCGCTCCTGCGCGTAGCGCAGGGAGTCCTCCAGGGCGGCGCGCCCGACGCCGAGAGCGCGCGCCGCGACCTGGATCCGGCCGACTTCGAGGCCGCGCATCATCTGGGCGAAGCCCCGCCCCTCCTCGCCGCCGAGGAGCGCGCCGGGCGGCGCCTCGTACCCGTCGAACGACAGCTCGCAGCTCTCCACGCCCTTGTAGCCGAGCTTCGGCAGGTCGCGGGAGACGGTGAGGCCCGGCCCCGGCTCGACGAGCAGGATGCTGATCCCCTTGTGCCGCGGGGACGCGGCCGGGTCGGTCTTGCACATCAGCGCGATCAGCCCCGACGTCCGCGCGTTGGTGATCCACATCTTGGCGCCGTCGACGACGTACCGGCCGCCGTCGCGCCGCGCGGTCGTGCTCATGGCCTGCAGGTCGGAGCCGCCGGACGGCTCGGTGAGCGCCATCGTGGCGCGCAGCTCGCCGGTCGCCATCCGGGGCAGGTAGCGGGCCTTCTGCTCCTCGGTGCCGAACACGGCGAGCAGGTGGGAGACGACCGTGTGCCCGCCGAACGCGCCCGCGAGGGTCATCCAGCCGCGCGCCAGCTCCTCGGTGACCAGGGCGTAGCAGGCCTTGGACACGCTGACGTCGCCGTACGGCTCGGGCACGGCGAGCCCGTAGACGCCGAGCTGCTTCATCCGGTCGATGAGGTGCGCGGGATAGGTGCCCGCGTGCTCCAGGTCGCGGGCGACCGGCCGGACCTCCCTGTCGACGAAGTCCGCGACGACCTCGACGATGGCGCGCTCCTCGTCGCTGAGTGTGAACACGGCTGCCGATCTCCTTCCACGCCGACCCGAACTCTCATATATTTGATTTGAAAATACACCCGACCACGCGGGCGCACGGGAGACGATGACTGTGGCACTGTCCGGCGACCAGGCCCTCGGCAGGCGCCGCCAGTTGAGCGACGAGGTGGCCGCCTACGTCCGCGAGCTCATCATGTCGGGCCAGGTCGGGCACGGGGAGTTCCTCCGCCTGGAGCGGATCGCCGAGGACCTCGGGATCAGCGTCACCCCCGTCCGGGAGGCCCTGCTGTCGCTGCGCGGCGAGGGCTTCGTCACGCTGGAGCCGCGGCGCGGGTTCATGCCGGCGCCGCTGACCCGGCAGGACGTCCAGGACCTGTTCGAGGCCCAGGCGTACTTCGCCGGCGAGCTGGCCGCCCGCGCCGCCGGGAAGATCACCGAGACGGAGCTGGCGTCGCTGGAGCGGACGCAGGCGCTGCTGGAGGAGGCGTCCGGGAACCGGGACCCGGCGGCCATCGAGCGCGCCAACCACCGGTTCCACCGGGCGGTCAACCTGTGCGCCGGGTCGCCGAAGACGGCCTGGCTGCTGCAGCTCGTGGTCCGGTACGCGCCGCGCCGCTTCTACTCCAGCATCGAGGGCTGGACGCAGGCGTCGGTCGACGACCATCGCCTCGTCCTGGCCGCGCTGCGCGCCGGGGACGCCGACGCCGCGCGGCAGGCGATGCGCGCCCACATCCGGCACGCGGGCGCGCTGCTGGTCGTCCACCTGGAGGCGCAGGGCTTCTGGGAGGCCCGGCCGGAGTGACCTCGCCCGCGGGCCGTATCGTATAAAAAATTTCCGGGGAGGGCTGATGGACGACCGGGACGCGGCGGCCGCCGGCGTGGTCGCGGTGACCGACCACAACGCGACGCGCGTGCTCACAATGAACCGGCCCGAGGCCCGCAACGCGATCGACATCCCGATGCGCGAGCGGCTCTGGGAGGAGCTGGAGCGCGCCGCCGGCGACCCGGACGTCCGGGCGATCGTGCTGACGGGCGCGGGCGGGACGTTCTCGGCGGGCGGCGACGTCCGGTCCATGGAGGGCGCAGGCCCCGACGCCGTGCGGGCGCGGCTCGAACCCGTCCACAAGGCGGTCCAGCTGATCGCCACCTGCGGGACGCCGGTGATCGCCGCCGTCGAGGGCGCCGCCGCCGGGCTCGGCGTCTCGCTCGCCGCCGTGTGCGACCACGTGGTCGCCGCCGAGGACGCCCGGTTCGTCGCCGGGTTCGGCAAGGTCGGCCTCGTCGCCGACGGCGGGCTGCTCTGGACGCTCCCGCAGCGCGTCGGCATGGGCCGCGCCAAGGAGATGCTCGTGTTCGGGCGGACCGTGCCCGCCCCCCGCGCCTGCGAGATCGGCCTCGCCGACTCCCTCGCCCCGTCCGGCGGGGCCCTGGACGCCGCCCTCGACCGGGCCGCCGAGGCCGCCGCGCTCGCCCCGCTGTCGGTCGCCGCCGCCAAGCGCCTCCTGGCCCGCGCCGACCACGGCCTGGAGCGGCTGCTGGAGGCCGAGCGGGAGGAGCAGGCCGCGCTGTTCGGCAGCGCCGACTTCGCCGAGGGGCGCGCCGCGTTCGCCGGGCGCCGCCCGCCGCGCTTCGAGGGACGCTAGAGGGAGGAGCAGAAGGTGAGCAGGCTGCAGCAGACCCACGGGCTGTCGGACGAGCAGCGGGAGATCGTCGCGACCGTCCGGGCGTTCGTCGACAAGGAGATCCTCCCGGTCGCCACCGATCTGGAGCACGCCGACGAGTACCCGCAGGCCATCGTCGACGGGATGCGGGACCTCGGGCTGTTCGGCCTGACGATCGGCGCGGAGCACGGCGGGCTCGGCGCGTCGCTGCTGACGTACGCGCTGGTCGTGGAGGAGCTGTCGCGGGGCTGGATGAGCGTGTCGGGCATCGTCAACACCCACTTCATCGTCGCCTGGATGATCACCCAGCACGGCACGGACGAGCAGCGGGCGCGCTACCTGCCGAAGATGGCGGCCGGCGAGATCCGCGGCGCGTTCTCGATGTCGGAGCCCGGCTGCGGCTCGGACGTGTCCGCCATCAGGACGCGCGCCGTCCCGGACGGCGACGCGTACGTCATCGACGGCCAGAAGATGTGGCTGACCAATGGAGGCTCGGCCAACCTCGTCGCCACGCTGGTCAAGACCGACCCCGATGCGGGCCACCGCGGCATGACGACCTTCCTCGTCGACAAGACCCCCGGGTTCGGCGAGGTCGCGCCCGGCCTGACCGTCCCCGGCAAGATCGAGAAGATGGGCTACAAGGGCGTCGACACCACCGAGCTGGTCTTCGACGGGTACCGGATCCCGGCCGCTCAGGTCCTCGGCGGGACGCCGGGACGCGGCTTCTACCAGATGATGGACGGCGTCGAGGTCGGCCGCGTCAACGTGGCCGCCCGCGGCTGCGGCGTCGCGAAGCGCGCCTACGAGCTGGCCCTCGCCTACGCCCGGCAGCGCGAGACGTTCGGCAAGCCGATCGCCGAGCACCAGGCCGTCCTGTTCCGGCTCGCGGAGATGGCGACCAAGGTCGAGGCCGCGCACCAGATGATGGTGATGGCGGCGCGCCGCAAGGACTCCGGCGAGCGCAACGACCTTGAGGCGGGCATGGCCAAGTACCTGGCCAGCGAGTACTGCAAGGAGGTCGTGGAAGACGCGTTCCGCATCCACGGCGGCTACGCCTACTCCAAGGAGTACGAGATCGAGCGCCTCTACCGCGAGGCCCCCATGCTGCTGATCGGCGAGGGCACCGCCGACATCCAAAAGATGATCATCGGCCGCCGCTTGCTGGAGGGTTGAGCGATGACCGCAGCGGAGCGCCGGCGCAGCGAGGATCGTCGGTCGGCCCCCTTGCGGGGGTCTGGGGGTCGTCCCCCAGAAGGTGCTGCCGTGCTTCCGCTGGAAGGGGTCACGGTCGTCGCGCTGGAGCAGGCGGTGGCGGCGCCGTTCGCGACGCGGCAGCTCGCAGACCAGGGCGCCCGCGTCATCAAGGTGGAGCGCGTGGACGGCGGCGACTTCGCCCGCGCCTACGACACGGCCGTGCGCGGCGGCCTCGGTACGCACTTCGCGTGGCTCAACCGCTCGAAGGAGTCGGTCGCGCTCGACCTCAAGCAGGACGCGGGCCGCGCGATCCTCGCCGACCTGGTCGCGGGCGCCGACGTGTTCCTGCAGAACCTCGCGCCCGGCGCGGCGGCCCGCCTGGGGTTCGGCGCGGACGAGCTGCGCGCCCGCGACCCCAGGCTGATCGTCGTCGACATGTCCGGGTACGGGACGCGCGGGCCGTACCGGGACAAGCGCGCCTACGACATGCTCGTCCAGGCCGAGGCCGGGCTGATCTCGGTCACCGGCACCCCGGACACGCCGGCGAAGGCGGGCTCGCCGCTGGCCGACATCGCCGCCGGCATGTACGCGTTCTCCGGGACGCTCGCCGCGCTCGTCCGGCGCGGCACCACCGGGGAGGGCGCGTCGATCGAGATCACCATGTTCGACGCGGTCGCCGAGTGGATGGGCCAGGCGATGTACACGACGCTCTACACCGGCACCCCGCCGCCGCGCACCCGGCTGAGCCACCCGGTGATCGCGCCCTACGACGCCTACCCGACGTCCGACGGCGTGGACGTCGTGATCGGCGTCCAGAACGACCGCGGCTGGGCCACCCTGGCGGCCGAGGTGCTGGAGCGGCCCGACCTCGTCACCGACCCCGAGTACGCGACCAACCGCGCGCGGGTCCGCAACCGGGAGAAGGTGGACGCGATCGTCGCCGGCGTCACGTCCCGTATGGGACGCGACGAGCTGCTCCGGCGGCTCGACGAGGCGGGCGTGCCCAACGCCTCGCTGAACGACGGCCACGGCCTGATCGGCCACCCGCAGCTCGCCGAGCGGGACCGCTGGCGCGAGGTCGGCTCCCCGGTCGGCGGCATCCGGGCGCTCCTCCCGCCGATCACGTTCGCCGGCACCGAGCCCCGCATGGACCCGATCCCCGCGCTCGGCGAGCACACCGACGGCGTCCTGCGCGAGCTGGGCCGCGACGACGCCGCGATCGCGGCCCTCCGCGCCGCCGGCACGGTGGCCTGAGCCCGCCGCCGTGGTGCACGCCGCGTCACCGGTATTTCGCTGTCCGGGATGCCGGACGCCAAGCCGTGCATTAGGGTACGGAAACCGTTTAATGATCATGGGGGTCGTCGAGCATGCCGGCAACGGAGCCGTTGCACCCAGAGGATCCGCCCCGGGTCGGGCCCTACCGGCTGGACGGCCGCCTCGGGGCGGGCGGCCAGGGCGTGGTCTACCTCGGGTACGCGGGCGACGGGGTGCCCGTCGCCGTCAAGCTGCTGCGCGAGGAACTCGCCGCCGACACCCGCGTCCGGGAGCGCTTCACCAAGGAGATCGCCGCCGCGCGCCGGGTGGACCCCTTCTGCATCGCGCAGGTCCTCGACGCCTCCCTTGAGGGCACCCGCCCGTACATCGTCACCGAGTACGTCGAGGGACCCTCGCTCCAGCAGGCGGGGCCGCGCCCCGGGACGGCCGCGGTGCAGCGGCTCGCGGTCGCGACCGCGACGGCGCTGGCGGCGGTCCACGACGCGGGCATCGTGCACCGCGACTTCAAGCCGTCCAACGTACTGCTCGGCCCGGACGGGCCCCGGGTGATCGACTTCGGCATCGCCCGCGACACCGAGGCCCCCCTCACGGTCACCAGCAGCATCATCGGGACCCCCGCCTACATGGCGCCCGAGCAGTTCGAGGCGGGGCCGATCGGACCGGCCGCCGACGTGTTCGCCTGGGCGGCCGTCGTCACCTACGCCACCACCGGCCGGCCGCCCTTCGGCGCCGACAGCTTCCCGGCGATCATGAGGCGGGTGCTGAGCGGCGAGCCGGATCTCGGCGACCTGGCCGAGCCGCTCCGGTCGATCGTCGTCTCCTGCCTCGCCAAGGACCCGGCCCGGCGCCCTGCCATGCAGGACGTGCTGCTGCGCCTGGTCAGCGGCCGGTCCGCGCAGACCGGCCCGAGACCTCCCGCCGTGCCCACCCCCGCAGTGCCCACTCCCGCGG
>NZ_SMKY01000189.1 GCF_004349235.1 Actinomadura darangshiensis | reverse complement strand
GCGTGGGCGGGGTCGGCGGCGTCGGGGGAGTCGGCGGCGTGGGCGCCGAGCAGCCCCCGCCGACGCAGGCGGCGGCCGACACGTTCGCCGAGATCGGCGTGCCGCCGGCCGGGGTCACCGAGGCGGACAGGCCGGCGTGGGCGCTGAGGAGCCCGCCGCCCGAGGACATCGTCCGGGCGCCGGACAGGCCGTTGCCCGCCGCCGCGGTCACGCCGGCGTCGAGCGACAGCTTGGCGCTTCCGGCGGGCGAGGCGGCCCGGCCGTCGAGCCGGGCGCCCGCCTTGACGGTGCCGTCCGGCGACGCGCTCGCGCCGGCCTGAAGCCGGACGCCGGCGCCGCCCTCGGGGGTGCCGGCGTTCACGCCGAGGTCGAGGCCCGCGCTCGTCGTCCTGGTCTTCTCGTCGTACTTCAGCGTGGCGCCGAGGTGGAGACCGGCCGCCGGCCGGGCCTTTGCGGCGGTGGCCTTTCTGACGGTCGGCGCCTTCTTTGTTGACGTCTTTCGGGTTTTCGACTTGTTGAGCGTTTTTCCCTTTTTCGGGGCGACCGTTTTCCGGTTCGCCGCTTTCCCCGGCGCCGTAAGCGTGTGCACCGCGTCCCCGAGAGGATGCGCTGCGTGCCTGGCGGGGGGCTTGGAGGCCTCGGCGTGCGAGACGCCGCTCATGGCGGCAATGCCGAGTACCGTCGCACCGGCCGTCACCGCCAGTCTCCTACCGTGATGCACAGAAGCTCCTGAGTTACTGGGTTGTACAACCTGCGAGCACGTTTACACGTCAAGTAGTCGATGTGAACAGCGTCCGGTGCTTTTAGGTAGGGATTCACAACAGAGGGCCGGGGTGATTGTGAATCTTTTCCGTGATGCACCGAACATGCCGGGCCGGTGAATGCGGCGGCCGGTGCGCCGGCGGCGGAGGGCGCCCCCGATACTGGGAGGGTGAGCAGGGTCATCGCGGGCAGCGCGGGAGGGCGGCGGCTGGCCGTCCCGCCGGGAAGGGACACCAGGCCGACGAGCGACCGAGCCCGGGAGGGCCTGTTCGGCACGGTGCTGGCCCTGCTCGGCCCGCTCGACGGCCTGCGCGTCGCCGACCTCTACGCCGGATCGGGCGCCGTCGGGCTCGAAGCGCTGTCGCGGGGCGCCGCCCACGCGCTGCTGGTCGAGTCGCACCCGCGCGCGATCAAGGTGATCCGGCGGAACGCCGGGTCGCTCGGGCTGCCCGGCGCCGTCCCGTGCGCGGACAAGGTGGAGCGCCTCGTCCGGAAGGGGCCCGGCGAGCCCTACGACCTGATCTTCGCCGACCCCCCGTACGCGGTGGCCGACGCGTCCGTCACCGCCCTCCTGGAGGACCTGCGCGAGCACGGATGGGCCGCGCGGGACGCCCTCGTCGTCGTGGAGCGCGCCGCCCGCGGCGCGGCGCTGAAGTGGCCGGACGGCTACGAGGCCGAGCGGGACCGGCGGTACGGCGAGGCGGTGTTCTGGTACGGCCGCGCGGAAGGCCGTTGACACGGAGGGAGTTCGGGTAGAGCCATGCGCATGAGGCCCGGGATCGATCGCGCGTTAGGACGGACCTGGGTCATCGCCTTGGTGATGTCCGTCGCGCTCCTCGCGAACATCACCTACGTGCAGGGCTTCGAGGCGCAGAACCTGCGGGACGACTCCCTCAACGCGCGCCAGTTCGAGGACCGCTTCAAGATCGACCGGGGCCCCATCGTCGCGGACGGCGAACGCCTCGCCTGGTCCCAGGGGGTCGACGACGAGCGCTACCAGCGCCACTACAAGGACGGCGCCGCCTTCGCGCCGGTCACCGGCTACTTCTCGGTGTTCGCCCAGACCGGCCTGGAGAGCGCCGAGAACCACTTCCTGGACGGGACCGACGACCGCCTCGCCACGTCCAACCTCGTCGACAAGCTGATCGGCAAGCACGTCCCCGGCGGGACGGTCGAGGCCACCGTGAACGTCAAGGCGCAGCGGGTCGCCTACGACGCGCTGAAGGCGAGCGGCGCCCGCCGCGCGGCGGCCGTCGTCCTGGACGCGGAGACCGGCGCGATCCTGGTGCTGGCGTCCACGCCGTCCTACGACCCGGGCGACGTGTCGACGCTCGACCGGGACAAGGCCGTGAAGGCGTTCGACCGGCTCGGCGACGAGCCGCTGAAGCCGCTCCTCGACAAGGCCGCGTACGAGGTGTTCCCGCCCGGTTCCACGTTCAAGACCGTGGTCGCCGCGTCGGCGCTGGAGGCCGGCGCGAGCGAGGACACCCGCGTCAGGGCGGGCCGCAGCTACCGGCCGCCGGGCGCCGGCCAGGCCATCAACAACGACGCGGGCGACATCGGCGGATCCTGCGACCTGAAGCAGATCGCGCTCATCGAGGCGTACGCCCAGTCCTGCAACACCACGTTCGCCTACATGGGAGCGGAGAAGCCCGGCAACGACGCCGTCCACGCGCAGGCCGGCAAGTTCGGGTTCGGCGGCCGGATCGAGTTCGCGGACGGCCTCACGAGCGCCCCCAGCTCCTTCCCGAAGACCGACCAGCCGTCGCTCAGCGCGCTCGGCTCCATCGGGCAGGGCAGCACGGTCGCCTCGCCGCTGCAGATGGCCATGGTCGCCGCCGGCGTCCTCAACGACGGTGAGGTCATGCGGCCCCATCTCGTCGACAAGCTGCGCGCCCCGGACGGCTCCACCGTCGACACGATCTCGCCCGAGCGGATGTCGCGCGCGCTGTCGTCCGGCCAGGCGAAGCAGATGCGGGACCTGATGAAGGCCGTCGTCGAGCGGGGGACCGGCAAGTCCCTCAAGGGAACGTCCATCCTCGGCGGCAAGACCGGGACCGCCGACGTCGAGGGCGCGTCCTACAACGACCGGTGGTTCATCGGCTTCGGCCCGCGCGACGACCCGAAGTACGCGGTCGCGGTGATGACAGAGGCGTCCGGCTACGGCATCGAGTCCGGCCCGATCGCGGCCAAGATCGTGGACGCACTGGGCGGCTGAGGGCCCCCCGGGGGAACGAGCGGGGACGGTACCGGCGAGCCCGGTGGAAAGCGGGCCGAATGCGATTTGGTACGTTCACGCCGCAGGTCAGAAACCGCGACCGAAGGGGTTCGCGCCGTGCGCCGTGTCGTCTGTCCGGGATCGTTCGACCCCGTCACCAACGGGCATCTCGACATCATCAGCCGCGCCTCCCGTCTGTACGACGAGGTGGTCGTCGCCGTGCTGATCAACAAGAACAAGAAGAGCCTTTTCACCGTCGACGAGCGCGCCGACATGATCGCCGAGGTCACCCGGGAGTACGGCAACATCCGGGTGGACACCTTCTACGGGCTCACCGTCGACTACTGCCGGGAGCAGGACATCCCGGTGATCGTCCGGGGGCTGCGGGCCGTCAGCGACTACGAGTACGAGCTGCAGATGGCGCAGATGAACCACCGGATCGCCGGCGTCGAGACGCTGTTCATGGCGACCAATCCCGAGTACGCGTTCCTGTCCTCCAGCCTGATGAAGGAGGTCGTGAAGTTCGGCGGGGACATCTCCGGTCTCGTCCCCGACAGTGTCCGCGACCGGCTGGTGGAGCGGCTCCGCAAGCAGGACTGACCCGCCGGCGCAGCGTCCGGCCCTGGTGAGGGGGCCGCGAGTTGGGTCATCGCGCGGTGTTCGGTACCCTGGGACATCGGCCATCGCAGGCGGCCGCCGTTCACCATGCCTCATGGAAGCAGGAATCCACTGACACGCAGCGAACCCAACGGCCCTCTCAAGCTCGACACCCGAGCTCTGGGCAGGCAACCCGGGTCGTCGCGCGAGGAGCACCTGTCCGTGCCGGCACCGGAGAATTTCGGCGTCGAGATGGTGGGCGTCCCCGAAGGCGCCGCGGTCGAGCTGGACCTCCGGCTCGAAGCGGTCCTGGAGGGGGTGCTCGTCACCGGCACGGCGACGGTCCCCTTGAAGGGGGAGTGCTCCCGCTGCCTCGACCCGATCGCCTCGACCTTCGAGGCGGACTTCCAGGAGCTGTTCGTCTACGACGACACCCGCTCGGGCGGGAACGCCGAAGACGACGAGCTCCGCCTCGAGGGCGACATCATCGACCTCGAACCGGTCCTGCGGGACGCGGTGGTGCTCGCGCTGCCGCTGTCCCCGCTGTGCCGGGACGACTGCCCGGGCCTGTGCCCGGACTGCGGTGCACGGCTGGCGGACGCCGAGCCCGGGCACCGGCACGACGTCGCCGACCCCCGGTGGGCGGCGCTGCAGGACTTGGCCGGCGACATGGCGCCGGCCGCCCCCGAACGGGGGAACGGGAGCTCCGGCACCCGTGGTTCATTCGACCGACGAGAAGGAAAGCAGGAGGGCTGACGTGGCCGTCCCCAAGCGGAAGAAGTCGCGCAGCAACACGCGGCACCGGCGCTCGCAGTGGAAGACCGCGGCGCCGAACCTGGTCGAGTGCCCGACGTGCCGCGACCACAAGCTGCCGCACACCGCGTGCGCGACGTGCGGAACCTACGACCGGCGGCAGGTCATCGCCCCGTCGGCCTGAGTCTTCTCGCATCCTGGGGGGCGGATCCGCGCTGACGGCGCGGCCCGCCCCCCACGGTGCGGAAGGACACGCACCCGACCACCCGGCGCGTGACGTCGGCGTGGTGACCGGCGCGGAGACTGAACATTCGTTCACTGCGCCCGGAGCCGTGGTGCACGCCGGGATCTTCAGCCGACCGGCGCGCACCTCGTCTTCGCGGACCCTCCCAGCCGAGCGTCCTCGCCGTCCCGGCCGCCCATGGCCGCGCGCCACGGACGCGACCGCGCATGCGCGGCGCACGGCCTGAGGAGGGCCCTGTGAGCGCCAAGAAGAGCGACCCCGCGCCGGACCGCGCGGAACTGACCGGCGCGCTCGGCGTCGAAGTGACCCCCGAGCTGCTCGAACGCGCCCTGACCCACCGCTCCTACGCCTACGAGAACGGCGGCCTGCCCACCAACGAGCGCCTGGAGTTCCTCGGCGACTCGGTGCTCGGCCTCGTCGTCACCGACACCCTGTTCCGGGGCCACCCCGACCTGCCCGAAGGGCAGCTCGCCAAGCTGCGCGCCGCCGTGGTCAACATGCGCGCCCTCGCCGGCGTCGCCCGCGGCCTCGGCGTCGGCGCCCACATCCGGCTCGGCCGCGGCGAGGAGGGCACCGGGGGGCGCGACAAGGCCTCGATCCTCGCCGACACGCTGGAGGCGCTGATCGGCGCCGTCTACCTCGACCGCGGCCTGGACGAGGCGTCCGCGCTGGTGCACCGGCTCTTCGACGGGCTGATCGCCCGGTCCGCGGGCCTCGGCGCCGGGCTGGACTGGAAGACCTCCCTGCAGGAGCTCACCGCCGTCGAGGAACTCGGCGTCCCCGAGTACCACGTCGCCGAGAGCGGCCCCGACCACCAGAAGACGTTCCGCGCCTCCGTGCGGGTCGGCGGGACGACCTACGGGGCCGGCGAGGGGCGCAGCAAAAAGGAGGCCGAGCAGCACGCCGCCGAGGCCGCCTGGAACGAGATCCGCGCGATCGTCGTCCAGCGCGAGACCGAGGCGCAGGGCGGGCAGGCGGCCGCCCAGCGGGACGCGCAGGCGGGGCAGGCGGCCCAGGCCGGTGCCTGAGCTCCCCGAGGTCGAGGTCGTCCGGCGCGGCCTGGAACGCTGGACGACCGGCCGCACCGTCGCCGCCGCCGAGGTGCTGCACCCGCGGTCGGTGCGCCGGCACGAGGCGGGCCCCGCCGACTTCGCCGGGCGCCTCGCCGGGCGCACCCTGCTGGGCCCGCGCCGCCGCGGCAAGTACCTGTGGATCCCCCTGGACGGCGAGGAGGAGGCGGTCCTCGCGCACCTCGGGATGAGCGGGCAGCTCCTCGTCGGCGAGCCGGACCGGGACCGCGAGAAGCACCTGCGCGTCCGGGCCGGGTTCGCCGACGGCGGCCTCGACCTGCGCTTCGTCGACCAGCGGACGTTCGGGCACCTCATGGTCGCCGACCTCGTCCCGGACACCTTCGACAAGGCCGCGCTCGTCCCCGAGCCGATCGCGCACATCGCCGCCGACCCGCTGGAGGACGCCTTCGACGCGGAGGTGTTCTTCCGCGCCCTGCGCCGCCGCAAGACTGGGATCAAACGGGCCCTGCTCGACCAGTCGCTGATCAGCGGGGTCGGCAACATCTACGCCGACGAGGCGCTGTGGCGGGCCAGGCTGCACTGGGCGCGGCCGACCGAGACGATGACCCGGGCGGAGGCCGCGCGCGTCCTGGAGGCCGCACAGGAGGTCATGTCGGCGGCCCTGGCGGTCGGCGGCACGTCCTTCGACAGCCTGTACGTGAACGTGAACGGCGAGAGCGGCTACTTCGAGCGATCCCTGGACGCCTACGGGCGGCGGGACGAGCCGTGCCGGCGCTGCGGCGCGGCGATACGCCGCGACGAGTTCATGAACCGCTCGTCCTACAGCTGCCCCGTGTGCCAGCCCCGCCCCCGCCGGGCACGGTACTAGCGACCGAGGGGGGACGGATGGACGAGGTCGAGGAGATCGTGCGGCTCACGGCCTGGGTGCGCGGCCGCGTCCAGGGCGTCGGCTTCCGCTGGTGGGTGCGGTCGCGGGCGCTGGAACTGGGCCTGGCGGGCAGCGCGGCGAACCTGGCCGACGGGCGCGTGGAGGTCGTGGCCGAGGGTCCGCGCGGCGGGTGCGAGCGGCTTCTGGAGCTGCTGGACGGCGACGTCCCGGGCGGCCTTCCCGGACGTCCCGGCAAGGTCACGGGCGTCGCGGGCCGCTGGAGCGCGCCACGCGGGGAGAGCCCCGGTTTCCTGGAACGGTGACCGGGTAGGGAGTACCGGTTCGTACCTGCTAAACTGGTAGAGGAAGGTTGTTACCGGCCTGTGATGTGCGGCTTGACCAGGACACCGGCCGGTGCGACTCTAGACGGTACGCGCACCGACTTCAGCTGATTCTCGTGCGCGATCCCTGCTGGTTACTCAGCGTGGAGGACCCTTAGTCATGGCGAAGGCTCTACTCGGCCACGTCGGCGGTCCCGACCCCCGGATGGTCGCGGAGATGCGGCGCCTTCAGCAGCGCGTACGTGATCTGGAAGCCGAGCTCGTACGGCTTCAAGCAGAGAACGACGCGCTCGCGACGGCGCCGGACGACGATGTGATGTCGCTTGCGGTGAAGGACCGTGAACCGGCGCTGACCTGATCAGCGCCAGATCTCTCTCAAGTAGGCAAGGGACGCCATGTTGGCGTCCCTCTGTTTTTATTGCATTTCTCTCCTCCTTCGGGCCCTAGAGGGCCCTCCATCGTCGAGAAATGCGGTGCGATCGCTGCATCGCTTCGGCTCGCCTTGCGGCTCGCTGCGCGATCAGGTTTCTCGCAGGCTCGAAACCTGCCTTCGGACGCGATCGCGGGTCTTGACCTTGTCGCGTGGCTGATGGGGTGGCTGAGGTCCGTGACTCGGGTCGGCTGAGGTCCGTGGCCCGAGGCGGCTGAGGTCGGTGACCTGGCTCGGGCTTGGTCAGTGCCGTGCTGAGAGGGGCTGCGGCCGGTATTGTTCGCGGGTGTTCAGGGGTTAGAGACCGCGGGAGGGGGACGGCTGGCGCGTGTATCTGAAGAATCTGACGCTGCGCGGCTTCAAGTCCTTCGCGTCCTCCACCACCCTGAAGTTCGAGCCGGGGATCACCGCCGTGGTCGGGCCGAACGGGTCCGGCAAGTCCAACGTCGTGGACGCGCTGGCCTGGGTGATGGGCGAGCAGGGCGCCAAGTCGCTGCGCGGCGGCAAGATGGAGGACGTCATCTTCGCCGGCACGGCCAGCCGGGCGCCGCTCGGGCGCGCCGAGGTCGTGCTGACGATCGACAACTCCGACGGCGCGCTGCCGATCGACTACACCGAGGTCACGATCAGCCGGCTGATGTTCCGGTCGGGGTCCAGCGAGTACGCGATCAACGGCGACGGGTGCCGGCTGCTGGACATCCAGGAACTGCTGTCGGACTCCGGCATCGGCCGCGAGATGCACGTGATCATCGGGCAGGGGCAGCTCGACCGCGTCCTGCACTCCGGGCCGGAGGGGCGCCGCGCGGTGATCGAGGAGGCCGCCGGCGTCCTCAAGCACCGCAAGCGCAAGGAGAAGGCGCTCCGCAAGCTCGACGCGATGCAGGGCAACCTGACGCGTGTGCAGGACCTGACCGGTGAGCTGCGGCGCCAGCTGAAGCCGCTCGGAAGGCAGGCCGAGATCGCGCGGCGGGCCGCGGTGATCCAGGCCGACCTCCGGGACGCCCGGCTGCGGCTGCTGGCCGACGACCTCGTCACGCTGCGCACGAAGCTCGACCAGGAGGCCGCGGACGAGGCCGCGATCCGGGAGCGGCGCACCGAGACCGAGCGGGCGCTGGCCGAGGCGCAGGAGCGCGAGGGCGTCCTGGAGGCCGAGGAGGCGGAGCAGGCGCCGAAGCTCGCGCAGGTCCAGGACACGTGGTTCCAGCTTTCGGCGCTCAAGGAGCGGCTGCGCGGCGTCGCCGATCTCGCCGCGGAGCGCCACCGCAACGCCGCCGAGGCGCGCGAGGAGGAGCGGCGCGGGCGCGACCCCGAGGACATGGAGCGCGAGGCCGCCGAGATCCGCGAGCAGGAGGAGATGCTCCGCGCCGCGCTCGACGAGGCGCAGGACGGGCTGTCCCGCGCGGTCGACGAGCGGACGGGCGCCGAGGAGGCCCTCACCGCCGAGGAGCGCAGGTTGCAGGCCGCCGCGCGGGCCGCCGCCGATCGCCGCGAGGAGCTGGCCCGGCTGCGCGGGCGGGTCGAGGCGCTGCGCAGCAAGGCCCAGGCCGGGCGGTCGGAGATCGGACGGCTCGCCGAGGCGCGGGAGGAGGCCGGGCAGCGCGCCGAGGCCGCGCAGGCCGAGTTCGAGGCGTTCGAGGCGGAGGTCGTCGAGGACCCGGAGCTCGCCGCCGAGCACGAGACCGTCCAGGAGGCGCTCGCCACCGCCAAGGACGCCGCCGAGTCCGCGCGTGCGGCCGTGGACGGGCCGCGCCGCGCCCTGAAGGAGGCCCGGGGGGCGGTCGGTTCGGCCCGTTCCGCCGATCAGGCCGCGCAGAAGAGGGTCGCGGCACTCCAGGCCCGGATCGAGGCCCTCAACCTGACGCTCGCCAGTGCCGCCGACGGCGGGGAGGCCCTGCTCGCGGCGGGCGCCGACGGTGCGCTCCAGGGGGTGCTGGGCACCGTCGCTTCGCTGCTGAACGTCCGTCCTGGGTACGAGACGGCGGTCGCCGCCGCGCTCGGGAACGCGGCCGAGGCCATCGCCGTCGGCTCGCTGGACACCGCCGAGGCGGCGCTGACGCTGCTGCGGTCCCGCGACGCCGGACGGGCCGGGCTGGTCGTCGGCGGGGGAGCGGCCTCGCCGTTCCAGCGGGTGGCCGGTGTCGACTACGCGATCGACGCGGTGAGCGTCCCCGACTCGATGCGTCCCGCCCTTGAGCACCTGCTGCGTGAGGTGGCCGTCGTCGACGATGTGCCGGCCGCCGCCGCGCTCGTCCGCCGGGAGGCGTCCCTGCGGGCCGTGACGCGCGACGGCGAACTCGTCGGCGCGCACTGGGCGCAGGGCGGTGCCGCCGGGGGCGGTCAGAGCCTCCTGCAGATGCGGGCGACGCTCGACGAGGCCACCGAGGATCTCGCCGCGGCCGAGACCGCGGCCGGCACGGCCGCCGAAGACCTGACGGCGTCGGTCGAGCGGGAGCACGCGGCCCAGACGGCCGTGGAGGCCGCCGAAGCCGCCGTCAACGAGGCCCAGGCGGGGGTCAACCAGGCCCAGGGCGAGCTTGACCGGGTCCGCGCGCGCTTGCGGGAGTCCGACGCGCAGGCGGCGCAGGAGGCCAAGCGCGCGGCGCGCCTGGAGGCCGACGCCCGCGGCGCCCGGGGCGAGGCCGAGCGGCTGACCAAGGCGCTCGACGCGGCGAACGAGTCCCTGGAGCGCGACACCGAGGCCGCCGAGGAGCTCGCGACGCGGCTCGCCGAGTCGGAGGAGGCCGCCGAGGTCGCCGACGAGGCCGGGCACGACACCGAGACGCGCGACGAGCTGAACGCCCGCTGCCAGGAGCTGCGCACCGCCGAGATGGAGGCGCGGCTGTCGGTCCGCACCGCGGAGGAGCGCGTCCAGGCCATCTCCGGCCGGGCCGACGCCCTCGAACGCGGTGCCCACCGCGAACGCGAGGAGCGCGCACACGCCGTGCGGCGCCGCGCCCGCCGCGAGGAGCAGGCCCGGGTCGCCCAGGCCGTCCTGCGGGGCGCTCGGACGGCCCTGGAGCGCATCGAGCACTCCCTGGCCGCCGCGGTCCGCCGCCGGGAGGGCGCCGAGCAGGCCAAGGCGGCGCGCGAGGCCGAGCTGAAGGTCGTCCGCAACCAGGTGCGCGAGCTGTCGGCGACCCTCGAACGGCTCGTCAACGTCGTGCACGGCAACGAGGTCGCCCGCGCCGAGCAGCGGCTCCGGCTGGAGCAGTTCGAGCAGCGCGCCCTGGACGAGTTCGGCTTGGAGGTCGAGTCGCTGGTCTCGGAGTACGGGCCCGACCAGCTCGTCCCGCCCGACCCCGAGAAGGGGGAGGACGCCCGGCCCGTCCCGTACGAGCGGGCCGTGCAGGAGAAGCGCGCCAAGACCGCCGAGCGGCAGCTCACCCAGCTCGGCAAGGTCAACCCGCTCGCGCTGGAGGAGTTCGCCGCCCTGGAGGAGCGGCACGCGTTCCTCACCTCGCAGCTGGAGGACCTGAAGAAGACCCAGCGGGAGCTGCTCGGCCTGGTCAAGGAGGTCGACGACCGGGTCCAGCAGGTGTTCGGCGCCGCCTACGAGGACACCGCCCGCGAGTTCGAGCGGATCTTCGCCCGGCTGTTCCCCGGCGGTGAGGGCAGCCTGTCGCTGACCGAGCCCGACGACATGCTCGGCACCGGTGTCGAGGTCGCGGCGCGGCCGCCCGGCAAGAAGGTCAAGCGGCTGTCGCTGCTGTCGGGCGGCGAGCGGTCCCTGGTCGCGATCGCGTTCCTCGTCGCCGTGTTCAAGGCCCGCCCGTCCCCGTTCTACGTCCTGGACGAGGTCGAGGCCGCGCTGGACGACACCAACACGCAGCGGCTCATCACGGTCTTCGAGGAGCTGCGCGAGTCGTCCCAGCTGATCGTCATCACGCACCAGAAGCGCACGATGGAGGGCGCCGACGCGCTCTACGGCGTCAGCATGCGCGGCGACGGCGTCACGCAGGTGGTCAGCCAGCGGCTGCACGACTAGCCGCGGCTTGATTTCAGATGACGGTGATTTCGGTCATATGATTCCTGGAACGTGACATCGCCCAATGTTCAGTATTTCGGGCAGGCCACGGGATCTGGTCGCAGGTATTTTCGGCCGCAGATAACCGTTCGGTGACATCGCATTCGCGGTGGTGACGCCTAATCGGCGGGAGCGGCGAGCACCGACCGTGATGATGCGGCGACTCTGGCGGACTTGTGCGGTCCGCGCGGCATCCACTACCCCTATGCACCGGCGGTGCTCCGGCTCCCCTCATCGGGCTCCCCCCGCCCGGTACGGAGAACCGCCGGAAAGGTGATGCCCGTGGACACCCGGAAACTCAAAGACAATTTCGCACAGGTGGGCACGAACGGCGTGGCGGTCGCCGAATACTTCTACGCCGACCTTTTCGGGCGGAATCCGCAGCTCAGGTCGATGTTCCCGGCGGCGATGGCCAAGCAGCACGAGGTGCTGCTCGCCGCGCTGTCCCAGATCGTCGCGTCGGTCGACGACCCGGACGCGCTCGTCCCCTTCCTGCGGGACCTCGGCCGGCGGCACCACGGCTTCGGCGTCGTCGCCGACCACTACGGGCCCGTCGGGGCCAGCCTGCTCGCCACTCTCGCCTACTTCAGCGGCCCCGAATGGAACGAGGACCTCGAACGCGACTGGACCGCCGCCTACGGCCTCGTCGCGAAGGTGATGGCGGAGGCCGCGGCGGAGCCGGTCGCCTGATCCGTCGTGGACGCCCAGCGATTGAAGGACAGCTTCGCCCAGGTCGCCGGCGAGGGCGACTCCGTGGCCCTGTTCTTCTATTCCGACCTTTTCGTGCGCAATCCGCATCTTCGCGATATGTTCCCGATCGGGATGAGCGGCCAGCGCGACAAACTGCTGCGTGCGCTCGGGCACATCGTCTCCCAGGTGGACGACCTGCCCACCCTCGTCCCATTCCTCCAGCAGCTCGGCCGCGACCACCGCAGGTTCGGCATTCTGGCCGAGCATTACCCGAACGTCGGGGCCAGTCTCCTCGCGACGCTCCGGCACTTCTCCGGTCCTTCCTGGGACGAGGAAATCGAAGGCGACTGGAACGCCGCGTACAGCCTCGTCGCGAAGGTCATGCTGGAGGCGGCCGACGAGAACGCCCTCAGCACCCCCGCCTGGTGGAACGGGCACGTCGTCGCGGTCGAGCGGCGCCGTTTCGACATCTGCGTCCTGCGCGTCCAGCCCGACCGGCCGCTGCCGTACCAGCCCGGCCAGTCGGTGGCGCTGGAAGTGCCGTCCCGGCTGCGGCACTGGCGGTACTACTCGATGGCGAACGCCCCGCGCCACGACCAGACCGTGGACTTCCACGTCCGGCTGGTGGACGGCGGGCCGGTGAGCCCGGTCCTGGTGCGCGGCACCGAGACCGGCGACCGCGTCCGCATGGGTTCGCCCATCGGCACCCTCACCCTCGACCAGGAGTCCGGGCGCAACGTTCTGCTCGTCGCGGGCAGCACTGGCCTGGCGCCGCTCAAGGCGATCCTGGAGCAGCTCGCAGGCCGTCCGACGCCGCCGCGCGTGCACCTGTTCTTCGGCGCCCGCACCCGAGACGGCCTCTACGACCTGGAGGACCTGACCAAGCTGGCGGGCGAGTTCCCCTGGCTCACCCTCGTCCCGGCAGTGTCGGACGAGCCCGGCGGGCACGGGTTCTCGTCGCTGCTCAACTCCGGTGACGGCGACGTCGAGCACGGCAACCTGTCCGACGTGGTCGCCAGGCACGGCCCATGGGACGGCCACGACGCCTACGTGTGCGGGCCGTCCGCCATGGTCGGGCACACCGTCGAGCAGCTGGCGCGGCTCGGCGTCCCGCGCGACCGCATCCGCCTGGAAACCTTCGCAGACGCACAGAGGTGAGCGCGTTGAACTCCCCTAACCTTCCGGTCGTCTCCGAGGGCTCACGGCTGACCCCGGGCGAACTCCACTCGGTGGTGTTCGCCCGGGCTGCCCTGGGACGCCGCGGATACGACGAGGAGCAGGTCCGCAACTTCCTGCAGTACGTGGAGCGGGAACTCGTCCAGATCTTCGGCGACAAGGCCGCCCTCGCCGATGAGGTGAACCGGCTGCGCGCACTCGCCGCCAAGGGCACCCGCGGCGTGATGGCGCCCGAGGACGCGCACTTTCAGGCCGTCCGCATCCTGTCGCAGGCCCAGCAGACCGCCGACCTGTACGTGGCGGACGCCGAGCGCTACACCCGCGAACTGGCCCACGAGGCCCGCTTGCACAGGGAGGCGATCCTGTCCGACGCCAAGGGCCGCGCCGAGCAGCTTCTGGAGGAGGCCCACCGCAAGGCCGCCGCCGTCGCCGACGCGGCCGTACGCACGGCCGAGCAGATGGCCCCGCCCGTGGCGCGCCCGGACACCGTCCCGGACGGCGAACGCCGCGCCATGGAACGCGAGATCGCCTACCTGCGCACCTACAGCGACGTGTACCGCACCCACTTGCGCTCCTACCTGGAGGCACTCCTCCGCAACGTCGACGAGTGGGAATCCTCCGAACGGGCATCCCTCCCAGGGGTAACGCCAGGCGGGACCGCCAACCCGCCGGGCTGAAGCCATGCCCGCCGAGCCGGGCGACCGCGGCGACACGCCACGAACCTGCACGGTCACAAGAGGCCTGCACCGCGGCGTGAGGACCGACCGGCTCGTGACGGAGGTTCCAGCGGGTCGTCCCCGGGGGTAGATCCCTTCTGGGAGACTGGGGGCGCTATGGAATATGTGATCGTCATCGTCGCGCTGGCCGTCGTCGCGTTGATCGTCGGCGGCATCACGCTGCTGCGGCCGCGCCGGGGGCGGCCGCGCCCGCCGGTGGAGCGGCCTTCGGAACGGGCCGGCGGCGCGACCGCCGTCGACGAGGCCGAGGCGGGCGCGCCCGCGAAGGCGCCGCCGACGGAGGTGCCGCCGCCGCGGCCCACCGTCGAGATCGAGAAGCCGCCGCCGGGCGCGGGCCGGCTCGTCCGGCTGCGGGCGCGGCTCGCCCAGTCCCAGAACACCTTCGGCAAGACCCTCCTCGGCCTGCTGTCGCGCGACACGCTCGACGACGACGCCTGGGAGGAGATCGAGGACACGCTGATCACCGCGGACATGGGCACGTCCGTGGCCCGCCAGGTCACCGAGGACCTGCGGACCCGCGTCCAGGTGCTCGGCACGCGCAGCGTGGCGGAGGTCCGCGGGCTGCTGAAGGAGGAGCTGGTCAAGCAGATCGGCCTCGACCTGGACCGCGCCGTGCGGACCGAGGCGCCCGGCGACCGTCCCGCCGTCATGATGGTCGTCGGCGTGAACGGCACCGGCAAGACGACCACCTGCGGCAAGCTCGGCCGCGTTCTCGTCGGCGACGGCAACACCGTGCTGCTGGGCGCCGCCGACACCTTCCGCGCGGCCGCCGCCGACCAGCTGGAGACGTGGGGGACGCGGGTCGGGGCGCAGGTCGTCCGCAAGGACGAGGGCGCCGACCCGGCCAGCGTCGCGTTCGATGCCGTCAAGCAGGGCATCGATACCAAGGTCAACGTGGTGATCATCGACACCGCGGGCCGGCTGCACACCAAGACCGGCCTGATGGACGAGCTCGGCAAGGTCAAGCGCGTCGTGGAGAAGCAGGCCACGGTGGACGAGGTCCTCCTCGTCCTGGACGCGACCACCGGGCAGAACGGCATGCAGCAGGCGCGCGTCTTCGCCGAGGTCGTCAACATCACCGGCGTGGTGCTGACGAAGCTGGACGGCACCGCGAAGGGCGGCATCGTCGTCCAGGTGCAGCGCGAGCTGGGCGTCCCGGTCAAGCTGGTCGGGCTGGGGGAGGGGCCGGACGACCTCGCGCCGTTCGAGCCCGAGGCCTTCGTGGACGCGATTCTGGGCGACTGAAAACTGCCTTTCAACGGATAAATACGGCATGTGAGGACTTAGAAACACCGGTGAAACACACCGGGGTCGGTTTTCACACCCCGGAAACGTACGGATCCCTCGCGTGAAATGGCCGCGGTCGAGTCTCTGAGCTGTTCGAAGTTCCCTGGCGAGGAGGGACTCTCTCAGAGATGAAGATCGATAGCGGCAGTACCGCCTGGATGCTGACGAGCACCGCGCTCGTCCTGCTGATGACACCGGGGCTGGCCTTCTTCTACGGGGGCATGAGCCGGGCCAAGAGCGTCCTCAACATGATGATGATGAGCTTCGTCAGCATCGCCGTGGTGGGCATGGCTTGGGTCGTCTACGGCTACTCCCTCACGTTCGGCGACGGCGGCCCGCTCAGCTCGTTCATCGGCGGTTTCGGGGACTGGGGCCTCGTCGGACTGGAGAACGCGGCCACGGCCGACGACGGGACGGGCATCCCGCAACTGGTCTTCGTGGCGTTCCAGGCGACGTTCGCCATCATCACCGTCGCGCTGATCAGCGGCGCCATCGCGGACCGTGCCAAATTCGGGGCGTGGGTCGTGTTCACCCTCGTCTGGGCGACGCTCGTGTACTTCCCGATCGCGCACTGGGTGTGGTGGTCCGACGGCAAGGACGGCGGCAAGTCCGGCTGGCTGTTCGACCTCGGCGCACTCGACTTCGCGGGCGGGACGGTCGTCCACATCAACGCCGGTGTCGCGGCGCTCGCGCTGGTGCTGGTCCTCGGCAAGCGCAGGGGCTGGCCGAAGGAGCCGATGCGCCCGCACAACCTGCCGTTCGTCCTGCTCGGCGCCGGCCTGCTGTGGTTCGGGTGGTTCGGGTTCAACGCCGGGTCCGCGCTGTCGGCCGGCGCCACCGCCGCCGTCGCGTTCGTCAACACGCTCGCCGCGACCTGCGCCGCCGCGTTCGCCTGGATCATCGTCGAGAAGCTGCGGGACGGCTCGTCCACCACGCTCGGCATCGCGTCCGGCGTCGTGGCCGGGCTGGTCGCCATCACCCCGGCCTGCGCGTTCATCACCCCGCTCGGCGCCATCGTCCTCGGCCTCATCGCCGGCGCGGTCTGCGCGTTCGCGGTCGGCCTGAAGTACAAGCTCGGCTACGACGACTCGCTCGACGTCGTCGGCGTCCACATGGTCGGCGGCATCGTCGGCGCCCTGCTGATCGGCTTCCTGGCCACCACCGCCGTGAACGACGCCGGCGCGGACGGCCTGTTCGCCGGCGGCGGGCCCGCCCTGCTCGGCAAGCAGGCGGTCGCCGTCCTCGCCACCCTCGCCTACTCTTTCACCGTCACCTACGTGATCGCGAAGGTCATCGACCTGGTGATGGGCTTCCGGATCGACGAGGACGACGAGGCCGCCGGCATCGACAGCACGGCGCACGCGGAGACCGCCTACGACTTCGGCACCATCCGCGCCGGCACCGGGGCGACCGCGGCCGCGCCCGCCCCGTCCGTCCCGGCGAAGAAGGTGGAGGCATGAAGCTCATCACGGCGGTCATCAAGCCGTTCAAGCTGGACGAGGTCAAGAAGGCCCTGGAGACCTTCGGGGTCCGGGGCATGACCGTCAGCGAGGCCAGCGGCTACGGCCGGCAGAAGGGCCACACCGAGGTCTACCGGGGCGCCGAGTACCAGGTCGACCTGGTACCCAAGCTGCGCATCGAGGTCCTCGTCGAGGCCGAGGACGCCGACGACATCATCGACGTGATCGTCAATGCGGCCCGCACCGACAAGATCGGCGACGGCAAGGTCTGGGCCGTCCCGGTCGACACCGTCGTCCGGGTCCGCACCGGCGAGACCGGCCCGGACGCCCTCTAGGAAGCCCGGTGACCCTCGCCGGAGAGACGGCCCGCGCAGCCCTGGCGGCGGCGCGGGCCGCCCGCACCGCGACCCTGGACCACTGGCTCGGCTCCCTCCTCGCCTCCGCTCCCGAGGGGGTGGCGCTCGCCGCGGTGGGCAGCCATGCGCGCCGCGAGCTGACCCCCGGCGGCGACCTCGATCTCGTCCTGCTGCATCGCGGCCTGGCCGGCGTCGCGGCGATCGCCGACCGGGTCTGGTACCCGGTCTGGGACTCGGGGCTGCGGCTCGACCACTCCGTCCGCACCGTCGGCCAGGCGCGGACCGTCGCGCGCGGCGACATGAAGGCCGCCCTGGGCCTGCTGTCGGCGCGCCGCATCGCCGGAGACCACACGCTCGTGGACGAGCTGCGCGCCGGCGTCCTCGCCGACTGGCGCTCCGACGCCCCCGTCCGGCTGGCCGAACTGTCGGCGATGTGCCGCGAACGCTGGGACGCCCAAGGGGAGCTGGCCTTCCTCCAGGAACCCGACCTGAAAGAGGCTCGCGGCGGGCTCCGGGACGTCCACGTCATGCACGCCGTCGCCGCCTCCTGGGTGGCGTCCGCTCCCGACGCGCGGGTCCGGTCCGCCCACGACCTCCTCCTGGACATCCGGCACGCCCTGCACGAGGTCACCGGCCGCTCGTCCGACCGCCTCGTCCTCCAGGAGAAGCAGGCCGTGGCGCAGACCCTCGGCCTGCTGGACGCCGACGTCCTGCAGCGCTCGATCGCCGAGGCGGCCCGCACGATCACCTATGCGGCCTCCCATCTGTGGCGCCGCGTAGACCGCTCCACCAGACCC
>NZ_SMKY01000188.1 GCF_004349235.1 Actinomadura darangshiensis | reverse complement strand
GTTCAGGGGTCGGTGCGGGGGTCCGCGCCTACGCCCCCTCCCGGTTTCGGTTGTTGGTCGGCGTCTCGTTGTGCGGGGCTGTTCAGGGGTCGGTGCGGGGGTCCGCGCCTACGCCCCCTCCCGGTTTCGGTTGTTGGTCGGCGTCTCGTTGTGCGGGGCTGTTCAGGGGCCGGTGCGGGGCTCCGCTCTCACGGGGGTGTGTTGGGCTAGCGGCGGACGTTGAATTTCAGGTGTAGGACGCGGTCGCCCTGGATGACCACGTGGGGGTCTTCCAGTTGGTGCTGTCCGTTGATGCTGCCGAAGTAGCGTTTGCCTGAGCCGAACACGACTGGCACGACGTCCATCGCCACCTCGTCCACTAGGCCGGCGGCTAGTATTTGGCCGCCCACTTCGCCGGCGTTCACGCCTATGGTTCGCTCCCCGGCGAGTTCCTGGGCCTTCTCGATGGCGGCCGCCACGTCATCGACGAAGTGGTAGGACGCCTCGGGGTGCCAGCCCTCGGGCTTGGGCCGGTGGGACACCACGACCACGTGGTCGCCCGCGGGCGGCCGCCCCTCCCAGCCGTTCACCAGGTCGAACAGGGTGCGGCCCATCACGATCGCGCCGATCGCCTCCCACATCGACCGGACGTATTCCGCCGACGCTTTCGAGACCCTGAAGGCGCTTCCGGTTCCGGAGTGGTCGTACTGCCGGTCGCCGCCTTCGGTGATCGGGGTGTCCCCGCTGAAGTACCAGTCGTGAAGTGGCCCGACGTCGTCGTTCCCATCGGCGATGAAGCCGTCGAGCGACGCCACGCTGTGCATGATCACTGTGCCCACAGGTCCTCCTCGTCTCCGTCGACCTCCGATCTTGTCCTCTCCGAGGGCGGCCGGGCTTGTAAGAAATCAAACGGCGGGCATCGGACCGTCGTCCGGCGGGAACCCCGCCTCGGCGGGGAACCGGCGCCGCAGGGCCAGGTACTCCGCCGGGGTGTGGCCGGTGAAGTCCTTGAACTCCTTGCTGAAGTGAGCCCGGTCGAAGTAGCCCGCGGTCTGGGCGAGATCCGACCAGTCGACCGGACGCAGGGCGTCCACGGAAAGGATCAGCCGCGCGAAGCGGTAGATCCGTGCCACCCGCTTCGGGGTGACCCCGACATGGGACTTGAACTGCGCGGCCAGGTGGTTGCCGCTTACCCCGGCGGCATCGCTCAGCGCACCGACCAGGACCGCACCGTGGGAGGTCGCCAGCCGCGCGCCCGTGTGCTGGACCAGGTCGAGGCCGCGCGAGGGTGCCGTGGCGAGTCGCGATCGGAGCTCGTCCTCCAGGACCCGCAGCGTCTCGGTGGCCGATGCGAGGTCGCCGACCTGGTTGCGGATCCGGTCGATGGACCGTTGCCAGACGGCGTCGACCGGCACCCATCGGTCCCGCAGCTCGGTCGCCGGCATGTCGACGAACGGCGAGAGTCCCCACGGCTTGAAGTGCACCCCGACGAGCCGCACCCGTGAGGGGTACTCGACGACGAAACGCCTGGTCCATATGCCCATGAACCATCCGTCGGCGAACGCCGCCGGCGGCACCGAAGGGTCGGAATCCCAGAGGCGCGCGGGTTCGCCGAGGTTGACGAACAGGTGTGCCGACGGCATCGGCGGCACGTTCATGCGGCGGTGGCGCGGCACCCCGGTCAGGCAGTAGATGTCGTCGATGAACCGATCGAGCGGCGGCGCGGGCACCCGCCCGACATACTCCATGCCCTCAGTCTGGCCGACGTCCGGCCTTCATGCCCGTGGGCGGCGGCCGGCCAGGGGGATGGCAAGGGCGGCCAGGAGCATGGTGGCCGCGCCTATCCAGGCGGCGGTGGTGTAGCCGCCGTCGCTGGGGAACGGGCTGCCGTGCCGGGGGTGGCCGGCGAGGATCAGGCCGGCGAGCGCGCTGCCGAGCGCGAAGCCGGTGCTGCGCACGACCTGGTTGACGCTCATGGCACTGGCGGTCTCGTGCGGCGGGACGGCGCCGAGGATGAGCGCGGGCATCGCGGCCGAGAACGCGCCGACACCGAATCCGAGCACCGACATCGCGACGACCGGCCCGGAGATGTCACCACGAGCGGTTCCGAACACGGCGAACGCGGCCAGGACGACGGCGACGCTGCCGGCGAGCAGCGACGGTGCCCCCGCGCGCCGCCGCATCCAGGGCGCCAGCTTGCCCGCGGCGAAGCCGAGCACGGAGAACGGCACCAGGACCAGCCCGGCCCGGAAGGTGTCGAGCCCGAATCCGTAGCCGACGCCGGAGGGCGTCTGGACGTAGCGGGTGATCAGGCTGAGCAGCAGGTACATGCCGGCGCCGGCGGCGAGCATGGCCGTGTTGGCGGCGGCGACCGCGGGGTGGCGCAGCAGCCGGACGTCCACCAGCGGGGCCGGCCTGCGGGTCTCGATCAGGGTCCAGACGGCCAGTGCGGCCAGGGCGGCCGCCGTCACCAGTCCCATGAGGGCGGGATGGTCGCGCCACGGGCCGGTCTGGCTGATGGCGATGAGCAGGGTCAGCAGTCCGGCCGCGAGGAGTACGCCGCCCGTCCAGTCCACGCGGGCCGGGGCGGACGCCTTCGCGTCCGGCAGGCCGAGCCAGGCGGTGACCAGGGCGAGGACGCTGACGGCGAGACCGAGCGCGTAGGCGGCGTGCACATCGGCGAGGTCGGTGAGCAGACCCGCCAGCGGGTATCCGACCCCGATCCCGGCCGTGGAGGTCACCGACAGCAGGGCGATGGTGCTCGCCGCCCGGTCCGGAGGCAGGTGCTCGCGGGCGGTGGCCATCAGCAGCGCCGTCACCCCCAGGCCCACGCCTTGCGCGGCGCGTCCCACCAGCAACAGCCAGAACGGCAGTGCCGGGACCGACAGCGCGCCGCCCGCGGCAACGGTCGCCAATGTCACCAGCACGACGGGGCGGCGGCGCGAGCCTGATCCGAGCCGGCCCAGTATCGGGGTCGCGACGACGCCGGAGAGCAGCGCGATCGTCAGCGTCCACTGCGCCGCGGCGAGCGAGACGTGGTACTCGGCGGACACCGCCGTGATCAGCGGTGCGCCGAGGCTGCCCACGACCGCGGACACCAGGGCGACCAGCACCAAGGTGGTCGGAAGCAGGCGGCCTGCCGTCTGGTGGCCGCTCACCGGTTGGTCTCGGTGTTGATGTGGGTGAACAGTCCCGGCTGGATCCGGGTGCGCGCCTGCCGGGCCCAGTCCTGGTCGACTTCGGCGATGTCCAGGGCGGCACCGGTGTTGAGCAGCATGCCGTAGGCCAGGAACGTTTTGACGGTGACCGGGTCCAGGCCGGTGGTGGCCGCCACCGACTCCCACAACCGGCCGAAGCTGGTGCGCACGGCGACGCGGACGTCCTCCTCGCCGGAAGCGGCGAATGCCTGCAGTTGCAGCAGCAGCGTCGTGCGGTCGGCCAGCATCGCGTCGTATTCGAGGCCCATGGCGGCCAGTGCCTCCAGCCCGGTGAGGCCGCCGGCGGCGGCCAGCATCGCCAGCCGCGTCCGTTCGAACGCCGCGTCCACGGCGTCGATGAACAGCCGCTTCTTCGTGCCGAACAAGCGAAAGACGTAAGCCTGGGTGATGCCGGCCCGCTGGGCGATCGTTTCGGCCGAGGTCCCGTGCAGCCCCTTGGCGGCGAACTCGTCTCCGGCCACCTTGAGCACCTGCTCACGACGCTGCTGCTTGGACATCCGCGCTGTCGGCATGGCGATGGAGTTTAGTAGTTACTAACTACTTACTCAAACCTGATCCGGTGGCGGGTCACTCTCAGGTCCGGGGGCGGGGTTCCGCTCGCGGAGTGATGTGCGGTTGATCATCTGCGTTCCAGACTCCTCGGATGAGGATCTCGAAGAGGGCGGGGAGCCTGGCCGCCGCGTTCGCCGTCGTCGCCGGCGGTGTCGCTGTCACCGCGCCCGCAGGGCACGCCGAGAAGGCTTTGCAGGCGCCGCAGGAGGGGGCGGCCGACTGTGCGCCGGTCTCCGGCGCGGTGTGCGGGACGGTGCGCGTGCCGCTGGTGCGGGAACGTCCAGGCATGGGGAGCACCTCTGTGGCCTACGCGCTGATCAGGCACCGCGATGCCTCCGGGCCCGCCAAGGGGACCGTGGCGATCAACCCCGGTGGTCCGGGCGATTCCGCGATCGCGGCCGCGCCGCAGTACGTCCAGATGTTCGGCGGCCTGCTGCGCGACCATGACGTGCTGCTGGTCGATCCGCGCGGGGTCAACCGCTCCGATCCCGTCCAATGCGGGGCCCTGGGGGCGCTGCCCGCGACCCGTGACGGCTTCGTGCGGGCGGTCGGCGAATGCGGCCGGACGCTCGGGACCCGCGCGCGCGGCTACACCTCGGCCGAGATCGCCGACGACATCGACGCCGTCCGGGACAGGCTGGGCATCGAGCGGCTGGACCTGCTCGGGGAGTCCTACGGCACGTACCTCATGACGGTCTACGCCCAGCGGCATCCCGGGCGGGTGCGCTCGATGGTGCTCTCCAGCGCCTACCCGCTCGACTTCGACATGTGGGCGCGTCCCAACGCGCGGGCCGCGCGGCGAGCGCTCCGACTGGTGTGCGAGCGCAGTGCGGGCGCCTGCGATGGGGACCAGGTCACGCGCGACATCGCACGGCTCGCCCAGAGGGTCCGCGTGCGGCCGATCGCCTACACGCTGGAAGACCGGCAGCGGCGGCTGGACGACACCGCGCTGGCCTCGATCGTCTTCGGCCTCGCGAAGACGGCCCCTGCCGGCATCGGCGATGTGCCGGCGATGGTCCGCAGTGCTCTGCACGGCGACAACACGCCCCTGATCGAAGCCGCCCGGAAGGTGGCACCGCTGAGCGGTTCGGCACTCCGCCAGGACGAGGAGCGGCCCTTCAACCCCGAACAGGCCGCGGTGGTGATGTGCAATGACTATCCGACGGCGTGGAACCGCGAGGCGCCGGTCGCGACCCGGCTCGAACAGTTCTCGACCGGTCTCGCGGCGCTGCCGGAGCGGGCATATTGGCCGTTCGGCAAGCGAGCCTGGACCAGCGTGAGCTACAGCTGGGGCAACGCCTGCGTGCGCTGGCCGGACCGGCACGGCCCGGTGCAGCCGACGGGCGGGCCGTTCCCCGACGTCCCGGTGCTGGTCGTCTCGGGTGATCTGGACGCCAACACCCCGACCGAACAAGGCCGGCAGGCCGCCCGCCGGTTCCGGCGCTCCACGGTCGTGGAGGTCCCCAACGTCGGCCATGTGGCCGAACACGAGCCCAGCGGCTGCGCGGCCGGAATCGAGTCCGCCTTCATCCGCGACCTGCGGGTCGGCGATACCTCGTGCCTGGCGGACATCCCACCGGCCCCAGTCGCGTAAGGCGGACGCCCCCTCGATGCGGGCGGCCGGCCCGGTCACCGTGCGGCGGGCCGGCCGTCATCGGGGCTCGCGCAGGTCGCCGGCGACCTGCGCGAAGGCGCGGATCAGCGACGTCTCTCCCGAGCTCCGCCAGATGAGCGCCCATTCGAGGGCCGGCGAGTCATGGATCGGGATGTAGGCGATGTCGCCGCGCGCGAAGTACTTGACGGCGTGGGCCGGCACCGGCGTGACGCCCTGGTCGGCGGCGACGTTGGCGAGGATCTCCTGGACGGTGTGGGTGACCGGGCCGCGCGGGATCGGCCGGCCGCTCGGAGTCTGCGCCGGGCGCACCGCCTCCTCCAGGTAGGCGGGGAGGGAGTCCGACGAGCCGAGCATCGACTCGTCGCCGAGGACTTCGAGGGAGACCGACTCGTGCCGGGCGAGCGGATTGCGCGGCGACACCGCCAGGACCAGGGCCTCGGTGAGGACGACCGGCCCGACGGTAAGGTCGGGTTCCGCGACCGGCAGCCAGAGGACCTGGAGGTCGACGTCGCCGTCGCGCAGCGGCGTGAACGGGTCGCCCGCGGTCGCCTCCCGGATCTGCAGTTCGCAGTCGGGGTGCCGGGCGGTGAACGCGCCGATGATGTCGCTGATCTCGTGTCCGGTGGCGCCGATGAAGCCGATCCGCAGCGTGCCGGTCAGCCCGCGGGCGGCGGCGGTCGCCCGTTCGACGCCCTGCTGGATGAGCAGGTGGCCGGCCCGCAGGTCCTCGCTCAGCCGGCGGCCGATGGGAGTCAGCGAGACCCGGCGGCTGGTGCGTTCGAACAGCGCGGCGCCGATCTCCCGCTCCGTCTTCTGGATCGCCTGGCTGACCCGTGCGCGGGTGACGAGCAGCTTGTCGGCGGTACGGCCGAAATGCAGCTCCTCGGCCAGGGTCAGGAAGATCTCGATGTCCCGCAGCTCCATCGCCCAGCGCCTCCGTCCAACGGTAATCCCCAGGTTAATGAACGTTGCGTCCTTCGTCGTTGTTCGGGCCTTCCACGTGCCGGATCGTTGAGATCAGAAAGGCGCGGCGAGCACGGTTCGAAACGGAGGAGGGAAAGTGCGGAAGGTGGCGATCGTGGCGGGCGGCGGCCAGGGAATCGACCCGGCGCTGGTGCGCGGGCTCGGGCGGATCCTGGCCGCGGACCCCGGCGGCGGGGTCGTCCACCGGCTGCCCGACGTCCGGCAGGGCGCCGAGGAGCTGGCGGCCGCGGTGGCGGCGCGGCACGGCGGGGTCGACATCGTGGTCTCCGACACCTCCGCCCGCGTCCTGCCCGGGGTACGCCACCGCGACCAGGTCCGCCGCCTCGTCGAGGTCAACAACCACGGCACGCGGCGGGTGATCCAGGGGTTCGTCCCGCTGCTGAACGACGGCGCCAGGTTCGTGGTGGTCGCCGACCGGTTCGGGGCGCTGCGGCACCTCCCCGGGCATCTGCGGCCGCGCTTCGACGTCGACCGGATGAGCCTGGACGACCTGGCCGAGGTCATGGACGGCTACGTGGACGCGGTCGAGAGCTGCCGCGCCGCGGCGGACGGCTGGCCCGGCTGGATCAACGTGCCGTCCAGGATCGGCCAGGTCGCCGCCGTCAAGATCCTGGGCCGCGAGCTGGCGGACACGGCCCGGTGCCGGGACATCCTGATCAACGTGGCGGCCGGCGCGGGCGCCGCCGATGCGCTGTGGCTGGCGGGCCTCCCGGCCGGGACCCGCGCGCCCTACGCCGAACTCGTGCACGACCGCAAGGTCATTCCCTTCGGGTCCTGAGGAGAACGAAAATGATGATGAAGAACCTGTCCACCCTCTCGCTGATCGCCGCGACGCTCACGACCGGAATGGTCGCCGGGCTGATGGCCGACTGGGCCTACACGGTCCTGCCCGGGCTGGGCCGCAGCAGCGACCGCACCTTCGTCGAGGGCCTCCAGCACCTCAACCGCGCCATCCAGAACGGCTGGTTCTTCCTCAGCTTCCTGGGGGCCATTCTCTTCGCGGGGCTGGCGGCCTACCTCGCCTGGCGCGGGCACGGCCGGGACGCCCTGCCGTGGATCATCGCCGGGCTGGCGCTGTACCTGGTGACGTTCATCATCACCTTCGCCGCGAACATCCCGCTCAACGAGCAGCTCGACAGGGCCGGCGACCCGGCGCAGATCAAGGACCTCGCCGCCGTCCGCGCCGACTTCGAGAGCAAGTGGATCGCCTGGCACCTCGTCCGGACCGTGGCCAACATCGCCGCCTTCGGCTGCCTGGCCTGGGCCCTGGTGATCCATGGCGGACAGCGCGACGACAAGCCCGCCGCCGCGGCGAGCGCCGGTCCCGCGTCCGGCCTGCCTGCTGCGGCGCCCTACGGGCACCCGATTCACCCGCAGCCCTACGGGCCGGTGCACGCGCCGCACGTCCGGCATCGGTGACTTCGTCCCCCTGCGCCGCCGGCCCTCGGGCCGGCGGCGCTGCCGGTGGTTCACGGGCCTGGCGGACGCGGTGCCGGGCGGCCCACCGGGCAGCCGCTAGATTTCGCGGGTGAGCGTGGAGTTGCGGGTGGGGACCCGGGTGGCCGTTCGGCGGGTGCAGGCGGGGGACGAGGCGCGGTTCGTCGAGTTGTCGCGCGGGAGTGCCGAATTCCATCGGCCTTGGGTCGTCCTGCCCGCGTCGGCGACGGAGTTCGCGGACTATCTCGCGCGGTTCGGCGGGGTGGACGCGGTCGGGATGGTGGTGTGCCTGCGCGACGGCGGCGACCTTGCGGGAATCGTCAACATCAACGGAATCGTCCGCGGCTCCTACCAGCGGGGCGTGCTCGGGTACGCCGCATTTCTGCCTTACGCGGGTCGCGGCTACCTGGGTGAAGGGGTCGGGCTCGCGGTCAGGTACGCGTTCGAGCAACTGGGCCTGCAGCGGGTCGAGGCGGACATCCAGCCGGGGAACTCCGCGTCCATCAGGCTGGTCCGGCGGCTCGGCTTCCGGAAGGAAGGGGTCTCGCCGGCGTTCATCAAGATCGACGGAGAATGGCGGGACCACGAGCGGTGGGCCCTGACCCACGTTTATTGATCATGTAAAACAGATATACCTGTACAAAATAGAAGCGTAGCGCCGTGTCTTGATCTCATTGGGGGTCAGCAGGTGGTCGTCCACGGCGAGGAGCCCGGCAGCGAGTGGCCGGGTGCTCTTGACGTGCGCGGCCTCCTGGAGGACGGCTGGCGGCCGACCCCGATCCGCGACTTCATCCTCAAGCTGCACAGCCGCTGCAACCTCGCGTGCGACTACTGCTACATGTACGAGATGGCCGACCAGGGCTGGCGGCGGCAGCCCCGGCGGATGTCCAGGCAGGTCCTCGAATGGGTGGCGGAGCGCATCGCCGAGCACGCGCGGGTCAACCGGCTCTCCGAGGTTCAGATCGTCCTGCACGGCGGTGAGCCGCTGCTCGCCGGTACCGAGCGGCTGCGGTACGCCATCGAGACGATCACGGCGGCGGCCGACGCGGATCTGCGTGTCGGTTTCAGCGTGCAGACCAATGGCGTCCTGCTGGACGAGCCGTTCCTGGAGTTGTTCGCCAAGTACGGCGTCACGGTCGGCGTGAGCGTCGACGGCGACGAAGAGGGGCACGACAGGCATCGGCGGCGGGCCGACGGCCGCGGCAGCTACCAGGCGGTGCGGGACGGCCTGGAGCGGCTCGCGGGCCCGTCGTACAGGCATCTGTTCGGCGGCCTGCTGAGCACGATCGACCTGCAGAACGACCCGATCGCGACCTACGAGTCGCTGCTGGCCCTGGACCCGCCCGAGATGGACTTCCTGCTGCCCCACGGCAACTGGGACGAGCCGCCGCCGGGACGCCCGCCGGACGAGTCGACACCCTACGGGGACTGGCTCATCGCCATCTTCGACCGCTGGTTCGCGGCGGAGGCGGCAGATGTCCGCATCCGCCTGTTCAGCGAGATCATCCGCCTGCTGTTCGGCCGGATGTCGGCGAGCGAGGCCGTCGGGCTGTCACCGGTGGCGGTGGTCGTGGTGGAGACCAACGGCGAGATCGAGCAGGTCGACTCGCTCAAGTCGGCGTACGAGGGGGCGGCGGGGACGCGGCTGCACGTGTCGCGGGATCCGTTCGACACGGTGCTGTCGCTGCCGTCCGTCGCCGCGCGGCAGATCGGCCGCAAGGCCCTGTCGGACCAGTGTCTGGCGTGCCCGGCGCACGAGGTCTGCGGCGGCGGCCTCTACCCGCACCGGTACCGGTCGGGCACCGGGTTCCGCAACCCGTCGGTCTATTGCCGCGACCTGTACAAACTGATCACCCACATCCGGGACGTCCTCAGCCGCGATCTGACGGCCGAGCCCGCGGGTGAGCCTGCCTAGATCGGCGGCGGGTCGAAGTCGGCGTCCAGCCGGCGTCCCTCCAGGAAGACCTGGGCGTCGGGATGCTCCAGTGTGAGGACGCGGTGGTAGCGCTCCTCGGTGTCGTTGTGCAACGCCGCGGCCTCCTCATCCCGCCCGAGGGCCCGGAGGTCCGCAACGGCGTTCGCGGCAGCGGACAGGGTCACCGGGTGGTCCTCGCCCAGCAAGGCGCGGAGCCGCCGCAAAGTACCGGCGCAGAGCCGGTACGCCGACTCCGTCTCACCGAGGGAGGCCAGGTCGCTGGCCAGGTTGATGGCGACGGTAAGGGAGTAGTGGTGGTCGCGGCCCAGCTTCAGTTCCAGCCCTGTCAGCGCATCCTCGTTGATCTTCCTGGCGACCTCAGGGTCGCCGGTGATCCGTCGCAGGATGGCCAGGTTCCCCGCGCAGGCGTGGTTGTAGGGGTGCTCGGCGAGGTAGACACGGGGGTAGCGGCGCACCGTGTCGTCTGCGAGCACCAAAGCTTCCTGGACCTCGCCGATGGTGCGCCTGATATTGGCAAGGCAGGTGGCGGCCGCCAGAGTGTCGGGGTGGCTGAGCCCCCAGGCCCGGACGTAGCGCTGATGGACTTCCTCGGCGACTTCGAGGGCGCGCTCGTAGTCGCCCGCCCTGCGCCAGGCGATGGACAGGTCCTTGCCGGCGCGCAGCGTCCAGGAGTGCTCCGGGCCGAGAAGTTCCAGGCCGTAGGCGTAGACGTCTTCGCCGAGATCGCATGCCTCGGCGAAATCCCCGCTAAGCCGTACCGCCCGTGCGAGACCGGTGTAGATGTTGAGGAAGGAGCCCGGGTCAGCCGACTCCGCCCCTTCAGCACGGATCTCCCTGAACATCTTTTCGAGTAGAACGCGAGCGCCCGAGTAGTCACTCTTGAGCCCGTAGTCGAGCGCAACGCTGTTGATGGCGCGCCGCGTACTCCAATCTTCGTCTCCGAATTTTGTCCGGTAGCGGTGAAGTGCATTATCGTCAATCTCGTGTGCCTGCTCGAAGTCGCCGCTCGCGCGCAGATCAGCGGCCCGGCCGCGTAGCGCCCGCAACGTTGTTTCGTGGTCAGGGGGTAGAGCTTTCTCCACCGCGTCGAGTGTCTGTATGTTGCGGTCAGAGGCCTCCTGATATTGGCCGAGTTCCCGGAGAAGGTTGCCCAGTTCCACGTGGAGCCTCAGGACGTCCTCGTCGTCACTCCCCGAAGTGGCGGTCCACGTGTCGATGAACGACTGCACGAGGGACCGGGCCGAGGCATAGTCGGCCGAGGCGTACAGGTAAGTGACCATATTGAGAGCAAGTTCACGCACTCGCTGGTCCTGGCATTGTGCTACTTCAGCCGGCCCGATATGGCCCAGTACGGCGAGATAGGTGTTCCAGTTGCCCGCGTCATTCGGGTCCAGCGGGGTGTAGCCGGCCAGCAGCAGGTGGACTTCATGACGTAGCCTGCCCTGTTCGGCCTCCGGCAGTTCGTCACGGACGAGAGCCTGGATCAGCCGGTGCACTTGGATGGTCCGGGCGGGGAAGTCCAATCTGGCGAGAGCGAAGCGTCCGAGTTCACCGATGGCCCGGCCCAGCCGGATAGGGTCCGCAAGGAGGTCGTTCAGCCGAGGGCTCAGCCCAGAAACGACCCTTCTGAAGGCGTCTCGCGGAATCGGCTCCGGACCAAAGAACGCGCAGTAACGCAGGAGGTCCAGCGCTTCGGGCAGCTTCTCCTCCAGACTGGCCACCGACAGCCCCCAGGCCGCCGTCATCGAGGCGGGGTACTCGGTCGGCTTGCCCTGGGAGAGCAACTGGCTCGTGCGTTGCGTCAGGAGCTGCAGATACTCCGATACCGCGATGCCCGTCTCGACGTGAAGCGCGGCGGCTTGTTCCAGGGCGAGCGGGAGGTCCCCGAGTTCCTCCGCCAGCCGGTCCGCGTCCTTGGGACTGATTCCCTTCGGTATCCGTCTGGTGAGGAACTCGACGCTCTCTTCGCGGGGGAAGACGTCGATCCGGACCGCGTCGACGATGCCCGCCCAGCGGTGGTTGCGCGATGTGATCAGGACGTGCCCGGACCCCTGCGGCAGGATGTCGGTCAGTTCCTCGGGCTCGTCGGCGTTGTCGAAGATCAGGAGCCAGTTGGCGTGGGGCTCCCCGCGGCGCAGCGCGTCCAGCACGGCGTTGGCCGCATCCTCCACACCGCTCACGGATGCGGAGGGAAGGCCGAGAGGCTGGGCCAGGCTGGCGAGCGAGGAGCGGACAAGGACCGGCTGGTCCGCCGGAATCCACCAGACGAGGTCGTAGTCGGAGCGGTAGCGGTAGGCGTACTCCACCGCCATCTGGGTCTTGCCCACGCCACCGAGGCCGTGCAGCGCGTGCGGTACGACGGCCGTGACCCGGCTGTCCAGACCCTCGCGAAGCCGGGTGAGGAGTTCCGCGCGTCCGGTGAAGTTCTTGTTGCGAGGAGGGACCTTGCCCCAGACCTGGGGTATCCGCTCCGCTACGGGCGATGGGTCAGGCTGAGAACTGCTCACTCGATCCCCTTGCGTCACGCTGAGCCTGCGGAGCAATCTGCATCGCGTCGCAGTGATGCAAATGCGTCAACCTCGACACTATATTGAAGTCGGCGATCGATAAATGTGTCAGGCGACACTGAAGTGACGCCTATTTTCGGTCGCACCCGCTCCTGTTTTCTACTGGACCGAATTCCGGTGGCACCGGCGTCGACTTTCTGCAACCATGGTGGTGGGCCGCTTTGTGCCGTCTCGGCATGAACCACCGAAGAAGCGGCAGTCGCGTCGACATCAAGGAGAGGTCGATGGAGCAGGACACGTTCCTATTGCGCAGTGAGGCCGCCCCGGCGGCATCCTCGGGCGCACAGACTCCCGGGCGCCGGCGGGTGCGGATGGAGTTGGCCCGGCCCGGTTCGCTCGCACGCGCGTTCGACAACAAGCTCACTGAAAAATCGGCGAGTGCGACCGGCGGGTTCGGCAACAAGATCTCGCCGCGTTGAGGATGTGGCGACAATGCATGACCGGCGGTGAATAACGGTCGGCCGACCCGCGCATTTTGGTCGTCCATGGATGATATGCATTGTCGTCGCAACGCCCGGCCGTTCGCTCGGCCATGCGCTACGCTCGGATGAGCCGGTCGGCACCATTTGACAACAGGTGCCTGCTGATGGGACGGGATGATGACCGTGCGAGCTCCTCCGGGCGGGCCAGAATGCTTCGTGGGCACCTGCGAGTTCGGTGAGCAGGATCAGTCGATCTTCTTCGGCAGGGCGACGGAGACCGAAAAGGTCGCCGAGTCGTGGGCTGCGAATCGACTCACCGTGCTTCACGGAGGGGCAGGTATCGGCAAGACCTCGTTGCTTCGCGCGGGTGTCATCCCATCGCTACGGGTGAAGGGCGCGAACGTACTGCCCCCCGCGCACGTGGCCCACCGTCCGTCCTTCCCCCTGGCGGCGTTGCCCGAGCACAATCCATACCGGCTCGCCGTGCTGGCCTCGTGGTACACACGCGCGTCACCGGTGCAGATGTCGGAGGTGACGATCGGGACGTTCGTGCGCAAGCACCAGCGCATGGACCGGTTCGGGCGTCCACTGCCCACCCTCGGAGCCATCGACGGGGCGGAGGCGCTCCTCAATGCCGCCGGCCGCCATGAACGGCATCGCCTCGGATTCCTCGATGAACTCGTGGCGATGATGGAGCAGGAACCCGGCCTGCATCTGCTCTTGGCGGTGCGAGACGACGCGTTGGACGAGGTGCTGAAATTCGCCGGTCGACTCGGCCGGTCGGCTCCGCCTACGTGCGCGCTCGGACCGCTGACTCCTGAAGATGCGTGTAGGGCCGTTGAGCAGCCGCTTCGCCATGCGGGGCGGTCCGCTGAGGGCGTTGGCGAACCTCTCGTGCAGGAACTCCGTACGGTGCGGCGCGCAGGTGCAGCGCAGATCACCGCCACCGTCGAGCCCGTGCTGCTGCAGCTCGTGTGCGCGAGCCTCTACCGAGGACCGGCCGGTGATCTGGAGGTGCCCGCGGAACGGTTGCACAGCGAGGCAGACCGGGTGCTCGCGGAGTTCTGCGCGCAGAGCCTGGCGACGATCGCCGCAGACCAGAGCATTCCGGTGGCAACCGTGCTCTCCTGGTTTCGCAGTGTCTTCGGCGGGCCGCAGGGGCGCGCGGGCGTGGCCGAGGAACGCCTGTACGAAGAAGTGCCCAAAGCAGTCGTCGACGAGATCCAGGACTGCCACCTCATCCGCGCTCGCCTGCGCGACGGGCGCCGGCACTACGCGTTGCAGCATCCGAGGCTGATCGAGCCGGTGCGGCGGCTCGGCGGCGGGGGAGCGGTGCCCGTCGTCCAGCGGCCGGGACCTTCGGAGCGCCTGCGGCAGGCGCACGGGGCGCTGGCGGACGATGATCCCGAGCTTGCGCGCCGCCACGCGAAGGCGGCCGCCAGAGCCTGCGGCGAAGGTGATCTCCGGATCCTCGCTGAGGCGACGACGTTCCTCGGCGACGTCGCCTACGAGCGAGGCGAGGCCGAAACGGCCATCGGGCATTACCGGGAGGCAGCGTCCATCTTCGAGGCCGCCCGGGACAATGCCGCGGTCGGTTGGCTGCTGACCGGAATCGGACGGATCCTCCTGGACAGCGAGCCCGGCGAGGCCGTGCGCCAGCTCCGTGCGGCGGCTGGGCGGCTCCCGCATGAACTGTCCGTTCAGACGGCTCTCGGGCAGGCGCTCCTGCGGTCAGGGCGAACCCGCGCGGCTCGCGCCGTGTTCGAGGACGTCCTCGGCCGCGACAGCACCAACCGCGAAGCGCTGAGCGCCAAGCGCGACTTGTCTAGTATCGCGTAGATACGTCGACTTTGAGGCCCCTTGGCTATCTGTCCTGTGTGATGTGTTATGGACTTGTTTATAGCCAACTGTAGCACCTAAGGTCGATATTCTCATTTGTTCTCTTTTGTGAGAAACGAGCATTGTCCCTGTACGGTCGGCCGACTCTGTTCGTGATTCGCTGACGGCAATTCCGGCTGCTGCTAAGATCCCGCGAGCGGGCGCGCGTCCGCCCGTGCACGGATTCCGGCCCGAAAAATAGGCGACTTCTTGCGAAACCATGACCCGGTGTCCTTTTGACTGGGCAGTGATGAAGTGTTGTGCCCAAAGAGCGCTGGGGTGGTGACCACGGTACGAAATGAGGAGAAGTCAGAGGGTGGCCGCCGCCTCAATAAAGTCGAGGTCGCCGGACGGTGGCGACCCGCCCGGATTCAGTGACCAGGAAAACGGGATCTGGCGTCGCGACTTCCGGCTGCTGCTAGGCGGATCGGCACTGTCGCAGCTGGGCACGCTCGGTGCCGCGGCAGCCAATCCACTGCTCGCCCTGGCCTTGACGCATTCGCCGATCGTGACGGGCTGGGTGGCGGCCGCCGGTACGCTGCCAGGGCTGTTCCTGCACGTGCCGGTCGGATTGCTCGTCGACCGCTACGACCGTCGGCGGATCATGCTCATCAGCCAAGTGATCCGGGTCCTCAATTCGATGGTCCTGGTCGTCGGCCTCTTCAGCTTCGCCAACCCTTGGCCGTTTCTTGTTGTGGCCGCAATGATCGACGGTACCTGTGCGGTCTTCTTCCGCATCGCGGAACTCGCCGCGGTGCGGTACGTGGTACCGGACGCCAAGGCTGAAAGCGCGATGGGCAAGAATGAGGCCCGCCATCATGTGGCCTTGGTACTCGGCCGCCCGGTCGGTGGGGCACTTTTTGCCGCCGGACGTGTCTACCCCTACATATTAGACGCGGCGACGTCCCTGCTATCGGTCTTTTCTCTGCTGTTCTTGAGAACCAAGTTCCTGCAGTCCTCCAGGGCGCCGCGCGGCATGGCGTTCGGAATGTCGAAACGGCGGATGCTGGTTCTCACCCGTTTGGGATTCCGTCGAATATATCATGACAGATTCCTCTTTGTTTCGCTGCTCGTCTGCGCGATCGCGAACGTCGGTTTCCAGATTATCATTCTGTTGCTCGTGGTGGAGGCCGAAAGGCGGCAACTCTCCGGGTCGGTCATCGGTGCGATGCTCGCCACCTCGGGCGTCGCGGGCTTTGCCGGGGCGATCACCGCCGCCCCGGTCGTGCGACGATTGTGTCCTGTGCGAACGGTCAAGTACTCCGTGCTGCTCTGGCTGCCCTTGCTCCTGATCGTCGCCTGGATGAAGAACCCGCTGATCGGCATGGTCGCCTGGGGTGCCTGCAGCTTCATGGGCGCCTACATAAATGTCGCTCTGGCAGTGCATCAGACCAGGGTCGTCCCGAGCCGCGTGCTAGGCCGGGTAGAAGGCGTCAGCCAGTTTCTCACCACCGGCGCGGTGACGCTTGGAGCCTTTGCGGGAGGGTACGTCATTACCGCCTTCGGGCCCCGGCTCACGGCGGCCCTCGTGACCGCCGCATTCGGAGTGATCGCGATCGTCGTTTTCTCCTTGATCAGGGATCCGGATCGCCGTCGTGCGGCGGAGCCGGTGGAGGAGGGTGCACCGGAAGCGGCGGAAAGTGTGCCGATCACCGGCACGGCGATACCGGTCGGAGAGCCGGTGGGAGCGAAGGCGTAGCCCCTCCGCGCCTTTGCCGACCAGCTTGGCGGCGTCCGAACCATGTGGCATGACACATTCGCGGCGTCCTATTCCGGTCGCTTCCGACTTGCGCGGAGAGCATCCGCCTGGCGCATGCCTCGGAGGTACGCTTCCCCCGTCGAACATGGCCGGTCCTCCCGGCCATCTTGGGGCGGAGGCGGGGCGTTTGAGCACGTCGCTGGACGCCGATGATCTGCATCGGCTGATCGAGGCGATCCTTCGCGTCGACGCGATGAGCGTCCAGCGGGAGCGCGCGGTCCATGTGCAGGCGCTGGAGCACGATCTCGGGCACAGCCTCGACTATGTGCACCACGACAAGGAAATGCTCGACGTGTGGGCGCTGGTCGATGCCCTTCTCAACTATCCGGGCGCGGCGCATGCCCTGGTGCGGATTCTGCGGACCTTCTATCCGAACAGCCTGCCGGTGCGGGCCCTCGGCGAGCTCGTCGCCGAGCTGGTTCCCGAACCGTGGCTCGACCAGGCCGAGCGGCGCGTGCTCCACGAGCTGATCACTTCGCTGGAGCGGACGGACCTCGACCCGGCGTATCTCGGCAGGTTCCTGATGCTCTACCCACGGGCGGTCGGCCCTGCATGGCCGCAGCTCGACCGGGAGGTCCACAGCTTGCACGACGTCGTCGCCGTCCTGGAGGAGATACCCGCCGGACGCGACGGAGTCCCGCCGCTGCTGGTGTTCGTGAACGACCTGGCCGAGTACGCGGGGCAGCCGACCACGACGGCATTCCGCCACTGGGTGCGCCGGCAGGTGGAGGTGCAGGGCCTGAACGGCGCCCTCGTCCAGCGGGACCGGACCCCGGAGCTCGCGCCGGCCCCGCTGGAGCCGTCCGAGAACTACCTGATCATCGAGTGCGCGCCCGACGCGCTGGAAGCGGACCGCTACCTGGTCACCGCCTGGCTCCAGGTCGGCCGCGAACCCGGCAGCACGCTGCAGTGCAGCGACGAGGCGCTGCCGCTCAGCCGGATCCCCGAGCTGCTCGAGCGGCTGCTCACCTCGGAGAGCTCCGTGATCGGGCGGCCCAGCCCCGATCTGACGATCGAGTTCCTGCTGCCTCGCGCCCTGCTGGATCAGCCGGTCGAGCAATCCATGATCAACATTGCGGGGATCGAGCACCGCATCGGCATCCAGTACCCGGTGGTCGTGCGCAGTCTCGACCGGATGCGGATGGCGGCGCTGCACCATCCCTGGCGGCACAAGTGGGACTGGCTGTCCGGCAACTCGGTCGACGCCCCGGTCTGCCTGCTGACCCAGCCCGGCGAATGCGACCGGGAAGAGCTCTACTCCAAGCTCTCCGGGGCGTCCACCGCGGTCCTCGCGCTGGCCTTCCCGCCGTGGAGCGGCGTGGACGACGAGCCGGACGAGCACTGGGTCGGCCTGGTGGCCGGTATCCCCGTCGTCGCATGGTGCCGGGACGGCCGCGACCCCGCCCAGTTCGCCAGGGAGGTCAAGGGGCTGCTCGCGGCCGACGTGATGAAGCTGCCGCGCCGCACGCTGGAACTTCGCCGGCAGGCGTTGTCGGGCGTCTCCGAAGGCACCGGATCCGGCCATCTCGGGCTGCACTTGACACTCCTGTTCGACAATGCCGACCGCATCCCCGAGCCGTACGTGCGGCTCCGCCCACCCGCATAGC
>NZ_SMKY01000187.1 GCF_004349235.1 Actinomadura darangshiensis | reverse complement strand
CAGACGCGTCCGCTGACCTGCTCGGCGACCCCCTAGGACGCCCCTGGGTTCCACCCTCGTCCAGCCCCATCCAGAACCGCCGTTAGCACACGCGTTAGCAAAGACGCGTGAGCCCCCTCGATGCGAATCACCGGCACCCCGCACTTGCCCCGCTACACGCCGCCTCAGCAGCCTCCTGGAGTTCGGCAGCCCTGACCGAGCATCCTCCCGCACAGATGCACGACGCTCCGGGGTTCTCGTTCGCGCGAACGGTGGGAAATGTGTGACAGACCGTTTCGCGCGAATGAGTGCCCCGGCTCGCGGGGGGCTGGGGGTCGCGAGACCCCCGCTTCGGGCACGCTCAACCGCCAAAGCGCGGACTGGCCGACCTTCTGCTGGTCAGGGGAGTACCGCCGCCTATGAAACTTGATCCTTTATAATCTGGTTGAAGGGGTGATGAACATGGCGATGTCCGGTGGCGGCAACGGTCAGTGGGTCCGTACCCGAACCGAAGAGGGCGCGCGTGCCGTCGTCCAAGAGTTGCAGGAACGAGGGGGCCGTCCGAAGCGCAGCAGGCGCCAGAACATCGTCGTCATCTGTGTGGCCGTCGCCGTCTTGGCCGCTGTCATCATCTACCAGCTCATTAGCTGACGTCGACCTCGCTGTCTGACCTCGTGCCGTCAGGGGCGTGGTGGCACAGCCTCTCGTCTCCTATGCGCCTCTCGCTGTTCCTGGGCGGCCGGGCGACGCGGCGCGGCGGGACCGGACGGGACAGGCCGCATGCCCGGCGCGCCGGGGCGGGCGGCCGCTGGCGGCGCGTAGCGGCGCCCTTGAAGACGTAGAGAAAGTCCTCATCCGGGGCGGCCTGAATGCTGCTGACCTGCGGCTATGTCATGAGTCTGGTTAGGGCTCGGCGGGTTTGGTCGGCGAGGCTTACGGCGGCGCCTAGGCGGTTGTCGATGGTGAGGTGTGCGGCGTCGGGTGGGTCGTCGGGGTTGAGCCCGGCGGTGTACTCGTCCCAGTTGGCCAGCTTCCAGCCGTCGCGTGGGGCGTCGCGTTGCTCGATGTACTCGTGCATGGTGTCTAGGTCGCTGTGGACCCAGATGGACGTGACGTCTACGCCCTTCGCCTTGCAGCGGTGGGTGAGGCGTGGGAGCCAGCTCGGGTTGTTCAGCTCGGTGATGAACGGGGCGGCGAGGATGATGGATACGCCGCAGTCGATGTTGCCGTAGGCGGCGTTGAGTAGGCATCGGTACTCGTGCGGGCGGACTTCGGCGCGGTAGAGGTCGGTTTGGCGGTCGTGCTGGTCGGCTCCGAGTGAGATCAGTAGGCGTTCGGTCATGCGGCGGGTGAGGGCGTCCTTGTCCAGGAACGCCCAGCCTGAGAGGTCGGACAGGAAGCGGGCGAACTCGGTTTTGCCTGATCCGGCGTAGCCGCCGACCAGGACCAGGACGGGGTTGCCGCCGGCGTTGGCGACGGCTCGGCCGTGCCAGGCGTTGGCCAGGCGCGTCTTGAGGGCGTCGGCTCCTGGGAAGAAGGCGGAGAGGTCGAACGGGGTGCCGTCCTGGTCGGGGGTGTGGCCGTGGGCCTGGGCGGCCATGCGTTCCAGGACGGGCAGCGCGACGTTGTGGGCGCGGGCGAGGTAGGGAAGCCAGTCGTCGGGGATGCGTAGGCCGCGTTCCCAGCGGGACACCTCGTGTCGGGTGATCGTGTCAGATCCGGAGAGATCGCAGAGTTGGGCGGCTAACGCGCGTTGGCTTCTGCTGCCTCGTAGGCGCGCCAGGTATGCGCCGAATGCTCGTCTTGCCTCGGTCGTCATGGGCGGGCTACCTCCCGTCACCAAGTGTGGCCCCCTGCTGGCCCCCTGTCAGGCTCCTTTGTAAATCGCGGGGCGGCGCGAGCCTGGTTGGGCGGTTGACGATGCCGCGCGGGCCGGTTCGGCTCGACGACCAACCCCCATGAGGAAGCTCGCGATGGAAACGCGTCCGCAGACGGATGACCCGGCGCTGCGTCGGCTCCGGGAAGAGTTCACCGGTCACCGGATCTGGCGGTCTCGGCGCTGGGACGGCGGTCCTGGTGACTGGGTGGCGACGTTGCACGACCCGGCGGCCGGTGTCGACCCGACGGTGATCCGTTCGGACTCGGTGGCGCTGCGTGAGGCGCTCAATCAGGAGCGGCAGCGGGCGGGGCGTCCGGTCATCAAGAGGGTGTGGTGATGGTGGCTTGGGGTCTGCCGCCATCACCGGACGGGGCCGTCGCGCAGGATGCGGCGGCTTCGGAAGAGGCTGAGGCGGCGCGGCGGGTGCTTGTCCCCCCGGATGCACTGGTCGCGCTGCCTCGGCCGTTCATCGCGCGGCGGCAACTCAACCGGTTGGCGCGGGCGCTGAGGCGGCGAGGTTGGACGGTCGACCGGCGGTACGCCGAGACCTGTCCCATGCTGCGCGTGTTCTTTCCCGATATGCCATGTCTGGGCGACAGCGTCACCGTTGCCGGCGGGGATGGCGGGTGGTGGTACCGGTCCAGTACCGGGGAGCTGCTGGCGCCCTGCGCCGATATGGACTTGGCGGTAACGCAGGTGACGACGGCGCTGGAACGGTGGATAGCGATGGCCCGCTCATCCTGGGGAACGGACGGGGCCTGATGGATGCCGGGCGGGCCTGGACGAGTTGGCCGCACGCTGGTTGAGGCGGTGTCGGTCCGTGAGGTGGCCGCGGCTATCACGCACTCTGGCGGGTGGCCGTGGCCTTGATCGCCGTGCGGCAGGGGAGCCGTGGGGACGTGATCCCCTGCCGCGCGGTCACCGCTGTTCGAGGTCGGGTGTCACCAGCTGGCGGGGGCTGGTTTCGACGGCTGCGAGGATGCGGCGGGCCGTCTCGGCGGGGTCTGCCCGGTCGGTGTGGACGACGAGATTGAAGACCGGTGTGGTTGCGGCTTGGAGATCGTTGCGCGTTTCGTCCCATGCTTGGAGGCGCTTGGGGGTGTCGACGTCGCCGCGGTGCTTGGAACGGTCGGCGCACAGTTCTCGGGTGATCCACAGGAGGGCGGCCGTCCAGTCGAGTGGGACGGCGTCGCGGAGGCGCCGCAGGTCGGCGACGTTGCCCATGTGGACGATCGGGACCTTGTCGGCCTCGACCAGGGCGGCGATGTCGTCGCGGTCGACGGCGTAGACGTTGCCGTAGCGGTGGGTCTCGACGACCAAGCGGCCGGTGTCGCGCAGCTTCTCCAGCTCGGTGGCCGTGACGTAGCGGTATCCGGCGCTGCGGCCGGTGCCGACTTTGAGCTTGGGCAGGAGTGCATACCGGTCGTCCTGGCGGGTGAGTTCTGCTGTGACGGTGTCCTTGCCGCTGGTCGGTGGGCCGTAGAGGATCACACCGGGACGAGTCATGACAGGACCCTACGCAACGCTTCCCGGGTCTGGTCGGCGGTGCTGATCGCGGCACCTAGGCGGTTGTCGACGGTGAGGTGAACGCCGGGCGGGCTGCTCGCGGTGTCGAGCGTGCTGGCGTACTCGTCCCAGTTGGCGAGCTTCCACGTGTCGCGCGGGGCGTCCCGGAACTCGATGTACTCGCGCATGGAGTCGACGTCGCACCGGACCCAGATCACGGCGACGTCCACGCCCTTGGCCTTGCAGCGGTTGGTGAGGCGGCTCAACCAGGCTTCGTCCTTCAACTCGGCGATGAACGGGGCGGCGAGGATGGTGGATATGCCGCAGTCGATGTTGTCGTTGGCGGTGTCCATGAGGCACTTGTATTCAAGTGGCCTGACCTCTTTCAGGTAGAGGTCGGTGTGGCGGTCGTGAGGGTCGCCGTCCAGGGAGACCAATAGGCGTTCGGTGAGGCGCCGAGTTAGCGAGTCCTTGTCGAGGAATGCCCAGCCTGATACGTCGCCGAGGAAGCGGGCGAATTCGGTTTTTCCTGATCCGGCGTATCCGCCGACCAGGACGAGCGTGGTTGTTGCGATACTGCCGCTCATCGCTCGGCCGCGCCATGCGCTGACTACGCGGGCTTTGAGGGCGTCGCCGGCGGTCGGGTCCTGGCTCTGGGTCTGGTCAGAGACTCGGTCCAGTCCGCTGGTGATGGTGTTGGCGGCGTCCTCGGTGGCTGCGGGGCTGAGCGGGCTGGGCAGCGGGAGGGTGAGGTCTCCGGTCTCCTCGGCGGGGAGCGCGAGACGAAAGCCCAGCTCGGGCTCGGTGGCCTCGTACAGAAGGCAGTAGGCGCGACGGTAGTGCGGGCCTGGATACACGCTGCCGCTCTCGTGCCCCCACAGCGTTTGGAAGTTCGCCGCGACCGTGAGTCCTCCCCGCTGGGCGACCTGGCGCAACTTGTCGCCTGCGGCTTCAAGGCTCAAGCCGTGAATCTCTCGACGCTCGCGGAGTATGCGGGGCTGCCAACCGGTTCGCTCTTTGGTCGTGCTCAAATCCGGCCTTTCCATACGGCAGATATCGGCACATATGCACATGTTGCCGCTGACTGCTGGGGGACGTGAAAGCGGACGTATAAACGGATGTGTAAGAACCCGATGACGCATTAATGATGGGCTTTGCGCGCCTCCTGAACTGAAATATCGGTGTGCCGAACAAGGGTGAGCCAAGTCACGACAGGAGGCGGTTGCCGATGGCGGCGGACGGCGGAGAGGCCCAGACACCTCGGGACCTCTTGACCCAGATCCTTGCCGAGTTGGACGACCTCACTTGCCGGGTCGATCAGCTGGCGGAGGCTCTGGAAACACGCTCCGCTCGATCCGGGCCACGCGCTCCCCAAGGTCACGGACGGCGGCCAGTACTTCCGTGAGCTGCTTCATCGTCACGTCGTCCCCGTCAGCCGCGGGGCCGGCCTGGGACGTCGGGCGGGCGTCGGTGTCGGACTGGTCGCGGACGAACACGCCCTTGCCCTGCTGGCCGATAACGGCGCCCTCGGTCCGCAACACGCTGATGGCGGCCTTCACCACGCCGGCGGACACCTCGTACTCCGCGCATAGCTGGGCGGTGGACGGCAGGGACTGGCCGGGCTCCAGTTGCCCGCCGGTGATCTGTTTCCGCAGGTCATCGGCTATCTGGAGATATCCGGGCCGTCCGGTCCTCTTGACCATGGTCCGCCTTCCGTCAGGGGCCTCACTCAAGTTCAGCACAGCCGACGGGCCAAGGAAACCAGGGTGGCCTTGACAACTTAGACTGCCAAGTAGACTATATTGGCCAAGTAGCCCAACGAACCTCGGAGGTTCTTCATGCGCAACATCCCGGTGGACGTATCGGCGCTGACGTTCGTGTGCGTGTCGCCGCCGCGTCCCAAGCTGGTCAATCAGGACACGGGGGAGGTCAAGGTGGACCGCAACGGCCAGACGGTGTTCACGGTGGGCCTGTCGGCGGCCGACCCGATGGGGCGGGTGGACCTGCTCAATGTCGCGGTGGTCGGCGACCAGTCGGTGACGATCGGCGAGGTCGTCACACCGGTCGGGTTGACGGCGTTCCCGTGGGAGGCGGTGCTCGGCGGTGAGAAGCGGTGGGGCGTGGCCTACCGCGCCGACCGCATCGCCCCCGTCTCGGCTGCTGGGTCGTCGGACGCGTCCGCTTCGGCGGGCGTGGCCTGATCGGCGGCCAGGTCATGACTGACCTGCTTGTGGTGCTCGGGGTCCTGGCCGCTGCGGCGGCCGGGCTCTGGGCCTGGCGCCGGTACCACCCGGTGTCGTTCTGGTACGGCGTCGCCTTCCCTGCCCGTGCGGTGGTGGTGTACCTGACGTGGCATCACGTCGCCTCGGGCTGCAAGCTCACCCGGAACCGGCGCCGGTTCCGCCTCACCCTGGACGCCATCCCGGTGGTGGGGCCGGCGTCCCGGTCGGCGGCCACGGTGGTCGAGCACAAGCGGCGGGTGCGGCGGGTCGACGTCGAGCGCGCTCCCCGCCTCGGCATCCTGCGACCGACCCGGCTCGGGTGGCGGATGCGGCTGCGCCTGCACGACGGCCAGGTCCCGGCCGACTACGAGAAGGCGGCGGAAGGGATCGCGCACGCCTGGCGTGTCCACTCGGTGCGGGTGGTCGACGTCCGGCCCGGCTACGTCACCCTGTGGGCCACCATGCGTGACCCGCTAGTGGACGTGATCACCGAACCCGAAACCGGCGAACTGCTCACCGTGCGTCCCGGGAAGCTGGAGAACGGCCGGGACTGGGTGATCGACTTCCGCACGGTCCCGCACTGGCTCAACGCCGGGGCCACCCAGTCCGGCAAGTCCAACCTGGCCAACGCCCTCATCAAGGGCCTGGCCCCGCAACCGGTCGCCCTGGTGGGCTTCGACCTCAAGGGCGGTGTCGAGTTCACCCCGTATGCGCCGCGTCTGTCGGCGCTGGCCACCACCCGCAAAGAGTCGGTCGATCTGCTGGCCGATCTGGTCGGCGAGGTCGAGAACCGGATGGCCACCTGCCGTGCGCACGGGGCCCGCAACGTCTGGACGCTCCCCGAGATGCTGCGGCCGGTGCCGGTCGTGGTGCTGGTGGACGAGGTCGCCGAACTGTTCCTGATGGCCGACAGATCCGAGAAAGAGGAGGTGTCCAAGACCGCTACCGCGCTGCTGCGCGTGGCGCAGCTCGGCCGGGCCTTCGCGGTCCACTTGATCGTGTGCGGGCAGCGCATCGGCTCCGACCTCGGCCCCGGCGTCACCGCCCTGCGCGCCCAACTGTCCGGGCGGGTGTGCCACCGGGTCAACGACCCCGAAACCGCCAACATGACCCTCGGCGACCTCGACCCCGCCGCCCTGGACGCCGCCCGCGCCATCGCCGCCGAGACACCCGGTGTGTGCATCGTCGCCGGACAGGACGGCTCCTGGCACCGCGCCCGGTCGGTGTTCGTCCCCGAGCGTGAGGCCGAACAAGCGGCCCGCGATTACGCGCACCTGACCCCGGACTGGGAGACCCTCGTGGGCTCGGTCCCGGTCATCGACCCGGCCGCATAGCCGCCTCTCCCTCTCCTCCTTCTACGGCTCGGCGTGAGCCCTGATCACGCCACGTCCCTACCCGTCCCTTGCCCGAAACCGGCCCTGGAGGCTTTCCGATGGTTGCTCGCATCCGTGTCCTTCGTCCCCGACCCCGGTTCGTCGCGGTCCCGGCTCCTTCGCCCGCTCCGTCCTCGTCCCGGCCGTCGGCGGTGTCGTCCTGGGACGTGTGGCCGGTCGGCGTCGAGTGGGACGAATTCCGCTCCCTGCACATCGCCCGATGCCAGCAGTGCGCCGACTCGTTCGCCTCGTCCTTGGCCGGTGAGGTCGACGACTGGGCCGACACCCACCACTGCGACCCCGAAATGGCCGTGCTGCTCGCCCTCGTCACCAACCGGCGGGCCGCATGACCCGGCGGATCTTCGGCGCGGTGACCGACTCCGGGCCGGTCGTGGTCCTGGCGGGCATCGCGGCGGCCGGGTCGTTCACCCACATCCGCGACACCGCCACCGAGCACGGTCAACGCGGGTGGATGGCCTGGGCTATCGCGGTCTGCATCGACCTGACATGCGTGATGGCGGCGGGGGAGCGGCAGCGCGACAAGCGCACCGAGCGGGAAACGGGGCGCCTGTCGTGGCCGACCGTCGTCCTCGTGGGCGGTGTCCTGCTGTCCCTGGCCGCGAACCTGGCCCAGGCCGACCCAACGGTGTGGGGCTGGATCACCGCGGGCACTCCGGCGGGCGCGTTCCTGGTCGCCGTGTCGATGCTGGAACGCCGAAAGGCCGGCACCCGCACGGCGGCCCGTCCCTCACCGGTCCCCACCTCCTTCGGCCGTCCCGCCCCCTCCTCGGCCTCGTCTCCGTCCTCGTCCGGGGCGCCGTCTGTCCCGTCCTCGACTTCGTCCCCGTGGGTGGTGTGGGAGGACGAACGCCCCACCGTCGGCGCCGCCGTCCCGACCGAGACCGGCCGGGGCGAGGACGAGCAGGACGGACAGACCTTCATCCCCGTCCCTGCCGAGCACTCCACCTCGACACCATCCGCCCCGTCCGCCTCGTCGGCTCCGGTGGGGCCGCTGGTCGACTTCGCCCGCCGCGTCGCCACCCAACACGAAACCGAGCACGGGCGGCCCATCACCCGGGACGCGCTCCGCGCCCGCCTCGGCGTGTCCAACCAACTCGCCTCCGATCTGCTCCGCCAGCTCCGCACCGAAACCGCGCCCGTCGCCTGACCCATGGAGGAAACCGCAATGACCGCCTACAACGACCTGACCGGCCAGACGGCTCCGCCCGTGCCCGGTGACCTGTTCTCCCGCTCCCAGATCATCATCGGCCTGCGCGCCCTGGCCGTCTTTCTGGAGGCCAACCCGGACGTGCCGGTCGAAGAGTACGGCCATCACCTCACCGTCAGCGTCCGCACCGGTGACGACCCTTCAGCGGTCGCGCTGGTCGACGCCACGGCGGCGCTGCTGGGCGTCGACGTCACCGACGACACCCACCGCGGCGGGCACTACTTGGCGACCCGCACCTTCGGCCGCGTCTCCTACCGCATCGTCCACATCCCCCAGCAGCGCCACGAGGAGTACCGCGCCCGCGACAGCTACCGGGACAACATCACCCTCGACCACGACCAGGACGACGACCAGGACGCGGGGCGGGTCGCCTGATGCGTGCCTTCAACGGTCACCCGCGACCGCTGCCCGCCCTCGTCTCTCTTGTCGTCGGCTGGGTGTGCGGGACCTGCGGCGGGGGCGGGGTCGCCTCCGACGGGTCCACCTGCCCCGACTGCAACGGCCACGGCCACACCTGCTGAGAGGACGCGTCGATGTTCCTGCGCCGCTGCGCCTTCGGCTGCTTCTGGATCGTCCTGGGCCTGTTCGCCCTCAACCACCCCGAGAACGCCGCCCGTGCCGTCCGCGCCATCTTCACCGGCCTCGCGCTGCTGGCCGATGGGCTGTCGCGGCTGGTCTCGGCGTTCTGAGTCCGCCCCCGGCGCGGCCCACAAGCCGCCAAGCAAGAGCGCCGCGCCGGGGGCCTCGGTCCCACTCCACCCGCCTGAACGGATAGGGAGACCCGCCCATCGTGCCGCACGCTGCTCCACACGTCACCGCCCTGGCCGCCCGCGACATGGCCGAACGGTTCAACCGGACCGACTTCCAGGCCTGGGCGCGCCGCGCGCACTCCACCGGTGGGTGCGCCCAACCGGTACACCTGCGCGGCCGCGTCACCCACCTCGACCCGCAGACGGGCGAGGTCCTGCACCACTACTCGACCGCGCGGGAGCCGGGCGGGATGCTGCGGGTGGCGTGCAAGACCCGCCGCGCGTCCCGCTGCCCGTCCTGCGCTGAGACCTACCGCGCCGACACCTACCAACTCGTCCGCGCGGGCCTGGTCGGCGGCAAAGGCGTCCCGGACACCGTCACCACGCATCCGGCGGCGTTCGTCACCCTCACCGCGCCCTCCTTCGGGCCGGTCCACTCCCGCCGCACCGGGGCCGGCGGCGGCGTCGTCTCCTGCCACCCCCGCCGCAACGGCGGCAACTGCCCGCACGGACGGGCCGTGTCCTGCACCGTCCGGCACTCCGACGGGGACCCTCGGCTCGGGCAACCGATCTGCCCCGACTGCTTCGACTACTCCGGCGCCGTCCTGTGGAACGCGCACGCCCCCGAACTGTGGCGCCGCTTCACCCTGGCGTTCCGGCGGTATGTCGCCCGGTCGACGGGCCTGCGCGTCGCCGACCTCCGCGAGGTGCTCACGGTCTCTTTCGCCAAGGTCGCCGAATACCAGCGGCGCGGCCTGGTCCACTTCCACGCCGTCATCCGCCTCGACGGACCCGGCGGCCCCGACGCTCCGCCTCCGGCCTGGGCGACCCATGAACTCCTCAAGGCCGCGGTCGACCACGCGGCCGGGGCGGTGCGGGTGTCCACTCCGGCGGCCGGGGACGTCCCGGCCCTGACGCACGAGTGGGGTTCCCAGGTCGACGTACGGCCCATCACCACCACGGGGGAACTGACCGATAACGCGGTGGCGGGCTACATCGCCAAATACGCCACCAAAGCCGCCGAATGCGTCGGCACCCTCGACCGCCGCATACGCCCAACCGACGACCCGGCCGACCTGCCCGTCAGCGGCCACGCCCGACGGCTCATCGCCGAATGCCTCCGCCTCGGTGCGATCGAGGAGTACGCCCGGCTGCGGCTGACCGAGTGGGCTCACATGCTCGGCTTCCGCGGCCACTTCTCCACCAAATCCCGCCACTACTCCACCACCCTCGGCCGCCTGCGCGCCGACCGCATCGAGCACAACCAGCGGCAACACGCCGAGATCTCGACCGGACGCCTGCCCTTCGACGACGACCAGGTCCTCGTCATCGCCCACTGGCGCTACCTCGGCCAAGGCATGACCCCCGGCGAAGCACTCCTCACCGCCGCCCTCACCGGCAAACCCTTGCCGCCGCTCGACCCGTCCGCCTCGCCCACCTCGCCACAAGGGAGCACGAGTTGACCGACCTGGTCCTGACCGTCGACGAAGCCGCCGAACGGCTCCGCGTGAGCCGCTGGACGCTCTACAACCTCATTCGCTCCAACCAGCTCCGCACGATCAAGATCGGCCGCCGCCGACTCGTCCCCGCCAACGCCCTCGCCGATTACCTCGACCAGCTAACGGAGGAAGCCGCCTGATGACCACAACCGCACTCGCCACACCCGATGAGCCCGAGGACGGAAAGCGACGCAAGAACTCCCGGCGTAGCCGTGCCAATGGAGAAGGGTCCATCTACCCGTACCGGAACGGCTATGCCGCTTATGCCTGGGTGACCACTCCCACCGGGGAGCGCAAGCGGAAGTACGTCTACGGCAAGACGCGCGACATCGTCCACGACAAGTACGTCAAGCTGCTCGGTTCGGCCAAGCTGGGGCCAGTGGCCACGAAATCGCCGACGCTCGCCGGCTACCTGACGTACTGGCTCCGCGAGGTCGTTGACCCGAACCTGGCTCCCGCGACGGCGGCGAACTATGACATGTTCGTGCGGCTCTACATCGTCCCTGTGCTGGGGAAGAAGCGGCTCGACAAGCTGAGCGTTCAGGACGTGCGGACGTGGCTCAACGGGCTTCGTGACCGTTGCCAGTGCTGCGCGCAGGGTAAGGACGAGCGACGGAGCAAGGACGAGCGGCGATGCTGCGCCCTCGGCGAGTGCTGCGAGCAGTACGCCTCCGACCGCACCGTCCGGGACGCCTGGACGGTCCTCCGCGCGGCCCTGAACAACGCCGTCCGGGAGGAGATCCTCCCGCGCAACGTGGCCGCTCTCCTGCGCGTCCCCAAGCCTCGACGGCGCAAGGTGAAGCCGTGGAGCGTCGATGAGGCGCGCAAGTTCCTGGAGGCGGCGAGGCAGCGCCGTGACCCGCTCTATCCCGCCTTCGTGCTGATCCTCGTCCTGGGCCTGCGGCGCGGCGAGATGCTCGGGCTCCGCTGGGAAGACGTCGACCTGGACAAGGCCGAGTTGACGGTCGGCTGGCAGATCCAGCGCATCCGGGGCCGGCTGCTGCACCGTGAGACCAAGACCGAGTCGTCCGACGCGGTCCTTCCGTTGCCTGACATCTGCGCCACGGCGCTCGCCGAACGCGATGAGAATCAAGCGGCGGTGCGGGACACGGCGGGGGAGGAGTGGACGGAACTCGGCCTGGTCTTCACCACGCGTACCGGGCAGCCGATCGAGCCTCGGAACTTCAACCGGAGCTTCACCACGGCTTGCCGTAAGGCGGGCGTGCGGCTGATCCCCGTCCACGCCACTCGCAAGACGTGCGCCTCGCTTCTGGTGGCCATGGACGTTCACCCTCGGGTGGCGATGCAGATCCTCCGGCACAGCCAGATCTCGGTCACGATGAACGTCTACAGCGAGGTGTCATCGGACGCGACGCGTAAAGCGCTCAAGCGCCTAGGTAAGAGCCTCGACTCGCCGCGTGAGGGGTCGTAGCTGTACTTCGCTGCTGTACGGGCACAAAAAAGGCCGGTTTCTCTTCGGAGAACCGGCCTTTGACCTGGGTGGAGCTGAGGGGATTTGAACCCCTGACCCCCTCGATGCGAACGAGGTGCGCTACCGGACTGCGCTACAGCCCCAAGGACTCCGCCAGGTTAGCAAACATCGGGGGGTGCTCGCGCATCGGTTACTCGCCGACGGCGCGGCGGTCGTCGGCGTACTGGTCGAAGACGTCGTCGGGGGTGATGAGTTCGATGACCTCGGCGGGTTCGGTGGCTTCGGCGGCGCGGCGGGCCTCCAGGGCGCGGGTGCGGGCCGCGGCGCGGGCGGCCTGGGTGGCGGCGCGGCGGTGGGCGGCGTCCATGCCGACGGCGACGCGGAGCAGGGCGAGGTGGCCGGCCAGCAGGAGGACCGGCGGCGCGGTGATCCACCAGGGCGCGAGGCCGGACGCGGCGACGGCGATGGTGGTGAGGAGCAGGGCGGCGAGCCCCGTGGTGCGGCGGCGGCGCCGGGCGATGACGGTGGCGCGGCTCACCGGGCGGCGGGGCTCGGGGACCTCGTCGGGAATCTCCTCTTCGTCGTCCTCGGCGGCCTCGGCCTCCTCGGGACGCTTGTGGAGGAGGCGGGAGATTCCGGTCGCCTCGGTGTCGCGGCGCAGCCACATGGGCACGAGGACGATGGCCCAGACGATGACGATGGCGAGGTAAAGGACGGCGCTGCTCACTGGCCCCACCGTCCCAGGGCACGCTTAAGAGGCGGGCCGACTTTCGGCGCGCGAACGTGCAATGGGAGCAGGGTCACGCCCCGCACGGTACGAGGGGGTGTCAGAGGTTGACGAGCATAAGGGGCGGTGTGTCGCGAGATCGATCTCGCCGTTACTCTCCGTTTGCCGAGTCTTCTCGATCGCAGGATTCTTACGGCGGGTCAGGTGTGCCGGGGAAATGCCTGTTTACGGCCGGCGAGCCAGCGAGCGCGCAGGCCACCGGGCACGTCCTCGACGGTGAGCGCGTAGCAGATGTGGTCGCGCCAGGCACCGTCGATGTGCAGATGGCGGCGCCGAATTCCCTCTTCGCGGAATCCGAGCTTTTCGACGACGCGGCGGGACGCGGTGTTCTCCGGGCGGATATTCGCCTCCAGCCGGTGCAGGCCGACGGTGAAGAAACAGTGGTCGACGGCGAGGGCCACCGCGGTGGGAATGACGCCGCGGCCGGCGACGCGCTTGTCGACCCAGTAGCCGATCTGCGCGGAGCGGGCCGATCCCCAGACGACCGCGCCGATGGTGAGCTGGCCGGCGAAGTCGTTCTCGTGGGTGACGACCCAGGGCAGGGCGAGGCCTTGGCGGGCCTCGCGCCGCATGGTGTGGACCATGCTGAGGTACGGCCCGAGACCGCTGCGGAACAGCGGCGTCTCGGGGTTGGTGGGTTCCCACGGGCGGAGCCAGTCGGCGTTGCGGACTCGCAGTTCACGCCAGACGGCGGCGTCTCGATGCCGTAGCGGGCGCAGCCCGACAGGACCTTCGGTCAGCGTGACCGGCCATCCCCGCAAACGTTCCACGGTTCCATGATTCCCTTGTCGGACGTCTGAACGCCATCAATTGTCGCTGAGAAATCGGGCACGCGGGACGTTCGGCCACCGCCGTCACACGCGGCGGCCCTTTCGCATGACCCAGGCGATGCGGAGATCGTCGTCCAGGACGGCCAGATCGGCGTCTTTGCCGGGTTCCAGGGAGCCGACGCGGGAGTCGATGCCGAGCGCGCGCGCAGGGGTGAGGGACGCGGCCGCGGCGGCGCGTTCGATCGGCAGGCCGACATCCGTGACGGCGCGGCGGAACGCGTCCGCCATCGTGATCGTGCTGCCGGCGATGGACGTCCCGCCGGCGAGGAGGGCGCGGCCGTCGCGGACCTCGACGTCCATCACGCCGAGCCGGTAGTCGCCGTCGCCCATCCCGGCGGCGGCCATCGCGTCGGTGATCAGCGCGACCCGGGGCGAGGCCGCGAACGCGAGCCGGGCCACGGCGGATTCGACGTGCACGCCGTCGTTGATCAGCTCGACGGTGACCCGGGGGTCGTTCAGGGCGGCGGCGATCGGGCCGCCCTCGCGGTGGTGCAGCGGCCGCATGGCGTTGAACAGGTGCGTCGCCACGCGCGCGCCCGCGTCGAACGCGGCCCTGGCGGTTTCGCCGGTGCCGTCGGTGTGGCCGACGGCCGCGATCACGCCCGCGTCCGCCGCGGCCCGGACGAGGTCGAGCGCGCCGGGCAGTTCGGGGGCGAGCGTGATCATCCGGACGTGCCCGCGGCCGATCCGGACGAGGCGGTCGAACTCGGCCGGGTCGGGGGCGCGCAGCAGGGCCGGGTCGTGCGCGCCGCAGCGGTCGCGGGCCAGGTAGGGGCCCTCCAGGTGGATGCCCGCGAGCACGCCGTCGGCGGCGAGGTCCGCCAGGCCCGCGACGGCGGCGGCCAGCTCGTCCGGGTCGCCGGTGACCAGGCTCGCCATCGTGGTCGTCGTTCCGTGCGCGAGGTGGAAGTCCGCCGCCCGCCGCGCCTCGTCCGGACGTCCGAGCTGGTAGGACGCGCCCGCACCCCCGTGGACGTGCATGTCCACGAAGCCGGGCACGACGTACCGGCCGCCGAGATCGAGCACGGCGCCGGAGCCGGGCTCGGCCGCGATCGTGCCGCCGGTGATGTGCAGGGCGCCCTCCCGGACGCCGCCCGGCAGGACGATCCGCGCGTTGACCAGGGAGGTGATGTGGTCATCGGCCGGTTTCGGCATGGGATCCCCTCGCTGCGCACATATGATCGATGCTGATTGTTCCATGGCGGGAACGCGCAGGTAAGGCCAGGGGCGCGCAGGCTAGACTCCGCGGATGACCACCTCCGAGGATGCCCGTCCGCGCGCTGGAAAGGGGGCCGGTGTGACCCGGCACGAGCGCTGGAACGCGCTGCTCGAACTGCTCGCCGACGCAGGCCGGCTGACCGTCGAGGAGGCGTCGCTGCGGATGGGGGTGTCGGCCGCGACGATCCGCCGCGACTTCGACCAGCTCGCGCAGCAGCAGATGCTGACCCGCACCCGCGGCGGGGCCGTCGCGCAGAGCGTCAGCTACGACCTGCCGCTGCGCTACAAGGCGGCGCGGCACGCGTCGGAGAAGCAGCGGATAGCGGCGGCGACCGCCGAGCTGGCGAAGCCCGGGTCGATCATCGGGCTGAACGGGGGGACCACGACGTCGGAGGTCGCGCGGGTCCTCGCCACCCGCGCCGACCTGCACGCCGAGGGGGCGACGCCGGCGATCACGATCGTCACCAACGCGCTCAACATCGGCAACGAGTTGGCCGTCCGGCCGCATGTGAAGATCGTCCTGACCGGCGGGGTGCCGCGGCCGCAGTCCTACGAGCTGACCGGGCCGCTCGCCACCGGGATCTTCGACCACGTGACCCTGGACGTGGCGGTCATCGGGGTGAACGGGGTGGCCGCGCGGCACGGCGCGACCTGCCACAACGAGGGCGAGGCGGACGTGAACCGGCTGATGGCCGAGCGCGCCGACCAGGTGGTCGTGGTCGCGGACGGCTCGAAGGTCGGGCACCGCGCGTTCGCCCGGATCTGCGACACCGACGCGATCGACATCCTGGTGACGGACGGGACGGTCCCCGAGGCCGAGGTCGCCGCCTTCACCGAGGCCGGCGTCCGCGTCATCCAGGCCTAGCCTCCGGCCGGGTGAAGGGCGTCCCAAAAGGCGGTTGACGAGGCGTTTCGCGGCCGTCGGCGGGTACGGCGGCCGCATGGGTAAAAGGGATGAACCCCGCAAGGGGGACAAGGTCAGCTGGAGCAGCCACGGTTCCACGGCCGAAGGGCGCGTGGAGGAGAAGGTCACCGACCGCCGGGAGGAGGCGGGACGGACGGTCGCGGCATCGCCCGAGGAGCCCCAGTACGTCGTGCGCAGCGAGAAGAGCGGTAAGAAGGCCGTTCACAAGGGCGAGGCACTGCGCAAGCGGAAGGGCTCCAAATGAGCGGCGACGATGCCGAGGTGGCGGCCGAGTTCGGCAAGGTCGTGAACATGACGCCCAAGGAGCTGGACCGTTGGCTGGAGACGGACGAGTCGCGGTCGGTGGGGCAGAAGGACGGCGGCGGGGAGTCCACCGGCCACGAGTCCGGCCGCAGAATCGTCGAGTTGCTGCGGGCGCAGAAATCGGACCTGACCGAGCAGGACTACGCGCACATGAACAAGGTGGTCGGCTACGTCCATCGGCATCTCGCGCAGCGCCCCTCCGGTGACGTGGAGGACACCAGATGGCGCCACTCGCTCATGAACTGGGGCCATGACCCGCTGAAATGAACGAGCAGTGGCGATGCAGGGCGCGATCAGGAGCGTGGGGCGTACATGATGACGGCCACGCCGGCCAGGCAGATGAGGGCGCCGGTCAGGTCCCATCGGTCGGGGCGGAATCCGTCGAACGCCATGGCCCAGGCCAGGGAGCCGGCCACGAAGACGCCACCGTAGGCGGCGAGGATGCGGCCGAAGTGCGTATCGGGCTGGAGTGTCGCCGCGAAGCCGTAGGCCCCCAGCGCGATGACGCCCGCGCCGATCCACCAGTGGCCGCGGTGTTCGCGCACGCCCTGCCATACCAGCCAGGCGCCGCCGATCTCGGCGACGGCCGCGACGGCGAACAGGATCAGTGACCGCAGGATCGTCATGGCCGCACCGTAGCCGCAATGGCCGCCGCGCACGGCGAGTGCCGTTCGACGGTCAGCCCGTCGCGCCTGGCGCTCAGTAGACGTAGGGCCAGGCGGCGCCGTCCCAGCCGATGAGGTTGATGCCGAGGTAGGGGGCGCCGCTGTCCGCGTAGTAATGGTAGAAGAGGACGTCGCCGTCGACGTCGCCGATGACGGCCTCGTGGCCGGGCCCGTGGATCGAGCCGTGGCCGGCGAGTATCTCGGTACCGCCGCCGGAGTTCATGGGCGCGCCGTTGCGGTCGGCGTAGGGGCCGGTGATCGACGTCGACCGGCCGACCATGATGCGGTACGTGCTGTCCGCGCCCCGGCAGCAGTAGTCGAAGGACACGAACAGGTAGTAGTAGCCGCCGTGCCGGTAGATGAACGGCGCCTCGATCGGGCCGCCGCCGCGGGACGCGATGGACCGCACGGCCGTGTCGGAGCCGGAACGCAGGCCGCTGCCGGAGTCCAGGCGGATCATCTTGATCCCGGACCAGAACGATCCGAAGGTCAGCCACCACTGGCCCGATTCGTTGACGACGAGGTTCGGGTCGATCGCGTTGTAGTTCACCGACGAACCGCTCTCGATGACCATTCCCCGGTTCGTCCAGGTCCCCGAGGCGCCGGTGGGGCTGGTGGCCAGGAAGATCGCGGAATGCTGGGACCCGAACGTGGACGCTGAGTAGTACAGGTAGAACTGACCGTTGTGGTAGGAGATGTCGGGCGCCCACAGGCTGCGGCCGCCGCCCGTGTACGGGGTGGTCCAGGGTGCGCCGCCGGGCCAGACGACCCCGGCGCTCCGCCACGCGGTCCGGTCGGTGGACGTCTTGATCGGTATGTCGTCGCCGGTCGTGACGACGACGTACGTCCCGTCCGGCGCCCTGACCGCGGCCGGGTCGTGCGCGCCGGTCGACCCCGTGACGTACCCGGGATTCGGATACGACGCCGCCAGTGAGCCCGGCTGGCTCCTCACCGGAGTGGACGATGCACCGGCCGGCCCGCCGGCGGCCACGTTGACGAGCCGCCGCTGCCGGCCGGTCCCGTGAGCATCGGTGTGCTGGGGGACCAGGCCGGCGGCCGACACCGCCACCAGTGCGGCCGTCAAGGCGCTCCAGAGCAGCCGACCGCGCGATGCCAGGGGATTGAGCATCGTGGACTCTCCTTCCGTCGGACGCTGCCGGCCCACTGCGTGGACGGCGTAGCCATCGCTCCACGCAGGGCAGCAAATGTGACCGGTAACATCAGATTGCAGCGCTGCAAAACAGAATGCACCGACCCCTGGGACGACGCAAGAAAGGCATGAAAGCAACACTCAGGGGCGGCCGGCGGTGCTCTCCCGGATGGTCAGGCGGTGGGGGGCTCGGAGTTCCAGGCCGGGGGG
>NZ_SMKY01000186.1 GCF_004349235.1 Actinomadura darangshiensis | reverse complement strand
GATCTCACCCGGGGGCGGGTGGGGCGCATCGGCCTCGGCGGAACGTTGAACAGGCGTGAAGCCGGTTTCGCCTGTTATGACTCACGGTCGGGCCGGGAGGTTCGGAACCGGGCGGAAAAATCGGTGCCGCTCGGATGTGACGTACGTCGCCGCGGTTCGGTTCCGCCGCTCAGTTCTGCAGATGCTGCCCGTACATCGCCAGGACGACGAGGACGAACACGATGATCACCGCGAGCCGGGTGGGCATCGGCAGCCGGAGCCGGATCGCGACCCACCGCACGCAGAACGCGGCGAGCAGTGACACGACGACGAGGGCGATGATGCCTTCCATGTCCACCTTCATTCCGGGGGGAGTGCCGCCTCCTAGAACGATAGACGTGTAAGGAACGGGTTACCCGCGAGTCGGGCACGGAGTGCGGCCCGATAACCTCACTCTTGTGGCAGATGCGAAGGAAGAAGACGGCCGGGACAAGGTCGACGAGATGATGACGAACCTGGCGCGCGGCCGGGTCGCCCTCGGGGCGGCCGCGCTCGCGGCGCCGAAGCTGACCGTGAAGCTGATGGGGCTGGGCGGCGCGGCCGACCCGGGCCGCGACTACATGGTCCGGATGTTCGCCGCCCGGGAGATCGCCCTCGGTGCCGGGTACCTGCTCAGCGACGACTCCGGGCGCCGGCTGATGGCCCGGGTCGGCCTCGCCGCCGACTCGGTCGACGTCGCGAGCGGGCTGAAGACCCGCAAGGGCCTGCCGCTGTGGGTCACCGCGGGAGCCGTGGCCATCGCCGGCGGGGCCGCCGCGATGGGCGCCGCGAAGGTGTCCCGCGACCTCATACGGTGACCCGGCCGGGCCGAGGCTGATCGCCGGGGCCGGGTGATCTCGCCTGGCTCATGGGTAGATCTCCTCCGGCACGGATCGGGAGGGGACCGGCATGGCGGCGACGGCGGCGCGGGACGAACGGGTCATGCCGAAGGGCAGGGACCTCTGGATCACCCTCGGCGCCCTCATGCTCGCCATGCTGCTGGCGGCGCTGGACCAGACGATCGTGTCCACCGCGCTGCCGACGATCGTCAGCGACCTCGGCGGGCTCAACCACCTGTCGTGGGTCGTGACGGCGTACCTGCTGGCGTCCACGGCGTCGACGCCGCTGTGGGGCAAGCTCGGCGACCAGTACGGGCGCAAGCGCCTCTTCCAGGCGTCGATCGTCCTGTTCCTGATCGGGTCGGCGCTGTGCGGGCTCGCGCAGAACATGACGGAGCTGATCGGGTTCCGCGGCCTGCAGGGCCTCGGCGGCGGCGGGCTGATGGTCCTCGTCGTCGCGATCGTCGGGGACGTGGTGCCGCCGCGCGAGCGCGGCCGCTACCAGGGCCTGTTCGGGGCTGTCTTCGGCGTGTCCAGCGTGTGCGGTCCGCTGCTCGGCGGCTGGTTCGTCGACAACCTGTCGTGGCGCTGGGTGTTCTACATCAACCTGCCCATCGGCGTGCTGGCCCTCGCCGTGATCGCCGCCGTGCTGCCCGCGACGGGCGAGCGGGAGCGGCACCGCATCGACTACCTCGGCACGCTGCTGATCGTCGGCTGGGCGGTCGGGCTCGTGCTGATGACGACCTGGGGCGGCACGCGCTACGACTGGCTGTCCGCGCCCATCATCGGCCTCCTCGCCGGCTCGGTCGTGCTCATCGCCGCCTGGCTGCTGGTGGAGCGGCGCGCCGCCGAGCCGGTCATGCCGCCGGCGCTGCTGAAGAACTCGGTGTTCTCGCTGGGCGCCGCGGTCAGCTTCGCGGTCGGCTTCGCGATGTTCGGCGCGCTGACGTTCCTGCCGATCTTCCTCCAGGTGGTGCACGGCGTCTCGCCCACGCTGTCCGGCGTCTACCTGCTGCCGATGATGCTCGGCATGCTGCTCAGCTCGATCGGCTCCGGGCAGCTGATCACCCGGTTCGGCCGCTACAAGGTCTTCCCGGTCGCCGGCACCCCGATCATCGCGCTGGCGCTGTTCTTCCTCTCGGGACTGGACGAGGACTCGTCCACCCTCACGATGAGCCTGCGCTTCGCGCTGCTCGGCTTCGGGCTCGGGCTGGTCATGCAGGTGCTCGTCATCGCCGTCCAGAACTCGGTGTCGTACGAGGACCTCGGGTCCGCCACGTCCGGTGTCACGTTCTTCCGGCAGATCGGCGGGTCGTTCGGCGTCGCGGTGTTCGGCTCGGTCTTCAGCAACCAGCTCGCCGGCCACGTCGAGGACCTGGCGCGGGTGCTGCCGCCCGGGTTCGATCCGGCGGCCGTCCAGGGGAACCCTCAGCTGCTCGACAGGTATCCGGCCGACGTGAAGCAGGGCGTCCTGCACGCCTACGCGCAGTCGATCGACTCGGTGTTCTTCTGGGCCGTCCCAGTGGCGGCGGTCGCGTTCGTGCTGACCTGGTTCCTGCGCGAGGTGCCGCTGCGGGCGACCTCGCAGACGCCCGACTACGGCGAGGGGTTCGGTGGGGCGCCGACCGTCCGGTCGTCCAGGCACGAGATAGAGCGCGCCCTGAGCGAGCTGATGCGCAAGGACGCGAAGGCGTTCGAGCTCTACGACCGGCTGGCCGCGATCTCGGGCGTCTCCCTGCCCGCGGGGAGCGTATGGGCGCTGTGCCGGATCGCCAAGGACGGGACGGTCGCCGGCCAGGACCTCGCCGACCGCGCGGGCGTCCAGATCGAGCAGGGCCGCCCGTACGTCGACCGGCTCGTCGACGCCGGGTACGTCCAGCGGCAGGACGGGCTGCTCGCCGTCACGCCGTCCGGTGAGGCCGTCGCCGCACGCCTCTTCGCGGCCCGCCGCGACGGCCTCGCCCGGCACCTGGAGGGCTGGGCGCCCGAAGAGCATCCCGAGCTGGCGGACGTCCTGACCCGGCTCGCCGAGACGTCCCTCGGCGACGAGGCGGACGGCGAGGTGCTCGGCCCGGAGCGCAGGCCCGCCGGGCAGGGTGCGTAGTGTCCGAGACTCAGCTCACATGGTGTTGCACCGTGCGGGATGTAATCTCATACTGACGACCGAATCCCACTCGGTTTCGGGACGGAACCCCACATACTTGGAGGCGTAGTGGCCGAGGCGTACATCGTCGGCGCGGTCCGTACCCCCGTCGGTACCAAGAAGGGCGCCCTGAAGGACGTCCACCCCGCCGACCTCGGGGCCCACGTGCTCAAGGAGCTCATCAACCGCACCGGTGCCGACCCCGCCGCGGTCGAGGACGTGATCACCGGCTGCGTCATGCAGGTCGGCCCCCAGTCCCTCGACATCGCCCGCACCGCCTGGCTGTCGGCCGGGCTGCCGGACACGGTGCCCGGCGTGACCATCGACCGGCAGTGCGGATCGTCCCAGCAGGCGATCCACTTCGCCGCGCAGGGCGTGCTGTCCGGCACGCAGGACCTCGTCGTCGCGTCCGGCATCGAGCAAATGGCGATCGTCCCGATGGGCTCGTCCGTCGCCATGGCCATGGAGAAGGGCATGCCCTTCCCGTACGGCGAGGGCTGGGCCGAGCGCTACGGCATGCAGGAGATCTCCCAGTTCCGCGGCGCCGAGCTGATGGCCGAGAAGTGGGGCTTCACCCGCGAGGACCTGGAGAAGTTCGCGCTGGAGAGCCACCAGCGCGCCGCCAAGGCCATCGAGGCCGGCTACTTCGACCGGGAGATCGCCCCGATCGCGGGCCTGTCCAAGGACGAGGGCGCCCGCCCCGACACCACGATGGAGAAGATGGCCGGCCTGAAGACGCTCCGCGAGGACGGCGTCATCACCGCGGCCGTCGCCTCGCAGATCTCCGTCGGCGCGTCCGCGCTGCTCATCGCGTCCGAGGAGGCCGTCAAGCGGCACAACCTGACGCCGCGCGCCCGCATCCACACCCTCGCCGTCTGCGGCTCGGACCCGGTCTACATGCTGACCGGCCCGATCCCCGCCACCGAGAAGGCGCTCGACCGCGCCGGCCTGAAGATCGGCGACATCGACGTCTTCGAGGTCAACGAGGCGTTCGCCCCGGTCCCGATGGCGTGGGCGCACGACACCGGCGCTTCGCTGGACAAGACCAACCCCAACGGCGGCGCCATCGCCCTCGGCCACCCGCTGGGCGCCACCGGCGGCGTGCTGATGACGAAGCTGCTGCACGAGCTGGAGCGCACCGGCGGCCGCTACGGCCTGCAGACGATGTGCGAGGGCGGCGGCCAGGCCAACGCCACCATCATCGAGCGCATCTGACGGACCACTCGTCACCGCCCTTCAGAGCATGAGGCATGCTCTGAAGGGCGGTTTCGGTTCTCAGGCGGGAGCGGGCATGTACGAGACGATCCTCTACTCGGCGGACGAGCGGATCGCGCGGATCACGCTGAACCGTCCGGACGCCCGCAACGCGCTCAGCGACCGGATGACCGGCGAGCTGCTGGACGCGTTCGACCGCGCCAAGGCCGACCCCGAGGTCCGGGTGATCGTCCTGACGGGCGCCGGCGACCGGGCGTTCTGCGCCGGCGCCGACCTCGGCGGTCTCGGCCGGGCCCAGGCCGACGGACGATCGGTCGCGGACGCCTCCGCGATCCGGGAAAGCGCGCCGTTCCGCCTCTTCACGGCCTTCCCGAAGCTCGGCAAGCCGATCATCGCCCGGCTCGCCGGGCATGCCGTGGCGGGCGGCCTCGGCCTCGCCGCCGCCTGCGACCTGGTGATCGCGGCGGACGACGTCAAGCTCGCCACCCCCGAGGTCAACGTCGGCCTCTGGCCCATGATGATCATGGCGGTCATCAACCGGAACGTCGCCCCGAAGCACGCCTTCAAGCTCTACTACACCGGCTCCCGCATCACCGCCGCCGAGGGCCGCGACATCGGCCTCGTCACCGAGGTCGTCCCGCGCGCCGAGCTGGACGACCGGGTCGACGAACTGGCCCGCGTCATCGCGTCCAAGAGCCCCGTGGGCCTGCGCCGGGGCCGCGACGCCTTCTTCGCCATCGAGAACCGCCCCCTGGACGACCAGGTCGCCCACCTGCTCGGCGAACTGGTCGAACTGGCCGCCACCGAGGACGCCAAGGAAGGCATCACCGCCTTCCTAGAGAACCGCCCCCCAGACTTCCAGGGCCGCTGACCGTATTTCCGGACACCGATCCAGCATTTCTGATGTGTCCGCTTCAGGGGTTGAGCGCGCTGCCGGGCTCGGCAGGCCCGATGAAACTCTCTATTGTCTTGACTGGCAAGGTCAAGCTGCCCAGACAGATAGTACTCGCAGGTCACGGCATATTGGCATGCCGAGGCGGGGTACTCGAATCAGCGGCGTGATTTCGTTGGGGTGTTGTTGACGGTGGACACTCCGTCCAATGCGAGGTATGAACCGTTGTAGAGAGGACGGAGAAGTCGGAGGTCGAATGCATTTACGGATGCAGACGTGAAGCAGGGTCACGTTACGTAGTGACATGTTGACAACGTGTTATCCTGTCTGGGTGGAGCGGTGAAGCGATCGAGTGTGGCGAGCGCGAGCAGGCTCCTCAGTTCGGTGGTTTCGGCCATCCTCCTGGGTATCTGGATCAACGTTCTCACGGAGCAACGGGACGAGGTGGGCTACCTTGACGCGCTGCGCGTACTCGGGTACGGGAACCTTCTCCTGCTTGGCGGCATCGTCGTGCTCGCAGGCCATGAACTCCTGGTTCGGAGGTTACGAAAAATGGAATTCGACGATCTCGAGAACGGCTTCGAACTGTTGCGGCAGGGGGAACGTCGGATGCTCCAGGAGGCGCTCTACCTTGTCTGTGCGCTGATCTCGAAGACCTTGAGCGTGCCCTGCAACGCCCGCTACTTCCGCGCCATAACAGATGATCAGGGCGAGACCTGCCTCGAACAGGACCGGGAGCTCGTCGTACTCAATATCGCGATGCCCCGGGAGTACGGCTTCACCCGGGTGGACATCAACACCCCGCATATCGTCAGCGCCCGTGCTTATCGCGAGCGCGTTCCGTTGTACGAGAAGCTTCCGGTGAACCATACGGAATGGTACGCCGAAGAAATCGGGCGGATGATCGAGCCGACGCAGCGGTGGGTTCTCGCCTGCCCGGTCCTCTCCTTGGATCCGCTGACGAACAGGCATGACGACGGCCGGCCGCCGCACGGCGTCATTGTCTTCTACGGGACCCAACTGCCGCCGAGCAGTGGCTCGCGGGCGAGAATCGCCGAAAGCCTCGGGTATGCCCAGAAATTCGCAGACTACATGTGCAGCACCCTCAACGCCCTTGAACTGACGCGCACGATGGAGGGGAGAAGTGTTCCCGGCTGACCTTGTCTTCCCGACGTCGGTCTGCCTGCGGGTGACCCGGCGCTGCAACGCGGCCTGCTCCTTCTGTCAGGCACCCAACACGAGCCGGGTGATGCTGACGGTGGCGGAGATCGAAAGGATCGTCGCCGCCCTGCGGGAACGAGGCGTGGCCACCGTCAAACTGTCGGGCGGCGAACCGACCAGCAGAGCCGATCTGGCGCAGATAGTAATGGAATGCGGCAACCAGAGCGTGAAACCCGTGGTCATCACCAACGGGATCTCCATGCACGCCTCGGTGCTCTCGGCGCTGAAGAAGGTCGGCGGAGAGCTGAAATTCAGCGTTCATCGCCCGGACTCCAGTAATGATCTCGTACTGCGGGTTCCCTCGTATCAGCGCGTGCTGGCCGGCATCGCGGCCTCGCGGAGCCGGTCGATTCCTTTCTCCGTCAACACGGTGATCGCGCCGGGCAGCACCGATCTCCTGCCACGGATGATCGGCTTCGCGGTCGAGCAGGGCGCCCGCAAGGTGAGTTTCATTCCGGTGGTTCCGCGCGGTCGAGCGCAGGCCCGCCCGGAGTTCGAGTTCGACGATGCAGGGCTCGATTCGGTGCGTTCCGCCATCGGTGAACTGTCGGCCAGGTATGAGCCGTACATCGACGTGCGGTGCATCGACATACGGAAACGAGACTACTGGATTGTCGAGAATGATGGGTCTTTATGGCTGGAGAAGGCGCGCGACGACGATGACGTGCTGATCTGTGAGAAGAGCGCACTGATGGCGCTGTGACCGTCCAGGGGAAGTGATATTGATGCGATCAAAACGGTATGGTGACACTGTTGGAAGCAAGACCCGGACGCAGCTTGAATTAATGATCGAACTATGCATCAAGTTGGCGCGGACGGCCGCGGCTTCGCGGAACTACGCTCTCGGTGCCCTGGTGGCGCGGGGGACGAAGGTCATCGCAGGGTCCGGTAGCAATCTCATTCAGGATGACAACGACCCGAGCGCGCATCCCGAGATGACGGCCATCCGCGGGGCCGCGAGAACGATCGGATCCAGGTACCTGCCGGGAATGGTCCTCTTCTCCACCTTGGAACCCTGCCCGATGTGCGTGTCCGCGGCGATCTGGGCGAGGATGGACGCTGTCATCTTCGGCGCGACGCAGCAGGACGCCCTGGACTGGGCGGCGGCGAACCCCAGTGCGGTTTACACCTGGCGGCAGATCAGGATTCCCGCGCTGACGGTCGCCCAGGCCGGAGACCCGCGGATCGACGTGCAGGGCGGTGTGCTGCGTGCCGAATGCAGAGAGCTCTTCGCCCTTTCGGGCCGCTGACCGGGCGGCGTCGTGGGAACACGTGATGGTCGTGCGGACGCGGCGGTGTGGACGGACGCCGCACTCCGGGCCTTCTGGGAGCGGGAACTCTGTTTCCCCGAGCACTATTTCTCACATAAGCACGGTGCCCGCCTCACCAGGGCGTTACGCCCTCATATCTCCGGCGGAGACGAGGTGCTCGACTACGGCTGCGGACGAGGGCATCTCTCCGAACGGATCTGCCGGGACCTCGGCGCGGAGGTGTGGGCGACGGACAGCCTTCAGGGCGCGCTGGAGGCGACGAACCGGCTGAACGCGTCCAACCCCGGTTTCCGGGGTGCCGTGCCCATCGAAGAATTCCGATCCGCGGCGGACCGCTTCGACTCCATTGTGGCGGTGGAGGTCCTTGAGCATCTCGCCGACGATGCCCTGCGCGCGTTCTTCGACACCGCGGCTCGCCTTCTCCGTATCAGCGGCCGCCTGATCGTCACCACCCCTAATCGCGAGCGCCTGGCGAGCAAGGAAGTGCTCTGTCCGTCGTGCGGGATCGTCTTCCACCGTTGGCAGCATGTGCGGAGCATCGACACCGAACAACTCAGGGCATGGGGTGCCGCCGTGGGTCTCGAGCTGAGCCAGGCACTTGAGACGGACTTCTCCGGCACCCGCCCTCGCTTCGGCGGTGGGCTCTTCCGGCGCCGGCCTCCCGGACGCCCTCACCTGATGGGCGTCTTCGTCCGGTCGGGCGAATCATGAGCCTTAGGACGAATGACGCATCCGCTAGTTCGCGGGGGTGAGCTCGGTTAGGGCCAGGTGGGTGAGGAGGGTCAGGTGGCGGGACCGCAGGGGGAGCGGCGCCTCCAGGAGGGGCGGGACCTCCTCGTCCCAGGAGGCCGCGGCCATCGTCATTTCGAGGACGCCCTCGTCGTCGCCGGACACCAGGGCGAGCGCGAGATCGAGCGCGGGACTCGCCCCCTCGACCCGGCTCCGGAGGTCCCGGAACTCGGGGAGCAGGCCGGTCTCGGGGCGCTGCGCCGCCAGGACGATCAGCCACGCGCGCACCGTCGCGGAGGCGTCCGGCCAGAGCGCCAGGAGGGCGGGAACCTGGTCGATGACGGCCTGGCAGGTGGCGGACTCGTCCGCATCGGCCTTCTCGGTGACCGGGACGGGGTCGATCGTGGCGATGTAGGTCAGGTGGGCCAGCAGCTCCACGCGGTATTCGGGGGTCAGCTGCGGGGCGCGGGCCACCTGGACGAGGAACCTGATGGTCTCCGGGGTGCAGCTGTAGCAGGTGTCCTGGTGGACGACCGAGCTGAAATAGACCTCCATGGCCTCGTCCCAGCCCTCGTCGTTGGCCGCGAGGCCGCGCAGGATGTCCGGGATCTCGTCCGCCGGGCCGTAGGCGCCGGTCAGCGAGGCCCAGTCGATGTCTTCGAGTCCCTGCAGCGTGATGCGTTCGCCCGTGGGGCCGCCTGACGGCTCCGGGTTCCCGAGGTCGTGGACGATGATCGGACGCGGGGCGCGGGCGGGCTCGGAGGAGAGCGCGGTCAGACGGGCGTCGCGCACCTGGCCGATGGTCAGGTCGCAGATGGGCTCGCCGTCGGGGAAGAAGCGGCGGGCCGTCTCCGGCAGCGCCATCGAGCGCCTGACGGTGCCGCCCAGATCCTCGGTCAACTCGGAGACGGCGCGTTCTTCGGCCGACGTCCACCAGTCCTCGTCGTCGTCCGGGTAGGGGCCCTCGTCGAGGCTGTCGATCCGCCAGGCGGAGCCGGGCGCCGGAGCCACCCGGACGAGCGCGTGACCGCGTGCGGCCAACGCCTGTGCACCCTCGCGCGCGGTCTCCTCGTCGTCGACGACGAGGCTGTACGTGGTGGCATGCCGGGGGGCGTGGGTCACCGGATCACTCTAGGGTTCGAGCATGAAGATCGCCGAGGCCGTCCGGCGAATGGGGCTGGCGGACACCTACCAGGACCCGCACTGGAGCAAGGCGGTCAAGGTGACCGACAACGCCGTTGCGTTCAGCACCGGCCCGACTGTGACGGACGTGCGCCAGGTGACCGTGGCGGACGTCCTGCGGGCGCTCTTCAGCGGGGCCGCGTCAGGCGGCGCGTACGGGCCGGGCATGCACGGCGCGCACGGGCGCCGCGCGTCCTGGGAGTCGCTCGCCGCGCTGGCCGGCGTCCAGGAAACCGACATCACGGCCATCGAGGAGGCCGCAGGCCGGTGCGGCTGGCTCTTCTACACCTCGGACTGGCACATGCGGGTCATCCCGCCGCTGGACGTGGGCGTGACCGCCCTGCGTCCCGACCGCCGGACGGTGGCCGTCCTATCCGTCACTGACGCCGACTGACGCGCGGACGTCGGACGGGGTGCCGCCGAAGCGCGCGCGGAAATGGCGGGCGAAATGGGCCTGGCTGGAGAAGCCCCAGCGGTAGGCGACGTCCGCGATCGTCGTGCGGGCGGCGTCCGGCGCGGTGAGGTCGGCGTGGGCGCGCTGGAGGCGGCGCTCCAGGATGTGGCGGGACGGGGTCGTCCCCGCGGAGTGGAAGATCCGGCCCAGATGCCGGACGGACACTCCGACGACCTGGGCGACCTCACCCTGGGTGAGGCGGGCGTCGTGCAGGTGCCGGTCGATGTAGTCCGTGGCGACGATCAGCAGGGTCTGGTAGGCGGCCGGCGCGGGACGTCCGCCGGAGCGCCCGGTGGCGAGCATCCCGATCAGATCGAGGACGCCGCCGCGAGCCTCCGCGCCCGGGTTCTCCAGGACGGAGCGGAGCGTCGCGACCAGGCCGCCCTCCCGGGCCGTCCCGCGTCCGAACAGCATGGGCGCCGGGATACCACCCGCCATGCACCGCTCGACGAACAGCCCGCGCGGGATGTCGACGAGGAACTGCCGCATGGACGAGGAGAACCCGAACAGGTAAGGGCGGCGCGTGTCGTACACGACCAGGTCGCCGGCGGTGGCGGCGAGGCAGCCGTCCTCGTGCAGGAAGACCGCCTCGCCTTTGAGTAGCAGCGACGCGAACACCGAGTCCTTCGGCGTCGACTTGGCGACCTGCGGGGTGCGCTCGATGGCGTGGGCGTTGCCGCTGATGTCGGCGAGCCGGACGTCCCCGAGCCGGTAGTTGGCCTGCCGCGCCAGCAGCCCCCGCTCCGAGTAGGAGGTGCAGGACAGCCCGACCAGCGCCCTGCGGTTGTAGTCCTCCCAGAACCCGATGCGGTCGCGCGGGTCGACGTCCTCGGTGCTGGCCTGGGAGATCATCGCTGCCGGCATGGTCTGCTCCTCCCGGAGGCGGGCGGTCCTCCGCGGGAGCCTACGTCAGCGGAACAGCGAGTCGATGTAGTCCGCGCCCAGGCCGACCTTGTCGTAGTGCTTGCGGCACATGTCGATGTAGTCGTGGACGTCGAAGAAGCCGTCGGGGTCGCCGTTCTCGTCCAGCCAGACCAGTGGTCCCTTGACGATGAACAGCGTCTTCATCGGCTCCTCGTGCTCGTAGGCGACGAGGGTGTGCCCCTCGCCGGGCGCCTCGTAGATGAAGTCGCCGGCGGTCGCCGTCCAGGGGCGCTCCAGGTACCCCCACTTGCCGGAGATGGTGTAGGCGAACACCTCGTGCGGGTGGTAGTGCCGGTTGACGAGCCCGGCCTCCTTGGACCGCAGGATGTCGGACCACATGTTGTCCTTGACGTTGATCCACAGCGGCCGCGACCCCACGGTCTCGGTGAACGGCACGTAGTACCGGTCGTCGTCGGTGGCGACCTTGGACAGGTACACCTCCGGCAACGCGTCCGGCTTCTGCGAGTTCTCGATCGGCTTCAGGTTCTTCCAGAACTCCGGCCCAGCGGCTTCCGGCATCGGACGGCTCCTCTCACGCTCACGTCCCGCGAGTGAACCCCGTCGCCCCGCCTCCCGTCTTTCCTGTGCCGGACGTCCCCTTTGCACATTTCAGACATCCATGGAACGAGGCCACCATGAGCACATTGAGCGTCAGGCAGGTCAGGCAGGACGACGCCCCCAGAGTGAACGAGCTGTTCGCCGAACTGGGCCACCCCGAGAACACGGACGACGAGGTCACCGCCCGCCTCGCACACTGGAACGACAGCGAAGACCTACTGCCCCTGGCCGCCGTCCACGACGGCCGCGTCGTCGGAGTCATCGCCCTCGCCGTGGTCCCCTTCTTCGAGCGCCCCGGCTCCTGGGGACGCGTCGTCGCCCTCGTCGTCGACGCCCAATCCCGGGGCCTCGGCGTGGGCCGGCGCCTCATGGAGGCCGCCGAAGAAGCGGCCCGCACCCGCGGCTGCATACGCATGGAGGTCACCAGTGCCCGCTACCGCACAGACGCCCAAGCCTTCTACCCCGCCATCGGCTACACCGACCAGTGCGACAAAAGCGCCCGCTACCTCAAGAATCTCGTCCCCGACTACGCGAATCGATGATCTACGGGGCGCCGTCCAGAGCCGCGAGAAGGGCCAGGACGGCCTGGTTGAGCGGGGCGGGCAGGTCGTGACGGGTTGCGGCCCGCAGGACGGCGCCCGTCAGCGCGTCATGTTCCAGGGGCCTTCCGGCGAGCCGGTCGTGCAGCATGGACGATCCGGCGTCCGGCGGGTAGCCGTCGCAGCGGGCCAGGACGCGTTCGGCCTCGTCGTCCGCGAGCCGTGCCCCTTCAGCGCGGCCCGCCGCCGCGGCCTCACGGACCAGGCCGAGCGCCAGCGCGCGGATCCCGGGATCGGTGAAGACCTCCATGCGGCGGCCGGTCAGCGTGGTCAGCGGGTTGGCGGCGATGTTGGCGAGGAGCTTGCGCCACGAGGCGGTGGTGAAGTCCGGCTCCAGCACGACGCGAAGCGCGCCGCCATGGAACAGCCTGGCGAACCCGGCCATCCCGGGCGCGTCGGCCACGGTGACCAGCTCGCCGCCGCGATGTACGAGACGACCGGGCCCGATGCGCTCGACGGCCGTGTCCGCCAGTGCGGGAACGACCGGCGCGCCGGACGCGTGTGGTTCGAGGCGTTCACGCTGCTCGATCCCGTTCTGCACCGCCACGACCGTCGTGCCGTCCCCGACGAGCCGCGCCAGCCATGGCGCCGCGGCAGCGGCGTCCTGGGCCTTAAGCGCGACGACCACCCACCGGACGGGCCGGACGTCGCCGGGCGAGGTCGCGACGGCCAGGCCGGGCGGGGCGACGGCGAACTCGCGCGGTGCGTCTTCGCGGTCGACGACGAGGCGGTCGAAGGGGCGGCGCACGCACATCGTCACCCGGTTCCCGGCCGCATGCAGCTCAGCCGCGATCAGACCACCGACAGCCCCGGCTCCCACGATCGCGATCGGCTCATCCGCAACGCCCATACAGGCACGCTACCCACGCCACACCACCCGAGAGCGGACGCCTACCGGTCGAGTTCACCGGCCTTGATGCGCCCGAATGGAAAGGACGGCGGGCGGGTCGAGGATCGGCCGGGTCTGGCAATGATCTTGCGGGCTGTGTGATCGTCCCCCGAGACTTGAACGTCCGCCCCGGAAGACGTCCCCCCGAAGGAGTGGGTCTGAGCGTGCCCTCCAAGTTCATCGGCGTTCGTACCGTTGCGGGTCGGGTCCGGGTGCTGGCCGCGTTGGCGTTGGTGGCGCTCGCCATGCTGTTCACCGCGACGGGCGTGGCGGTCGGGCACGCACGTGAGGGGCTGCGGACGCTCGGGGATCGCGAAGGTCCCATGGTCCTGGCCACGGGCGACATGTATCTCGCGCTCAGTGACATGGACGCGCAGGTGACCAATGTGCTGCTGACCGGCGATGAGGAGGGCTGGCTGTGCGACCCGGAGGCGTCCGACTGCGAGCGCGGCGCCCAGCGGTACGTGTACGACATCCGCCGGGAGGACGCGCAGCGGGCCGGGTTGCAGGCGGTGCGGCTGGCGAAGGGTGATCCGGTGCGGCTGCAGGCCGTCCAGGCGGTGCTGGACGGGTTGCATGCCTATGACCAGAACGTCCAGGCGGCGATGGAGGCGGCGCGGTCGGACCAGGCCATGGCCGTGCTGCCGCCGGAGGCGATCGAGCGGTACCGGGCGGCGACGGCGCTGATGACGGGGAACCTGCTGCCGAAGGCGTACAACCTGACGCTGGACGGCGCCGCGGACGTCGACTCGGCCTACGAGGACGAGCATTCGGCGGTCCTCGCCGGACGTTTCCGGGTGCTGGGGGCCGGGCTGGCGCTGCTGGCCGCGCTGGCGGGCCTCCAGGTGTACCTGGCGCGGCGGTTCCGGCGGATGCTCAGCCTGCCGCTGGCCGTCGCGGTCGCGGGCGCTCGGGTGCTGACCGTGGCTGGGGCGTCGCTGCTGGCCACCGAGGCGGACCGGCTGCGGGCGGCGAAGAGCGCGGGCTTCGATCCGGTCCTCGACCTGACGCGCGTCCGGGCGATCGGCACGGGCATGGACACCGACCGCGGCCGGCGCCTCATCGATCCGGGTGCGGCCGCCCGCTACGACCAGATGTACCTGGAGAAGGCCCAGGCGATCCTCTACGTCAAGGGCGCGACCAGCATGGACGCCTACGACGGGGCGCTGGGTCAGCGGAAGACCGGCTCGGGGCGGGACGGTGCCGCGCTCCTGCCCCGCTATCGCGGTTGGCAGGACCATGATCGGGGTGTCCGGGAGCTGGTCGAGGGCGGCAGCCGGGTCGCCGCCGTCCGCGCCCATCTGGACCCGCGCTGGACGGCCCTCCCGCACCCGTCCTTCCGCGCCCATGACCAGAAGCTCGACGGCCTGGTCAGCCATCACGAGTTCCTCCGCATCCGCGCCGTGAAGAAGGGCGATCAGGCCCTGGACCCGTGGATGTGGCTGCCGGCGGCCGGTGCGCTGGCCATCGCCGCCCTCATCGTGGCCGGAGTCTGGCCGCGCCTGTCGGAATACCGCTGACCTTCGAGAACGGGAGCCGACCGTGCACGCCGCCCGCAGCAAATCGACCCTCGTCGCCACGGCCGTCCTGGCCGGGCTGGCGGTCCTGATCCTGGTGGCGGCCTTGGCGTTGCCACCGCTGGTGTACGGCGACGACGGGCCGTCGTCGGTCACGGGCAAGGACAAGCTGGTGATCGGGGTCCGGGATGACCTTCCTGGACTGTCGCTCCGGGCCAAGGACGGCTCGCTCAAGGGCTTCGACGTCGACGTCGCGACCTACGTGGCGGGACGGCTCGGCGTCGCGTCCGATGACCTGACGTTCCAGGCGCTGGCACCCAACGAACGCGAGAGCGCGCTGAGCCAGGGCAAGGTCGACATGGTGGTGGCGGCGTACACCATCACGCACGAACGCAAGGAACAGGTCACGTTCGCTGGGCCGTACTACGTCGCGCATCAGGACATCCTCGTCCGGCAAGGCGAAAAGTCCGTTCGCAACGTGCAAGACCTGCGGGGCAAGAGGCTCTGCCAGGTAGCCGGGTCCGACTCCTGGCGCCATGTGGCGGAGGAACGGCGGGTGGCCGCGTCGCTGGTCCCGGCGCGTTCCTACGGTGAGTGCCTCAAGGCGCTGGCCGGTGGACGGGTCGATGCCGTGTCCACCGACGACCTGGTCCTGGCCGGACTCGCCGCCGCGGCAGGTTCCCGCACCACCATGGTCAATGCCCCGTTCAGCGACGAGCGGTACGGGATCGGCCTGCGCAAGGGCGACGTGGAGGGCTGCCACGCGGCCAACCGGATCCTGGCCGGGATGTACCAGAACGGCGCCGCCGAGACGCTGCTCGACCAGTGGTTCACCACACCGGGCTTCGAGGCCGCGTCGACGGTGCCGCGCTTCGAGGGCTGCGCCTGACCCCTGGGTGGGCTGCCCTTGCCCGTGCCGGGGAATGGGGCCGGTGTGGGGGACTGGTTCACGCGGGAGATTGCGGACGCCGGGCGGCTGCGCCTGTTCTGCTTCCTTGTGGCGTTCATCGCCGGGTTCCTGTTCATCCGGTTCAGCGTGCGGATGATCCGGGCCCAGGTGCGATGGTGGCCGGGCAACGTCACGCCGGGTGGGCAGCACATCCATCACGTGGTGTTCGGGCTGGTGTTCATGTGCATCGGCGGCGTCAGCGGCCTGGCCGTGCAGGACGGTTCGTCCGGGTGGGCGGCGGCCACCGCGGCCGTCTTCGGCGTGGGGACGGCCCTGGTGCTGGACGAGTTCGCCCTCGTCCTGCACTTGCAGGACGTCTACTGGAGCGAGCAGGGCCGATTGTCGGTCGAGGTCGTCTTCATCACGGTCGCGCTGTGCGGCCTGCTGCTGCTCGGGCTCCGGCCGCTGGGGGTGGACGACGTCGCCGGGGACGGCCTCTGGACCATCGTGGGCGTCATCTTGTTCGACCTGTTCGTGGCGTTGATCGCCTTGCTCAAGGGCAAGGTCTGGACGGGCGTCATCGGACTGTTCATCGGCATCATCGCGATCATCGGGGCCGTCCGGCTGGCCCGCCCGGACTCGCCGTGGGCCCGCCGCCGCTACCGCCCGGACTCCCGGAAGGAACGCCGGGCGCGGATCCGCGAGCGCCGCTACCGGTTGCCCATGCAGCGCCTCGGCGACCGGCTGAGCGACATGGTCGCCGGGCGCCCGTCCAGCAAGTCGTAGTCCGGCGGGCGTTGCTGGATCTTTTTGTGGCGATTCGCGAACTCGGGTGGGGGGTGCGGGCGTCTGACCCTACGGTGGCCGTGGACGTCGGGGGACCCACGGCCACCCCCATTCAGTACGGCGACGGGCCGCCGAACATCTCGCTGAGGCGCGGCGCCAGTTCGTGGTCGCCGCGCAGTTCCAGGCGGCCGTCCATGAGCAGCGACGCCGGATTGGCGTCGCCCGCGAGGATCCGCAGGAAGTCGGCTGTCGCCACGGTGAGGGTGAGTGCGGGGTCCTCCGCCGGGCCCGGATGGGCGTGGGCGCGGCTCTTGCCGATTTCGAGCGTCCACACCACGCGGGTCAGGCAGAACTCCAGCTCACCGGTGAACCCGGCCGCGGCGGACGGGTCGAACGCGCGGGCCATCCCGGCGAAGAAGACGCGTTGCGCGGCAGGGCCGAAGTGGCGTTCGATCTGCTCGTCCGACCGCCCGTGCACGAGCTTGTAGAAACCCTGCCGGAACCGCCTGCGGCTCGCCGAGCGGATGTCCCGGGAACGGTGCGCGCGGGCCACTTCGGCGTCCTCGTCGATGCGGTATCCGGCCGCGGCCGTCCGGGCCGGTTCGCGGCGGGCGAGCGCGGCCTCGATGGCGGGCGCGAGCCGTTCGGCCTTCGCCGCGTCCCGCTCCTCGCGCCCTTCGGTGAAGTGCGGCAGCACGGCCTCCCCGAACAGCTCCAGGGACTCGCAGATGTGCTCGTGCTTGTTCGGCCCCGACTGCAGGACGAACGAGATCTGGTCGACCCCGACGGCCTCATACCGCCGGACAAGGTCGATGACCTGCGCCGGCGTCCCGACCGCACCCCGCAACGAACCGACGTTGACGTTGAGCGTCCCGGCATTGGCGATGATCTGCTCCCGCGAGAAGCCGCGGGCCGCCCGCCGCGAAAGGAACTCCTCCCAGACGTTCGTGCGCCCGGGATCGTGCGGCGTCGGCCCGTAGTAGTGCGCCAGCGCGAACGCGAAGAAGTGCGCCCCGTCGATACCGCGGTCGATGGCGGTCGCCTCGTCCTCATGCAGCATCATCGGCAGCACCACGGACACGTTCGGGTTGACCGCGAACCCCGCCGGAACGCATTCCTCCGACGCCAGGATGCGGTAGTACTCGTCCACCCATTTGCCCGCGTCCTCGGGCTCCACGAACGAGAACGACAGAGCCCCGATGCCGTTACGGGCCGCGAACTGGATCGTCTCCCGCCGCGAGCACGCCACCCACAGCGGCGGATGCGGTTTCTGCACGGGTTTCGGCAGCACGTTGCGCGGCGGCATCGTGATGTCCCGCGACAACCATCCGGCGAACGGCTCCTCGACGAACATCCGCGTAATGGCGTCGATCGCGTCCTGCCACTGGGCCCGCTTGTCCGTCCGGCGCACCCCGAACCCGCCGAGTTCGGCACTCGAACTCGACTCACCCGTCCCGAAATCAACGCGTCCGTTCGACACGAGATCGAGCGTCGCGATGCGCTCCGCGATCCGCGCCGGATGGTTCACCGCCGGCGGCAGCTGGACGATCCCGTGCCCGAGCCGGATCCGCTTCGTCCGCTGCGACGCGGCGCCCAGGAACACCTCGGGCGCCGACGAATGCGAGTACTCCTCCAGGAAGTGGTGCTCCACCGCCCAAAGGTAGTCGAACCCGACCCGATCAGCGATCTCCACCTGATCCAGCGCGTCCTGGTAGAGCCGCAACTCCTGCCCGTCCCCCCACGGACGCGGCAACTGGTGCTCGTAGAAGAGGCCGAAGCGCATGGTGAATCACCTCGGAGCCAGCCTCACTTGGATTGGACGGGAGGTCAACAATGTCGAATGCG
>NZ_SMKY01000185.1 GCF_004349235.1 Actinomadura darangshiensis | reverse complement strand
GGCCAAGGGCCTGCGGGGCAGGCGGTGGGGGCCGTAGGAAAGTTGCGAAAGATCCGCTTTTGCCCAGGTCAGACGCAGGTTTTGCTACGGTGAGATGGATCACAAACGCCGGGGGCCCCGGAATGTTCGGCCGAGTTCAGGCAGTTAGGCGTCATAGATCGCGGGGATGTCCGTGAGAGGGAGAACCACTCACCGGAGTCCCCGCGAGTCCGCGGGACCGACGTAAGAGGGAATGGCCATGAACAGCAGTACCACCGTCTCAGCAGAGCTGGGCCTTCGTCTCGTCGTCCCCGACCGCACGACCGTTCCTCTGCTCGCGGGGCTGGAGTACGCGGCCGACGACCCGTACGCGATCCGGATGGCCTTCTACGTGGGCGACGACGAGCCGGTGGAGTGGATCTTCGCTAGGGAGCTCCTCACGGTCGGCATCGTGCGGAAGGTCGGGGACGGGGACGTCGAGGTCTGGCCGGCCGACGATGACGGCTCGCTCAACATCGCCCTGTCGTCGCCATTCGGCGACGCGTTGTTCGAGGTGCCGCTCTCGCCGCTGGCCGACTTCCTGCACCGGACCTACCAGGCCGTGCCCGCAGGAGAGGAGACCGAGTTCATCGACATCGACGCGGAGCTGGAGAACCTGCTCTGGCCGTCCTAGCCCGACAGGCGGGCTATGTGGCGCATCTTGTTCATCGCGTCCAGGGCCGCGACCTTGTAGGACTCGGCCAGGGTGGGGTAGTTGAAGACGGCGTTGACCAGGTAGTCGACGGTGCCGCCGCAGCCCATGACCGTCTGGCCGATGTGGACCAGTTCGGTGGCTCCCGTGCCGAAGACGTGGACGCCCAGGAGGCGCCGGTCTTCTGAGGAGACCAGCAGTTTCAGCATTCCGTAGGAGTCTCCGATGATCTGGCCGCGGGCCAGCTCGCGGTAGCGGGACACCCCCACTTCGAAGGGGACCTTCGCCTCGGTGAGGGCGTCCTCGGTCCGGCCGACGAAGCTGATCTCGGGGATGGTGTAGATCCCGATCGGCTGGGTCTCGTGGATCTCCGCGACCGGCTCGCCGCAGGCGTGGTGGGCGGCGAGCCGGCCCTGCTCCATCGAGGTGGCCGCGAGGGACGGGAAGCCGATCACGTCCCCGACCGCGTAGACGTGCGGGACCCCGGTGCGGTAGTTCTCGTCCACCTTGATCCGGCCGCGGTGGTCGGCGGTGAGGCCCGCGGCGTCCAGGCAGAGGTCGCCGGTCATGCCCTGCCGCCCGGCCGAGTACATGACGGTGTCGGCGGGGATGCGCTTGCCGCTCTCCAGGACGGTGATCGCGCCGCGCTCCATCCGTTCGACGGACGCGACGCTCTCCCGGAACCGGAACGTGACGGCCAGGTCGCGCAGGTGGTACTTGAGCGCCTCGACGATCTCCAGGTCGCAGAAGTCCAGCATCCGCTCACGCCGCTCGACGACGGTGACCTTGGTGCCGAGCGCGGCGAACATCGAGGCGTACTCGATGCCGATCACGCCGGCGCCGACGACGACCATGGTCTCCGGGATGCGGTCCATGTGGATGATGCCGTCGGAGTCGATGATCGTCCGGTCGTCGAAGTCGACGGTGTCGGGACGCGCCGGGGTGGTGCCCGTGGCGATCACGATGCGCTCGGCGGTGACCTTCTGCTCGCGGTCGCCGGTGCCGGAGATGCCGATCGTGTTGGGCTCCAGGAAGCGCCCGGTGCCGGACAGCACGGTGACGTGGTTGCGGGCGAGCTGGCTGCGGATGACGTCGGTCTCCCTGCCGATGACGTGCTGGGTCCGCATCCCGAGGTCGGCGACGGTGATGTCGTCCTTGACCCGGTAGCTCTGCCCGTAGAGCTCGCGCTGGTTGAGGCCGGTCAGGTACAGCACGGCCTCGCGCATGGTCTTGGACGGGATCGTCCCGGTGTTGATGCAGACGCCGCCGATCATGTCGCGGCGGTCCACGATGCCGACCTTGCGGCCCAGCTTGGCGGCGGCGATGGCCGCGCGCTGCCCGCCGGGTCCCGATCCGAGCACGAGGAGATCGAAGTCATTCACTCCCCCAGTCTGACGGGCCGTCCCGGTCCCGATAAACCTTTTCGGCGGATCAATCCGGATCGGCGGGGGTCCGCAGCAGGCCCTCGGCCAGCGTGTCCAGGCCGGCCTTGATCCGCTCGACCGGCATTCCGCGTGTGCGGCGCTGGTGCAGGATCAGGTTCGCGGCGAGCGGCGCCAGGAGCGCGTCGGCCAGGTACGCGGCGTCGGCGGCGGGGCGGACCTGCCCGACGAGCATGGCCAGGTGCAGGTGGTAGAGGCCGTACGAGCCGTCCCGGAAGCGGGCGTCGGGCGGGTCGGCCTCGGCCATGACCAGTAGTTCGGCCTGCGCGTCGGTGCGGTCGGCGAGGGCGTGCAGGAACGCGCGGAGGCGTTCGGACGGGGACGCGCCGGGGCCTAGTGGCGGGGGTCCGTGCAGGAAGGCGGCCTGGAAGCCGCGTTCGCGGTCGTCGACCACGGCGTAGGCGAGGCGGGCGCGGTCGCCGAAGCGGCGGTAGACGGTGCCGACGCCGACCCCGGCCCGCCGCGCGACCTCGTCCATGGAGAGGCCGTCCGCGCCCCGCTCGGCGATCACCGCCGCGGCGGCCGCGAGGATGCGGCGGCGGTTGCGGGCGGCGTCCGCGCGCTCGGCGGGCGGACGCCCTGCGACCGGCAGTTCCCGCATCTCCCACCCCCTTCGACCGGAAGATTACCGGAGAGCCCTCCGGTTACGTGCTTGTAACCGGAAACTTCTCCGGTTAATCTCAACCGGAGGGATTTCCGGTTGAGGGGGCGTTATGGCGTGGGTCTACCTGGTGGCCGCCGGGCTGATGGAGCTGGTGTGGGCGACGGCGCTGAAGGAGTCGGACGGCCTGACGAGGCTCTGGCCGTCCGTCATCGGGCTCACGGTGGCGGTGCTGAGCGTCGTCGTGCTGTCGCTGTCGCTGCGGACCCTGCCGGTCGGGACGGCCTACGCCGTGTTCGTCGGGCTGGGCGCGATCGGCGTCGCGCTCGTCGGCATGATCGCGTTCGGCGAGAGCGCGTCGCCGGGGCGGCTCGCCTTCCTCGCCCTCATCGTCGCCGGCGTGGTCGGATTGCAGCTCATGGAGAGCTCTTAGGACCGGTGAAGATCGGGCACAGTGAGGGCATGGCCAGGGAGATGCTGGGGATCGACATCGGCGGCTCGGGGATCAAGGGGGCGCCGGTCGACCTGACGGACGGCTCGTTCACCCGGGAGCGCTTCCGGATCGACACGCCGCGGCCGGCCAGGCCGAAGCCGGTCGCGAAGGTCCTCGCCGAGGTCGTCGACCATTTCGGCTGGGACGGCCCGGTGGGCGTCACCTATCCCGGCGTGGTGATCGACGGCGTGGCGCTGTCGGCGGCGAACGTCTCCAAGCACTGGCTCGGGCTGGACGCGGCGTCCCTGATCGCGGACGTGACCGGCCGGGAGATCACGCTGCTCAACGACGCGGACGCGGCGGGCGTCGCGGAGATGCGGCTCGGCGCGGGACGCGACCGGCGCGGCACCGTCGTCCTGCTCACGCTGGGGACGGGCATCGGCAGCGCGCTGTTCACCGACGGCGTCCTCGTCCCGAACACCGAGTTCGGGCACATCCAGGTCAACGGCAAGGACGCCGAGCTGCGCGCGTCCGCGAAGGCGCGCACCGAGGAGGACCTCAGCTGGGCGAAGTGGGCCAAGCGGCTGAGCGAGTACCTGGCGCATCTGGAGGCGCTGATCTCCCCCTCGCTGATCATCGTCGGCGGCGGGGTGAGCCGGAAGTCGGAGCACTTCCTGCCGCTGATCAAGGGCGTCCGGGCGGAGATCGTCCCGGCGCGGCTGGTGAACAACGCGGGCATCGCGGGCGCGGCGATGGCGGCGGCCGCCGCGCATCCGGTGGAGACCGCCGCGCCCGCCCGTGTCCGCGCGGCCGGGACGGCCGAGGCGGCCCGCTAGGGCGTCCTCAGCCGCACCGTCGCGATCTCCCAGGGCCGCAGCGCCAGGGTGGCCGTCCCGTCGTGCACGTCGAGCGGGAGCCCGGGACGCCCGCGCAGGTCGACGCGGGTCGCCTCGGTGAAGCCCCCCTGCAGGACGGCCGTGGCGGGCTCCGCGCACTGGGCGACCATCCGGGCCTCGATCCAGCCGTCGCGGGACCGGAGCGAGGTCATGGCCACGCCGTCGCCCGTGATCGAGACGCCCGCGCGGGAGGCCGGGACAGGCGCGGAGGCGTGCCCGTAGCCGGCGGCGGTGAGGAGGTCGTGCCGGTACGCCTCGGCCGCCTGGAGGACGTCGGCTCCGGGGAGTTCGCCGTCGTAGGGCATGATCGCCAGGCCGGCCGTCCGCTCGCCCCGGCACTGCGCCTGCGGCGTCGGGAGCTGCGGCCCGGCGGGCTGGTCGCGGTAGGCGTTGCGGTCCCGGGACAGGTAGCCGATCGAGCGCAGCAGGGTGAGCGCCAGCTCGCGCCCGCCGGCCGTGACCTCGTACTCGGTGACGTGCTCCAGCAGGACGGCCAGCCCGCCCGCGCCGACGAACCCGGACGCCGGGTAGGTCGGCACGGGACGTTCCCCGAAGCCGCCCTCGGCCGTCAGCCCCCGCTCGATGATCGCGAACTGCCCCTCGGCGAAGGACGTGTCCGCCTGGCGCGGCAGCGACATGTGCAGCCGGACCCGGTGGTCGTCGCAGCGGTTGTCGAACGTGACGCGCAGCCGGAGGAACGGCTCGCCGGCGCGCAGTTCAGCGCGGGTGGTGACGGTCACGTCCTCCTCGGACCCGGACCGGGCGTCGCCCTGGACGTCCCCGGAGGCGGGCCACCGGTACGTCCGGACGATGTCGAGCGCGGCGACGAGCGGCCCGTCCGAGAGCGGGGTGACGCCCACCGTCAGCGGGTCCCCGACGATCCGGTCCTCGGCGGGCGGCGCGTAGTTGTAGGAGTCGCCCAGGTCGCCGCCGTCCACGATCCGTCCGACGCCCTCGACGACATGGCCGGACGGGGTGCGCAGCTGCAAGGTCCCGTCGTCGCGGACCTCGGCGCGCAGAAGCCCGTTGTCGAGGACGCTCCCGTCACCCGTCACCGGCCCTTCCGTGGCACCGGACGCTGGAACGGGCCGGACGGTCGTCAATCCCAGCGCGGGCACGTCGACCAGCGCGGCGACCGTCCGGCGCGGATCGGCCAGGATGCGGACGCGCCATTCCCCGTCCGCGTCCCGCAGAGCCTCCCGGACGTCGCCGATGTCGAACGGGACGTCGGCGCGCGACGTGACGTGGAAGGTGAGCGTGCGCTCCTCCCGCGACACGGACCAGTCCCGGATCTCCTGCCCGAACAGCACCCGCCCGTACACCCGCTCCAGCAGGATGGGCAGCTCGGAGGCCGGGTGGACACCGTCGTCCAGCACGGTGGGCGCGACCTCGAGCGTCTGGACGGGCACCGGTCGCCCGTCCCCCGTCACCAGCCCGGGTTCCCCGTCGGACGGAACGTCCAGCGTGACGAGCCCCGTCCGCGCGGCCGGGCTCGGGTTGAACACCAGGTGCGAGCCGAGCGGCACCAGAGCGGCGCGTTCGGCGGTGACGAGGTCGCAGACGGCGCGCCCGAGCTGCTCCGCCTCCGCCATGTGCGCCGCGACCTGCTCGGCGGTCTCGTCGCTGCCGCAGCCGGTGACCGAGTCGTGGCAGCTCACCTCGATGAGGCGCCGCCACGCCAGGTCGAGGAACCGCTGCGCGTCGCCCGAGTACCAGAGCGCGGTCAGCGGCTCGGCGTACCGCTCCACGAGCCGCTCGGCGCGTCCCATCATCTGCTTCAGCCGGACGCGGGCGGAGAGCACGCCGGGCAGGATGTTGGCGCGGGCGTGCGACCGCAGCTCGCCCCGGATCCGCGGCAGGCCGTCCACGGACGGCTCCTCCCCCGCGAAGTAGCCGGCGAGGGTGTCCAGCCGCATCCCGAGTCCCGCGGACGCGACCCGGTCGGCGAGGTCGGCGGCCGGCGCGGTGTGGTCGGCGCCGTACATGGCCAGGAGCGCGCCGCCGTCCGGGTACCAGCGGCCCATCGACTCGGCGAAGCCGGCGGCGCGGCCGGTCAGCGGCGACGCGCCGGTCCCGAACTCCTCGAACATCGAGGCGGCGTTGCCGTAGCCGCCCTCCGGGAGGTACTGGGTGCGGACCGCCGTCCCGTCCGGCGCCTCCCAGGCGAACGCGCGGGTCCGGACCCGGTCCGGGACGCCGCGCCAGACGCACGCGTGCTCGATCCCGGCGAGCCGGAGGATCTGCGGCGTCTGCGCGCAGTGCCCGAACTGGTCGGGCAGGTAGCCGACCATCATCGCGGCGCCCAGCTCCTCCGCGCGCCGGATGCCGAGCTCCAGGTTCCGGACGATGTTCTCCCCCGAGCACAGGAACTCGTCGTGCAGGATCTGCCAGGGCCCGACGGCGAGCCGCCCCTCGCGGACGAGCGCCTCCACCTGCTCCCGCCGTTCGGGGCGGATCTCCAGGTAGTCGTCGACCGCCGCCATCTGCCCGTCCAGCGTGAAGTGCCAGCGGGAATCGGCCTCCATCCCGGCGAGGACGCCGTCGAGCAGCGAGACGAGGCGGAGCCGGAAGCGCTGGAACGGCAGGTACCACTCGCGGTCCCAGTGCGTGTGGGGGACGACGACGATCTCCGAACCCGCCGCCCACCGGGAGTCCTCTAGCCGCCCGGTGTTCTCTAGCCGCACAGTGTTCTCTAGCCGCACAGTGCGATCACCTCGTTCTCGTGGGTTTCCAGGCGGTGCGTGCCCGGATGGCCGGCCGGTGCCAGGACGCGGTCGCCGCGGACGGCGGTGCGCCGCCCGTCGGGACGGACGAGCACGGTCCCGTCGGCGCCGAGCGCGATCAGCTCGTCGCCGACGCGCAGCAGGACGGGCGCGCCGACGCCCGCGGAGACGGACGTCCGCCCGGCCGCGAGCCCGCCCAGCACGTCGTCGCCCTCGGTCAGGACCCACGTGACGGGCTCGCCGAGGCTCTTCTCCTGCGCCGGGTCGTGGAAGTCGCTGCCGCCGAGCGGGACGACGCCGCCGGGCCGCCACACGTCCGCCCAGGCCAGCGGGGCGCCCCACCGCCGGTCCCACCAGGAGGAGTGCCAGATCTCGGCGAAGCGCGGCCGGTGGTCGGCGGGCAGCGGGAGGCGCCAGGCGCAGTCGCCGCTCAGCGGATGGTTGATCGACATGAGCCCGCCGCGCGCGTCGGCGAACGCGGCCCAGTCGGCGCTCGGTCGCCGGAAGTCGACCCAGCCGGTGTCGCCGAACACGTTCGCGTGTCCGAGGTCGGTGGTGACCTCCTGGCCGGGCAGCAGCAGGATCCCGGCGTGCCCGCCGGCGGCGGGCAGTTCGGGGTGGTGGCTGACGGTGTTGTGGTCGGTCACCGCCAGGTAGTCCAGTCCCCGGGACGCGGCGAGGCACGCCAGTTCGTGGACGGTGAGCGTCCCGTCGCTGTGGACGGTATGCGAGTGCAGGTCGCCCGCGAGCCACCGCATCCCGTCCGGTGCGGGCAGGTCTCGGGTGGGCGGACGTTCCGGCCGTGGAGGCAGTGATTCGTCCGGGCGCTGTGGGGACGACCCAGAGGTGGTCACGGTGACCTCATAGGGGACACCGTCCGGCGGAATGCGGTGGAGCCGGAGCCAGACGTGCCATGTGCCCGGTTCAAGCTCCCCTGGGAGGTATCCGGGTGTGGCCCATTCGGCGCCCACGGTGTACTGGAGTCGCGCCCCACCGGACCAGCCTCGGAACCCGTCCGGCCCATGGCAGCCCAGGTCGATGACACCGCCGTCGTAGGAGAGTTCGACCGTGATGGACGCCGTGCCGGGCGGCACCTCGAAGGGAAGTTCGCGGAGCCCTTGTTCGAGGCGGTCTTCCAGGCTCCAGCGTCCGGTGTGCACGGTCATCCACGCCCCCCGTTCTTCGCCAGCGGCGAGGCCGTCCGGCCGGTCTCGCCGCCGCTGCCCGTCACCAGCTCGCCGTCGCGGTAGAGCAGGACGCGCCCCGGACGGGGCAGCGCCCATCCCTCGGCACCGGAGTCCACCTCGAAGCCCTCCCCCACCACGACGCGCACGGATTCGCCGTCCACGTCGAGGGTCACTAGGGACGAGCCGCCGAGGTTCTCCACGACGGACACCCGCCCGGCGAACGCGCCGTCCACGGGTTCGGTACCGAAATCCATGTATTCGGGACGTACCCCGCACACGACCTCCTGCCCGTCCTGTACCCGGCCGCGTGCCTCGTCCGGGACGGGCAGCGATGTCCCGGCGACCACGACGGTCCCGCTCTGGACGGTCCCGGCGAGCAGGTTCATGGGCGTCGAGCCGATGAACGAGGCGACGAACAGGTTGGCCGGCCGCCGGAACACCTCGGTCGGCGTCCCGATCTGCCGGATCCGTCCCGCCTCCATGACCGCGATCCGGTCGGCGAGGGCCAGCGCCTCCGCCTGGTCGTGCGTGACGAATACGGTCGTGACGCCCACGCGGTGCTGGAACTCCTTGAGGAACGTGCGGGCCTCCAGGCGGAGCCGGGCGTCCAGGTTGGACAGCGGCTCGTCCAGCAGGAAGATCCGCGGGTTCGCGACGACCGCGCGGGCCAGGGCGACCCGCTGCTGCTGCCCGCCCGACAGCTCCCCGGGGCGCCGCTGCTCCAGCCCCTTGAGCCCGAGTTCCTGGACGGCCTCCGCCGCCCGCGCATGCCGGACGGAGCGGCTCTCCTTCTTGATGCGCAGCGGGTAGGCGATGTTGTCCAGGACGGTCATGTGCGGGAACAGCGCGTAGTCCTGGAACACCATGCCGACGTCGCGCCGCCCCGGCTGGAGCCGCGTCACGTCGCGGTCGCCGAGCGCGATCGTCCCCGCGGTGGCCGTCTCCAGGCCCGCGACCGTGCGCAGCAGCGTCGTCTTCCCGCAGCCGGACGGGCCGAGCAGCGCGAAGAACTCGCCCATCGCGACGTCGAGGTCGAGCGCGTCCAGGGCCCGGACGCCGCCCGGGTAGACCTTCGTCAGCTCCCGAATCGTGATGGACGCCATCAGCGCTTGATCCCTCCGTGGAAGCGGAACCCGTACCGGCGGCTGACGAACAGGTACATGAGCACGACCGGCAGGGAGTACAGCAGCGAGAACGTGGAGATCAGGGGCAGGTCCGGCTGGCCGCCCTCGGTGTAGAACGTGTACATGATCACCGAGGCGGGGGCCTTGTCCGGATTGCGCAGCAGCAGGAACGGCATCAGGAAGTCGCCCCACACCTGCGCGACCGTCCACACCGCCACGGTCGCCAGGCCCGGCCTGATGACCGGGACGACCACGTGCCGCAGGATCTGCAGCGGCGACGCCCCGAACACCCGCGCCGCCTCCTCGTAGGACGTGGGCGTCGCGTCGGTGAAGTCCTTCAGCAGGAAGATCGACGCCGGCAGCAGCCCGCCGGTGAGCACGAGGATCACCCCGAGCCGGGAGTCGATCAGGTGCAGGTTGAAGGCCAGCAGGAAGATCGGCACCATCGCCGCCGTCCCGGTGATGATGGACGACAGCAGGAGCAGGACGTAGAGCAGCACGTCCCGTCCCGGCACCCGGACGCGGCTCAGCGCGTACGCCGCCAGCGAGGCGGCCGTGACGACGAGCGCGGCCGTCCCCGCGGCGAGCAGTACCGAGTTGCGCAGCGAGGCGAGCGCGTACGGGTTGTCCAGCAGGACCTGGAAGTTGTGCAGGGTGAAGTCGGGCAGCGACACCGCGATGCCCGGATTCGCATCGAACGGCGTGAACGCCAGCCAAAGCAGCGGCAGCGCGAAGAAGCCGAGGACGGCCGAGACGAACGTCGCCAGCCCGATCTTGCGCAGCAGCTCCCGGACGGTCTCGTTCATGCGGCCGCCCCCTTCGGCTCGCGGGCCTTGCGGGCGCCACGCTCCCGCAGCGCGCGCAGGTAGATCAGCGCGATCACCAGGTTGATGAGGATCATGATCAGCGAGATCGCGGCGCCGAAGCCGAGCCGGCCGTCGCCGAGCGCCGTCCGGTACACGTACACCGACATGATCTCCGAGCGCCCGTCCGGGCCGCCGGCGGTGATCAGGAACGGGGTGAAGTCGTTGAACGTCCACAGGCTGACCAGCAGCAGGCTCGTCAGGACGTGCCCGCGGATGCGCGGGAACACCGCGTCCCGCAGCGTCTGCCAGGTCGAGGCGCCCGCGAGCCGCGCCGTCTCCAGATGCGACGGTGGAACGTTCCCGATCGCCGCGCCGTAGAGCATCATCGAGAACGCGGTGCCGTGCCAGACGTTGAACACGATGATGGACGCCATCGGATGGTCGAGCAGCCAGGCCGTGCCCGGCGTGCCGAGGAGCGCGTTGAGGGTGCCGCCGTCGCGGTCCAGCAGGGCGATCCACAGGAACGCGATGACCGAGCCCGGCAGGATCCAGGCGAGCAGCACCAGGCCCTCGACCAGCCGCCTGACCAGGCCGGTCCGGTCGCGCATCACCCACGCGATCGCGAAGCCCAGGACGGTCTGCCCGATCACCGCCGACCCGAGGACGAACTGGAGCGTCAGCCACAGCGACCGGCGGAAGTCCCCGTCGCCGAGCACGTTCCGGTAGTTGTCCACGCCGACGACCTTCGGCTCGCTGGCCGCGATGCCGGTGAGCCGGTAGTCGGTCGTGCCCAGGTACAGCGTCCAGAGCGCGGGGAACACCAAAAACACCGCGATGAGCACCAGGGCGGGCGCGACGAAGGCGGCGGCGCGGGCGCGGCCGAGCCCGGCCGCGTCGTCCCGCCCGTGGGACGGCGCGGCCGTCGGCAGGGCGTCAGCGCGGGGTGACGTGGGCGGCGCCACCGACGACCCCTTCGAGCTTCTTGGTGTACTCGGCGGCGGCCTGGTCCGCGCTCTTGCCCGACACCACGGCGGCGGTGGCCTCCTGCAAGGCCGTCGACACCTGCGGGTACACCCCGAGGCCCGGACGGTAGGACGTGACGGGCAGGACCTTCTCCGACACGAACGTCAGGAACGGGTCGCCCGCGAGGATCTCCTTGTTCACGTCCGTCCGGGATGTGATCTCGGGCTGCCCCGCCGTCCGCGCCTTGACGATCTCCGGCGAGTTCATGAAGGCCAGCAGCTCGAACGCCTGCTGCGGGTACTTGGTGTTCGGGTTGAGGACGCTCACCGGCCCGCCCGACATGCTCACGAACGACTGGCCGCGCACGCCCTTGCCCTGCGCGACCGCGGGGATCAGCGCGTAGCCGACGTCCTGGTCGCGGGTCTTCATCTTCGCGACGCCCGTCTTGGGGTTCAGGACGTCCCGCCAGAAGTAGTCGCCCTCGAACAGGATCCCGATCTTGCCGGCGGCGAACTCCTCGAAGGACTTGTCACGCCCCTTGGCCTCCTGCTGGAGCTTGGGGTCGCCGAGGCCCTCGCCGCCGTAGATCTGCGCGTACAGGCCGAGGGCCTGCTTGACGGCCGGGCCGCCGGCGGTCCACTTGCCGTCCGCGTAGATCTCGGCGCCGGCGCCGGCCAGGAGGGGCAGTGCGCCCTGCATGGAGGTCGCCTCGCCCATCGCGGTGCCCGCGTCGAGCTGGATCGGGGTCACGCCGGAGATCTTCTTCAGCGCGCGGCCCGCGGTGAGGATGTCCTGCCAGCTCTTCGGCTGCCAGTCGGCGGGCAGCCCGGCCTGCGCGAACAGCTTCTTGTTGAAGAAGATGACTCGGCCGTCGGTGCCGGGCGGGATGCCGTAGCGCTTGTCCTCGAACATCGCCAGCTTCTGGACCGCTCCGGGGATCTGGGTCCAGCCGTCCCAGGCGTCCGCCGGTGCGCCGACCACGTCCGACAGCGGACTGATGTAGCCGGCCTGGGCGAACTCGCCGACCCAGATGCCGTCGATGTCCATGATGTCGGCACCCGACCGGGACTTCAGGTCGAGCGCCAGCTTCGTCTTATAGGCCTCGTCGTCCACGCCCTGCCCGCGGAACGTCACCTTCGCGGTGACGCCCTTGGCCTTCTGCGCCGCGACGAACTTCGGGATCACCGTCTTGGTGATCCACTCGGCCTCTTCGGTGTTCTTGCCGCCCTCGATGGCGTTGCGGGTGATCGTCAGGGAGAAGCTCTTGGCGTCCTTGCCCCGGTCGGGGTCCGTCGAGGATCCGCCGCCGCCGCATCCGGCGAGCACCGCGCCCGCCATCGCCAGCGCGGCCGCCGCGCCGAACCGCCTCCTGGAGAAGTCCCTGCTGGAGAAGACCATGGGTGACCTCCAAAGCGTCACCACATAACGTGACCGAAGAAACCGATCACGTAAAGGCTCCGGAGATCATTTTCTCCGGGTCAGGGGTCCATCAACTCCGCGGACCGGGCCGCGAACGCCTCCGCCGCCTTCGCGGTGATCGGGCCGGGGGCGGCCGGGAGGACCGTCCCGTCCACGGCCCGGATCGGCTGGACGTCCCGCGTCGTGGACGTCAGGAACGCCTCGTCGGCCCGGTACAGGTCGTCCAGCGCGAGGTCCTCCTCCTCGCCGCCGCACCACTCCAGCGTGAGCGCGCGCGTCACCCCGGCCAGGCAGCCGGACGACAGCGGCGGCGTCACGAGCCGGCCGCCGAGCACGACGAAGATGTTGGAGCCCGTGCCCTCGCACAGGTTCCCCACCGTGTTGCCGAAGATCGCCTCACCGCCGCCGCGCTCCTTGGCGTAGGCGAGGGCCAGGGCGTTCTCCGCGTAGGACGTCGTCTTCAGGCCGGAGACGGCGCCCCGCTCGTTGCGCGGCCACGGCACGACCGTCACGTCCGCCGTCGCCGGGAACGGGGCCTGCGGCCCGACGATGATCGACACGGTCGGGCCCTCGTCGCCGCGGTTGGAGCCGAGCGGCCCGGGGCCGCTCGTGTAGGTGATGCGGATGCGGGCCAGCGGCCACTTCGGCGCGGCGGCGAGGACTTCGAGGGTGCCCTGGGCGAGGGCGTCCTGGTCGGGCTCGGGCAGGCCGAGGCCGGCCGCCGAGCGGGCCAGTCGCGCCAGATGCCGGGTCAACGCGAACGGCTCCCCGTTCGCCGCCTTCACCGTCTCGAAGATCCCGTCCCCGACGAGCATGCCGTGGTCGAAGACCGACACCGTCGCCCGCTCAGGGTCGACGAGCTGCCCGTTCAGCCAGATCCTGGCCTGCGCCGTCACCGGAAGCCACCTCCAAAAGCCGAGCCGCCTTCAGCTCGGTCTCGCGCCATTCGCGGTGTGGATCGGACCCCCACGTGATGCCCGCGCCGGCACCGAACCGCAGCAGGCCGTCCGCCGCCCAGAAGGTCCGGATGCCCACCGCCAGGGCGCCGCGCCGGGAGTCCGCGTCCACCCAGCCGATGGCCCCACAGTACGGCCCCCGGGGGACGGGTTCGAGCTCTTCGAGCAGGCTCAGTGCACTCGCCTTCGGGGCGCCCGTCACCGAACCGGGAGGAAACGTCGCGGCGAGCAGCTCCGGCCAGCCGCCCGACGCCATCCGGGCCCGGACGCTCGACACGAGATGGACCAGGCCGGCGTAGCCCTCCGGCTCGCACAGCCCCGGCACGCGCACCGAACCGGCCTCGGCGACCCGCCCCAGATCGTTGCGGACGAGATCGACGATCATCACGTTCTCGGCGCGGTCCTTGGGCAGCAGCTCCCCGGCCGTGCGGGCGGTCCCCTTGATCGGACGCGACTCGACGACGTCCCCGTCCCGGCTCAGGTACAGCTCGGGCGAAGCGGAGGCGACCTCCAGGCCCGGCAGCTTGAGCGTCATCGCGTGCGGCGCCGGGATCCGCCGGGCGAGCCTCGCCCCCAGCCCGGCGATGTCCGCGGTTGCGGGCAGCTCCGCCGACAGCACGCGGCAGAGGTTCGCCTGGTACACGAGACCGTCCGCGATGGCGGCGCGGATGCGCTCGACTCCCGCGACGTAGGCGGTCTCGTCCAGCGAACTCGTCCACTCCCCCACACCGGGCCACACCCCGTCCGGATGCGGTGCCCGCCGCACCGTCTCGAACCGGGCGCAGGTGACCTTCCCCTCGTAGGTCACCACCAGGGCCCACCAGCCGCGCGAATCGAGCGCCCCCGGATCGGACGTCACGTCGGCGAGCCCGGTCGCCAGCAGGCCCCCGGCGTAGGCGAAACTCACCCCAGCACGCACCCGAACGAATCCGCGAGGCCCGCCAGCCCCGCGTCCGTCACGACGAGCGCCCTGCGCGTCGTGCCGCGCTCGAACCAGCCCAGCTCGATCATCCGGTCCGTCAGCGCGGACCCGAGCGCCCCGTTCAAATGCGGCCGCCGCTCCGTCCAGTCGAGGCAGTGCCAGGCGAACCTGCGCCGCGCCTTCCGCAGCGCGTCCAGGTCCAGGCCCAGCGCACCCAGCCGATCCTCGCCCTTCTCCGTCACCTCGTAGGCGTCGTCGCCGGCCGGCTCGATCAGGCCGCCGTCCACCAGCGCCGCGAACAGCATCACCCCGGCGATGCCGGCCAGATGGTCGTAGCACGTCCGCGCCTCGTGCAGCCGCCGCGCGTCCCGCGACTGCCGCAGGCTCCGCACCTCGACCGCCGGGCTGATCCGCGACAGCGCCTCGATCACCTGCGCCACCTCGCTCCCCCGCAGCCGGTAGTACCGGTGCCGGCCCTGCTTGACGACCGTGACGAACCCGCCGTCCAGCAGCCGCGCCAGATGCGCGCTCGCCGTCTGCGCGCTCACCCCCGCCGTCCTGGCCAGCTCCCCCGCCGCCAGCGGCCGGCCGTCCAGCAGCGCCGTCAGCATCGCGGCCCGCGCGCGGTCCGCCAGCAGCGCCGCGACGGGTGCGAAGTCCACACTCACGACCTGTTCGGAGCCCATGCCACCGACCCTAAGCGACCCACGCTTCGACCAGTGCCGAAGCATCCGCGCCGCGGCCCGCCGCGAAACCGGTTTGGGGAACCGTCCCGGACACGCTAATGTTTCACCCGTCGCCGCAGGGCGCACGCGGAAGTGGCTCAGGGGTAGAGCATCACCTTGCCAAGGTGAGGGTCGCGGGTTCAAATCCCGTCTTCCGCTCTGAGGGGCCTTTCCGGCTGTGATCCAGAAGGTCTCCTTCTGGTGGAGTGGCCGAGAGGCGAGGCAACGGCCTGCAAAGCCGTGTACACGGGTTCAAATCCCGTCTCCACCTCAACACCGTCCCTCCCCCCGGAGGGTGCGGAACGGGCGATTAGCTCAGTGGGAGAGCGCTACCTTGACACGGTAGAGGCCACTGGTTCAATCCCAGTATCGCCCACCACCCAAGCCCAGGTCAGGCCATGAGCGCCGACCTGGGCTCTCGTGTGTGCGGTGTCGGTAGTGGGAGGGCGACTCGCCGGTCTCCCGTTTGAAGGCGGTGCTGAACGCGCTCTCCGAGGCGTAGCCCAGTCGGGTCGCCAGTGAGCCGACGCGGACGTCGCGGTCGCGGAGAGCGCGCTGTGCCAGCAGCATCCGCCAGCGGGCGAGGTAGGTCAGCGGTGGTATGCCCGCCACGGTGCGAAAGCGCTCGGCGAATGAGGTTCGCGACATGGCGGCGGCCCGTGCGAGTTCGTCCAGGCCCCAGGGCCGGCCCGGGTCGGCGTGCATGAGGGCGAGTGCCGGGCGCAGCCGTTCGTCGGTCAGCGCTCTCAGCCGACCCGGAGGCAGTTCGGCCTGGTCGATGTAGGCGCGCAGCACTTCGAGGACCAGGAGCTGGGCGTACTGGCGGATCGCGAACGCCGAGCCCAGCCGGTCGGCGGTCACCTCGTCGAGGAGCCTGCCGAGGGCGGCGTGCAGGCCCGGCGCGGCGGTGGCCGACGCCCGGACGTGCCCCACCGGGGGAAGCGCCTGCAGCACCAGTGCTTCACCGGCCGGGTTGAGATCGATGCGGCCGCCCATGACGACGTCGCCGGTACCGCGGAGGGACGGGGAGGGGAGCCCCGGCTCGGGCAGGAGCTCGCGGCGCGGACCGTCGCCGGCACCGCCCGTCACCTCCAGCCACGACCGGTTGTTCAGGATGGCGACGTCACCGGGTTCGAGGTCGACCGGCCCGCCGGCGTCGGTGCTCAGCCGGGCCCGTCCGGACGCCATCGCGACGAACTTCAGCGGAGCGTCGATCTCTCCGCGCGACACCCAGGGGCCCTCGGCGGCGAACCCGCCCGTCATCTGCCCGCGCACCTCGATGAGATCGAGCACCTCGGACAACTGATCGGTGACCATGTCCGTACTATCGCGCAAGAAATGCGGACGATCAATGATTCAGAGTCCGGGCGTTCGCGCGCAGAGTGGTGCCATGACTCAGAAGCAGCACCCCATCGGATCAGGGTTCACCGCGGCGTCGACGGCCGGCGACGTCCTCAAGGGCATCGACCTGTCGGGCAAGAACGCCGTCGTCACCGGTGGCCACGTCGGCCTCGGCCTGGAGACCACCCGTGCGCTCAGCCGGGCCGGCGCGTCCGTCCTGGTCGGCTCGCGGGACCCGGACCGCGCCGCCCCCGCGCTGGCGGGGATCGAGCGCGTCGAGGTCGGACGGCTGGACCTCCTCGACCCGGCCTCGGTCGACGCCTTCGCCGCCCGGTATCTGGACTCCGGGCGTCCGCTCCACATCCTGGTCAACAACGCCGGCGTCATGGGCGGCTCGCTGGTTCGCGACGCTCGCGGCTACGAGGCGCAGTTCGCGACCAATCACCTCGGCCATTTCCAGCTGACGCTGGGCCTGCTGCCCGCGTTGCGCGCCGCGCACGGCGCCCGGGTCGTCAACGTGACGTCCGGCGGTCACCGCCTTTCCGACATCCGCTGGGACGATCCGCACTTCACCACCGGTTACGACGGCTTGCTCGCCTACGGCCAGTCCAAGACGGCCAACGTGCTGTTCGCCGTCGAGCTGGACCGCCGATGGGCCGGGGATGCGATCCGCGGCTACGCCGTCCACCCCGGAATCGTCGTCGTCACGAACCTGGGGCCCGCGCGGCGGGAGGACGGAGCCGGGGTGTCCGACGCCGAACTGCGCGCCATGGGGCTGATCGACGATTCCGGACGGCCGGTCATCGACCCCGGGAAGGAGAAGAAGACACCGCAACAGGGAGCCGCCACCAGCGTGTTCGCGGCGACCAGCCCCCTGCTCGCCGACATCGGAGGCGTCTACCTGATGGACAACGACATCTCACCGCTCGGCACCCCGGCCCCGATCGTCTTCGGCACCGAGCAGGAGGTCGTGTCCACGGTCGTGCCGCACGCCGTCGACCCGGTCTCGGCGGGGCGGCTCTGGAAACTGAGCGAGGATCTGATCAAGGGCTGACGCGGTTTCCCGCAGCGCGTTGCGGAGGCCGCCGGTGTTGTCACAATGGGAACTTCAGCACGCAATCATTGTCTGAAATGGATTCATGCTGGTGAACAGCCCAGATCCCGTGATCGACGCCAATCTCGTCGTCGCGCTGGACGCCCTGCTGGCCGAGCAGAGCGTCACCCGCGCCGCCGCCCGCCTGCACACCTCCCCCGCCGCCATGAGCCGGACCCTCGCCCGGCTCCGCCGCGTCCTCCAGGACCCCCTCCTGGTCCGCGCCGGGCAGACCATGGTCCCCACTCCGCGCGCCCAGGCCCTGCGCGACGAGGCCGCCACGGTGGTCCGCCGCGTCGGCGCACTGCTCAGCCCGGGCAGCGGCGTCGACCCCGCCGCCCTGCGCAGCACCTTCACCCTCCAGGCCGCCGACCTGGTCGGCGCGGCACTGACCGCCGGGCTGCTGCGACTGGCCCGCCAGGAGGCACCGGGGGTCTCGCTGCGGTTCCGGGCCGAGGACCTGGAGGCCGGGCCCGCCCTCCGCGACGGCCGGATCGACCTGGAGGTCGGATCCATCGACCACGTCGATCCCGAGACCCAGGTCGAGGAGCTGGTCACCCTCCGGATGGCGGCGGCCGTCCGGCCCGGCCACCCCCTCACCGAAGGGACGCTGACCCCGGCCAGGCTCGCCGCCGCCGAGCATGTCGCGGTCAGCCGCCGCGGCCGGTTCACCGGCCCCCTCGACGCCGCCCTCGCCGACCACGGCCTCGGCCGCCGGGTCGCCGTCGTCCTCCCCGGCCACCTCGCCGCGATGGCCCTCGCCGCCCGCAGCGACATCGTCTGCCTCATCC
>NZ_SMKY01000184.1 GCF_004349235.1 Actinomadura darangshiensis | reverse complement strand
CATCACCATGACCCGGCTGGAGGGCATGGCCCCGGCCTGCCTCGCCGGGCGGCTCGGGATGTCCTATGCGGCATTCATGAAGCGTCGCAGCCGCGCCGAGAAGCGTCTGGTCGCCGCGATGCGCGACCGGGACCGCACGGCCGCGGAGGTGGCGGCCGGGTACTTCGACGCCTGGCGGGACGGCGACCTGGGCGGCATGCGCGAGTTCGTCGCCGACCCGCCGGCCGACTTCGCCGCGCAGCACCGGGCGCTGTCGCGCGGGCTCCTGGTCAACACGATCGCACTGGAGCCGCGGCCCGTCGCCGCGACCGGGCGGGACGCGGCGCAGGCCGACTTCACGGTCACCCGCTCGCTCGCCGGGCACGGCCAGTGGTCGTTCCGCTCGGTGCTGCGCCTGGGCCGGGTGGACGGCCGGTGGCGGGTGCTGTGGACGCCGTCCACCCTGTACCCGGGGCTGAAGGGCGGTGGGAAGTGGGCGCTGCGCCAGGTGCGCGTCCCCGCCCTGAAGCTGGCCGCGCGGGACGGCAAGGCGCTGCCGGAGGACGGTCCGCTCGCGCCCTACCTCGCCGGGATCATCGGAGGGCTGGACGAGGACACCGACCAGATCGCGTGGGCCGTCGAGCTGAGCGACGGCGGCGGGCCGCCGCGGCAGGTGAAGCTGTTCGGGGTGGAGAAGGGCAAGACGATCCGGACGACGCTGGACCGCGACCTGCAGGCGGCGGCGGAGAAGGCGGTCGAAGCCGCGCCCGGCCAGGCGGCGATCGTCGCCGTCCGGCCGTCCAACGGGGAGGTCCTCGCGGTGGCCGACGAGCTGGGCGGGATGGGGGCGTTCGTCGGCCTGTACCCGCCCGGCTCGACGTTCAAGGTGGTCACGGCGGGGGCGCTGGCCGCGGACGGGGCGGGCGCGGGAACCGGTGCGGACTGCCCCGCCTCCGTGGTCACCGCCCAGCGCACGATCCACAACGACGAGGACCACGCCCTCGGGCGGACGACGCTGCGCGGCGCCTTCGCCGCGTCCTGCAACACCACGTTCGCGCGGCTCGCGGTGGAGCGGCTGGGTGCGGCGAAGCTGGCGGCGAGCGCCCGCCGGTTCGGGTTCGGGGCCCCGATCGCACCGGGCGTGGACGCGTCCCGGGGGAGTTTCCCGGATCCGGGAAACGGCGCGGAGCTGGCCGAGGCGGCGATCGGGCAGGGCCGCGTGCAGGCGAGCCCGCTGCTGATGGCGACCGTCGCCGCGGCCGTGGCGGACGGCTCGTGGCGGGCGCCCCGGCTGGTGCCGGCGAAGCTCGTCCGCGCGGGCGGGGGAGAGGCGCCCCGCCCCCGTCCGGTGCCCGGGACCGCCGCACTGCGCACGATGATGCGGGCGGTCGTCGCTGAGGGCACCGCGGCGGGGGCCGGGCTGCCGGACGGGACGGCGGGCAAGACGGGGACCGCCGAGTTCGGCGGCGGGACGCACGCCTGGTTCATCGGCTACCGGGACGAGGTCGCGTTCGCGGTCTTCGTCTCGGCCGGCGGTTCGGGACCGCGGGTGGCGGCGCCGCTCGCCGCCCGCTTCCTGCGGGCCGCCCGCTGATCATCGCCGGGACGCACGACGCTCGCGGAGCTGCTCGGCGCCTCGACGGGCGTCCCGGAATCGGTCGCCCGGACGGGTGAACATGTCACCGGTTTCGCGCGTACTGCCCTGGAGAGCAGAACCGCCGCGGGCTAGGGCCGCAGCTTTTTTGGCACCAACTCGCATCCGAGTGGCTCTTGGGGCGTATGCTCCCGGAGTGATCGGGCGGATTCGACGAATCCGTCCGAGGATCGCGGTGGGAGCGAGCGGGCTCCGACATCGTGATCCGCACATGTCTCAAGCTGGAACGGCCGCCGGGCGTCATGCCCGGCGGCGCGGAGCCTGACCGGCGTTCGCCGAGCCCTCCGTCTCCTCCACAGGAGAGGGCATGGCGCGACGCGATAACGGGCATGCGTCCCGGAACCACACGCATGCTTCACCGTGGGCGGACACGCCCGCGCGCCCGTCCTCGAGGCCGGAGCCCAAGCGGGGTCTCTGGTCCGAGGACCCCCAGTGGCCCGAAGGGTCCTGGTGGTCGGAGCAGCCGGACTGGTTCGAGCGGGGACGATCGTCCCGGCGCGAGTCCAAACGGCGCGAACCGAAGCGGCGCGAGGGCAGGTCCCGCGCGCGGGACGAGGGCACGGAGCGGCCACGGCCACGCGCACAGCGGCCGGAGCCGCCCCAGGAGCGCTTCGACGCGCCCTCTGAGGCCTACGACCCGGGCTATGACGCCCGTACGCAGCAGTACGGCGCGCGGGCCGACCGCCCCCGCACGCGGCGCAAGGGCACCGCGTCACGCGCGGAGCAGTTCGACGCCCGCAACACCGGCACCGGCGCCAACCCCAAGCCGTTCGACGCCCGCAACAGCGGGTCGGGCGCGCCTGCGGAGGGCCGCCGTCCGCGACGCGAGCGTCCTCAGCCGCTCGACGCCCGGAATGGTGGTCCGAGTACGCCTGTGGAGCGTCCTCGGCCCCGGCGCGAGCGCCCTGAGGCTCGTCCTCAGCAGTTCGACGCCCGGAATGGTGGTCCGAGTACGCCTGTGGAGCGTCCTCGGCCCCGGCGCGAGCGCCCTGAGGCCCGTCCTCAGCAGTTCGACGCCCGCAATGGTGGTCCGAGTACGCCTGTGGAGCGCCCTCGTCCCCGGCCCCAGCGCCCCGAGGCTCGTCCTCAGCAGTTCGACGCCCGGAATGGTGGTCCGGGCGCGTCTGCGGAGCCTCCCCGAACCCAGCAGTTCGATGCTCGTAATGGCGGGCCGGGAGCGCCCGCCGAGGGGCGCGGCCCGCGAGGTGGGCGTCCTGGGGCGCGTCCCCAGCAGTTCGACGCCCGCAACGGTGGGACGGGTGCGACCGCGGAGCGTCCTCGTCCGCGGCGGGAGCGGCCGGACGCGCGGACACAGCAGTTCGACGCCCGCAATGGCGGGTCGGGCATGGCCGCCGAACGTCCTCCGGCGCGGCGTGAGCGGCCCGCGGCGCGGACGCAGCGGTTCGATGCCCGTGAGGAGAGGGGCGGCGCGGATCGGTCGCGGGAGTTCCCTCAGCGGGGCGGGCGGCCGCGTCGGCCGGCGCCTTCGCGGCGGCCGGAGCGGCGGGCCGAGTCGCGGCAGCCGGGGCGTCCGGAGCCGCGGCGCCGGCAGACGCCGCCGCGGCCCGGGCCCAAGGCCACCCCGCGGCGCGGGAAGCGGCCCACCGACCGGATGGGCATCGGCGCGATCGTGTTGTCCACGGCCGTCGGCCTGGCCCTGCTGGGCATCGCCGAGCGGGCCCTGCTGGACGGCGGCCCCCTCGGCGGCTCGTCCGGCCCGGTCGGCTCGGAGCGCGCGATCCGGCCGCCGAAGGCGGGCGGCGGTGGCACGTCCACCCAGCAGCCGCCGTCGCAGCAGGCCGGCGGGGGCGGCGCGGCCGGCACGCAGGGCGGCCCCGACCTCGGGGTGCTCGCCACGCAGGTCCGCAAGCTGACCCTGGCGCAGCGGGGCACCGCCGCCCGGCAGGCCTACGGCGCCGCGCTGACGCGGAACCCGTTCGTGGACGCCCAGCGCACGAGCCCCGACAAGACGTGGGTGTTCGGCACCACCGCGATCCCCGTGCCGACCTCCAGCGCGGCCAACCCCGAGATCGCGTTCTACGCCGCCCGCTGGACGGGCAAGGAGTGGCAGGTCGGGCTCTCGGGCGGCAAGGGGTTCGCCACCCTCCTCGGCGCCGCGCCCGCGAACCTCATGCCGGCGTCGGAGGAGAGCCTCCTGCGCAAGTACGCCGCGCTCAGCGCCGCGCAGGCCACCGCCCTCGTCAACGGGACGCGGACCGGCGACAAGCTGATGCTGCCGTGGAAGGTCGGCCAGGCCTGGGCGATGACGACGTCCGACGACGCCACGGCCTCGCGCCCGCTGGCGTCGCTGGCGTTCTCCGGCGGCGACGGCCGCGTCCTCGCGTCCGGCAAGGCCCGCCTCTACCGCTTCTGCTCCAGCGAGGCGGGGGCGCTGGTCATGCTCGTCCACCCGAGCGGCCTCGCGACGACCTACTACCGGCTGGAGAACGTGACGAAGGTGCGCGGCGGCAGCGTCGTCAAGCAGGGCGCCACGCTCGGCCGCACCGGCAACGCCCGGCCCTGCGGCGGCGCGGCGGCGCCGCGCGCCGAGGTCGGGTTCGGGCTGCGCCGCGGCGCCGGACCGGTCCCGCTCGACGGTGCGGAGATCGGCGGCTGGACGTTCCAGGAGCGCGCCACGCCGCTCCTCGGCTTCGCGCAGCGCGGCGTGCTGCAAGTGCTTCCCGGGGGCCTGCTGGCCAATCTCGGCCCGGTCCCCGCGGCGGACGAGGACGCTCCGCCGTCATCGCCGTCCCCCAGCGCCGCGCCGGAGGACGGTGCCGGAACGGCCGCCGCCCCGGCGTCGGCCGCAACCCAGAAGAGGAGTCCGAGCGGTGCGAACTCGCAGCAGTGATGATCCCGCGGTGCCCAGCTGGGTGCTGCGCGTGGTGCTCGTCGGCGCGGTACTCGTGCTCGTCGGCGCGGCGACCCCGCAGGGCGCCGTCGCGGTCGCGAACGTCCAGTACTTCCTCAACTTCTACGCCGGCGTCTTCGCCCTCGTCGCCTACACGACGGCCGTGATGTGCGGGCTGCTCGCCACCGAGCGCCTGATCCTGAAGATCCGGCACCGGGTGCTGGCGCAGGCGGTGCACCGCGCGTCCGCCGTCATCGCGACGGCGATGCTGGTCGCGCACGTGTCGGTGAAGGTGATGAACGGCCTCGCGGTGCCGATGCAGATCGTCGTCCCGGACGGCGGCGCCATCGGGCTCGGCACGATCGCGGCCGAGCTGATGATCCTCGTGGTGATCACCGGGATGGTGCGGTCGCGGTTCGCGATCCGCGGCAAGGCCTGGATGTGGCGGTCGATGCACGTGCTCGTCTACATCGCCTGGCCGATGGCGATCGTGCACGGCCTGATCGTCGGCCGGGTGGCGGCGAACTGGGTGGTGCTCAGCTACGTGATGAGCGTGGTGCTGGTCGTGGTCGCGCTGGTCACCCGCATGGTCGTGGTGATCAAGCCGCGGGACGTGCACCTGGCCGGCGAGGAGGTCGACTCCTTCACCCGGCCCGACGGCGCCGGGCGCCGCCGCGACCGGCGCGCCATGGCGGCCCGCGACCACGAGGAGGGACGCGCCGCCGCGATGGCGCGCGCCAGGGCGTCGCAGGACCGGGAGGACTTCGACGACCTGCGCGGCTACGACGACGACGCGCTCGGCTTCGAGGACGGCGGCTACGACGACGGCTACGACGACCCCCGCCGCACCGTCGCCGACCCGCGCGGCATGCCCGTCACCGGGCAGGGCCGTGACACCGAGGTCATCCGATGACCTCGACCATCACCGTCTCCAACATCGGCGGCCCCCGGCTGACGCTCGGGTTCGACCGGTTCGACCGGCTGGACCTCGACCGGCACCTGGCGGTGCACGGCAAGCTCCGCGCGCCGGCGCTGGACGACCTGGTCGCCATGGCGGAGCAGGTGGACCTGCGGGGACGCGGCGGGGCGGGGTTCCCGTTCGCCCGCAAGCTGATGGCGGTCGCGGCGCGGGTGAACTACCCGACCGCCGACCAGACCGCGCTGCTGCCCGGTGAGAAGGGCGACGAGCGCGGCTCCAGCGAGGACGTCGTGGTGGTCGTGAACGGCGCCGAGGGCGAGCCCGGCAGCGCCAAGGACAAGGTCCTGCTCGGCCGCGCCCCGCACCTGGTGCTCGACGGCGCGCAGATCGCCGCGAACGCGCTCGGCACCCAGCGGATCGTGCTCGCCGTGGAGAGCGACGAGGCGGCCCGCTCGGTCCGCGCCGCGATCAGCGAGCGGCGGATGCCGGCCCGCGTCGTCCGGCTGACCGAGCGGTTCATCTCGGGGGAGAGCGGCGCGGTGGTCCGCGCCATCAACGGGGAGACGCCGATCCCGCCGGGCGTCAAGGTCCGCGCGTCCGACTCGGGGGTCGACGGCTTCCCGACGCTGCTGTCCAACACCGAGACGTTCGCGCAGCTCGCGGTGCTGGTCTCGCTCGGCTCCGACCTGTACGCCTCGGCCGGGACGCAGGACGAGCCGGGCACCACGCTGCTCACGATCGGCGGCACCCAGGTCGTCGAGGCGCCGCTCGGCACGCCGCTGCGGGCCGTCCTCGACCACTGCCAGGCGCCGCCGTCGCCGGGCGTGCTCGTCGGCGGATACCACGGGATGTGGCTCGACCGCGCCGCCGTGCAGCGGGCGGTCCTGTCCCGCGCCGGGATGCGGCGCGTCGGCGGGACGGTGGGCGCCGGGATCATCCTGCCGCTCGACCAGGGCACCTGCCCGCTCGGCGAGGTCACCCGGATCGCGTCCTACCTCGCGGCGCAGTCCGCCGGGCAGTGCGGGCCGTGCCGGCTCGGGCTGCCCGACGTCGTCCGGTCCCTGAACATGCTCACCGAGGGCGGCGGGTCGGTCGAGGACGTCCGGCGCGCCGCCGGCGTCGGCCGGGGCCGGGGCGCCTGCCACCACCCGGACGGCACGGCGAGGTTCGTGCTGTCGGCGATGGAGGCGTTCGGGGCCGACATCGACGCGCACCGCTGGGGCGCGGGCTGCGGCCTGTCGACCTACGGGGTGCTGCCGCTCCCGGTGCCGGACGGCACGGAGGGGCAGGTCGCGATCGACTGGAGCCGGTGCGACGGGCACGGCCTCTGCGCCTACCTCGTCCCCGAACTGATCCAGCTCGACCGGTACGGCTTTCCCGTGGTGCTCGGCACCGACATTCCCGCGTGGATGGAGAAGGACGTGCAGAAAGCGGTCGCGATGTGCCCCGCATTAGCACTGCGGGTCGTCGGGGGCGTGGACGGAACGTCTTCGCGGCGATGAAGCGCGAATCTGAGAAAACTGACGACAACTGGACTTCGTTGAACCCTCGCGCCAACGCGGTGCGTATATATGGCAAGACCCGCGTCGTGTCCTTCGAAAAGATCATGAAAGGAGGAAGGTGATCATGGGGAAGGCATACGGAATGGCCGAGGTGAGCAGGTTCCGGCGGCCTCGGAAAGGGCGTCTGCTCCTGGCCCTGGCCGTCGTGGCCGTCGCGGCGGCCGCCTTCGCGGTCGTGGTGAATCCGGTCGGCGTCCCCGCAAGCGGCGCGGCTCGCCTCGGCGGCACCGTGAACACCAAGTGGGGACGGCTGAGCGCCCAGGACAGGACGGTGCTCGTCAAGGTCAGGCAGGCCAACCTGTGGGAGATGCCCGCGGGCCAGCAGGCCCAGCAGCGTGCCGCGTCCCCCAGGGTGCGGGAGGTCGCCGGGATCATCGCGGCGCAGCACCTGCAGCTGGACTCCGCGACCCGCGCCACCGCGCAGCAGCTGGGCGTACTCCTCCCCGTTGAGCCCAACGGGTCGCAGAAGAGCTGGCTGAGAGAGATGTCGGGCAAGTTCGGCGCCGATTACGACAAGACCTTCGTGCTGCGGCTCCGCGCCGCGCACGGGCAGGTGTTCCAGCTCCTCGCCAAGGCCCGCGCGCAGACCGAGAACACCGTGATGCGGTCGTTCATTGAAAGTGGAATGAAATTCGTGAACACACATATTTCGCTGCTGGAGAGCACCGGCCTGGTCCCCAGACGCGCGCTTCACTGACATACACATCCCACCCCCGCAAAGGGAGCACTTTTCCATGGGACGAAAGAAGAAGGCCTTCGCCGCGATGATTCCGGCGGTCGCGCTGGTCGCGACGGCCTGCCAGCAGACCCCCGGGACGGCGGCCCAGCCGTACGGACCCGCGAGCACGAAGGCGGCCACCCCGGCCGCCGCCTACCCCGAGCAACCCGCGCAGAACGGCGGCGGCTCCGGTGTGCCCAAACTCCAGGGCGGCGGCGGGCAGCAGTACGGCGGCCAGCAGGGCGGTGCCCAGCCGGCCGGCAACGGCCAGCAGACCCAGGCCCCGGCGGGTAACGGCCAGCAGACCCAGCCCCCGGCCGGCAACGGCCAGCAGACCCAGCCCCCGGCGGGCGGCGGTCAGATGGGTGACGGCGGTCAAATGGGCGACGGCGGCCAGATGGGTGACGGCGGTCAAATGGGTGACGGCGGCCAGATGGGTGACGGCGGCCAGATGGGCGACGGCGGCCAGATGGGCGGCCAGAACGGTGGCCAGAACGGCGACCAGGGCAACGGCGGCCAGGGCGGCGACCAAGGGAACGGCGACCAGGGCAACGGCGACCAAGGCAACGGCGGTGACCAGGGGAACGGTGACCAGGGCCAGGAGCAGCCGCCCAACCCGGAACTGCGCGCCGACCAGTACGTCGACATCAACAAGGCGCCGGCCGTCCAGCAGCCGCGCGCCGGCCGGCAGGCGTCCACCGGCGTGTTCGCGTCCAGCTGCGGCGTGAACGAGGGCCAGAAGCACAGCAACCCCGACAACGTGCTCGCGGCGCCCGGCGTCGTGAACGGCGCCCACCACATCCACGACTACGTCGGGAACCTCGACACGAACGCGTTCTCGACCGACGAGACCTTCGCCGCCGCCGGCACCACCTGTACGAACGGCGACAAGTCGGCCTACTTCTGGCCGGTGATCCGGCTCCGCGAGGGCAAGGACGACTCCGACCGGGCGCAGCAGAGCACGGCGGACGGCAACACCGGCAGCATCGTCACCCCGTCGAGCGTGAAGCTCCAGTTCATGGGCAGCCCGCGCAGCAAGGTGGTCGCGGCGCCGCAGTTCATCCGGATCTCGACCGGTGACGCCAAGGCCGTGACGAACGGGCTGAAGAACGCGCACGCGAGCTGGACGTGCAGCGGCTTCGAGAAGCAGGCGTTCACCGACAAGTACCCGCTGTGCCCCGAAGGCAGCCAGGTGGAGCGCGTGCTGAACTTCCCCGGCTGCTGGGACGGCCAGAACACCGACAGCGCCAACCACCGCGACCACGTCGCGTTCGCCGACCAGGGGACGGGCGCCTGCCCGCAGGGCTTCAAGGCCATTCCGCAGCTGCGGATGACGCTGGCCTACGACGTGCCCGCCGAGCCGCTGGTGTTCGCCCTGGACAGCTTCCCCGAGTCGGGCCACGACCCGGTGACCGACCACGGCGACTTCATCAACGTGATGGGTGAGGAGCTGATGCAGAAGGCGGTCGACGCGATCAACGCCGGCACCAAGTCCGGCACGAAGGCGAAGGCCAAGCCGCGCGCGAAGGCCAAGCCCCGCCGCTGATCCGAGCACCGAGTCCCGGGACCCGGCCGCGCCGCGCGCGCGTCCGGGTCCCCGGCGTTCTACGATCGCGGCATGGACATCGTGATCGCGGGCGGGCACGGGCAGATCGCACTGCGGCTGTCGCGGCTGCTGGCCGCGCGGGGGGACACCGTGCTCAGCCTCATCCGCAACCCCGGCCATGCCGGCGACGTCCGGGACACCGGCGCCGGGCCGATCGTGTGCGACCTGGAGACGGCCGGCATCGACGAGGTCGCCGGACACCTGACCGGGGCGGACGCCGTCGTGTTCGCCGCCGGCGCCGGCCCGGGCAGCGGAACGGCCCGCAAGGACACCGTCGACCGGGCGGCCGCCGTGCTGGCGGCGGACGCGGCGGAGCGCGCCGGCGTCCGCGGCTTCGTGCAGATCTCCGCCATGGGCGCCGGTGAGCCGCCCGCGCCGGGACGCGGCGAGGTCTGGGAGGCCTACATCAGGGCCAAGGGCGAGGCCGAGGACGACCTGAAGCGCCGCGGCGCCCTGGGCTGGCTGATCCTGCGCCCCGGGCGCCTCACCGACGACCCGCCCACCGGCCTGGTGACGCTGGCCGAGCCGCCGATCGGGCACGACGCCGTCACCCGCGCCGACGTCGCCGCGGTCATCGCGGCGCTGCTCGCCGCCGGCGACGTCCGCCACCGCACCCTGGACCTGCTCAACGGGCCCACGGCGATCGCGGACGCCGTCGCCGCCCTGCGCCCGGCGCCGGGCGGCGGCCGCGACGGGTAGGTCAGCCGGCGTAGAGGCCCTCGATCTCCGCGGCGAAGTCCTTCAGCACCACGTTCCGCTTCACCTTCAGGCTGGGCGTCATGTGCCCGGCCGCCTCGGTGAAGTCGACGCCGAGGATGACGTACTTCTTGATCGCCTCGGCGTGGCTGACGGACTTGTTGGCGTCGGCGACCGCGGCCTCGATCTCCGCGACGACGTCGGGGTCGCTGCGCAGCTCGTCCACGGTCATCGCCGCGGGCTTGCCGTGCTGGGCCTTCCAGGGGCCGAGCGCCTCCTCGTCCAGGGTGACGAGCGCGCTGATGAACTTGCGGCCGTCCCCGACGACGAGGCACTGGCTGACCAGCGGATGCGCGCGGAGCCGGTCCTCCAGCGGCGCGGGCGCCACGTTCTTGCCCGCCGCGGTGACGAGGATCTCCTTCTTCCGGCCGGTGATCCGCAGGAAGCCGTCCTCGTCGAGGGAGCCGAGGTCGCCGGTGTGGAACCAGCCGTCCTCCAGGGCCTCCTTGGTGGCGGCCTCGTTGTTCCAGTAGCCGCGCAGGATGTTGATGCCGCGCACGAGGACCTCGTCGTCCTCGGCGATGCGGACGTCCACGCCGGGGATCGGACGTCCCACGGTGCCGATCCTGAGGGCGGTGGGACGGTTCACGCTGACGGGCGCCGTCGTCTCGGTGAGGCCGTAGCCCTCCAGGATCGTGATGCCGACGCCGCGGAAGAAGTGCCCGAGGCGCTCGCCGAGCGCGGCGCCGCCGGACACCGCGTACTGCACCTTGCCGCCGACGGCCGCGCGCAGCTTGCCGTACACGAGGACGTCGAAGACCTTGTGCTTGGCCTTGAGGCCGAGGCCGGGGCCGCCGGTGTCCAGCGCGCGGCTGTAGGCGATCGCCGTGTCGGCCGCCGCCTTGAAGATCTTGCCCTTGCCGTCGGCCGCGGCCTTCTGCTCGGCGCCGTTGTAGACCTTCTCGAAGACGCGCGGGACGGCCAGCAGGAACGTCGGCTGGAACGAGGCGAGGTCGGGCAGCAGGTTCGGGATGTCGCTGTGCCCGAGGACGATGCCGCCCTCGATGGTCGCCACCTCGATCAGCCGGGCGAATATGTGCGCCAGCGGCAGGAACAGCAGCGTGGAGCTGCCCTCCACGGCGATCTCGGCGATCGCGCCCTGGACGGCGTTGCGGGCGGTCGACACCAGGTTCCCGTGCGTGATCTCGCAGCCCTTGGGGCGCCCGGTGGTGCCGGAGGTGTAGACGAGCGTGGCGAGGTCGGCGGCGGTGCGGGACCGGCGGCGCTCCTCGACCACGTCGTCGCCGGAGCCGGCGCCGAGCCGGGTGACCTCGGCGACGCCGCCCGCGTCGATGCCCCAGACGTGCGCGAGGCCGGGCAGCCGGTCGCGCAGGCCCTCGACCGACGCGACGTGCGCCTCGGTCTCGGCGAACACGGCCTTGGCGCCGGAGTCGCCGACGATCCACTCGATCTGCTCGGCGGACGACGTCTCGTAGATGGGGACGGAGACCGCGCCCGCCGCCCAGATGGCGTAGTCGAGGACGGTCCACTCGTAGCGGGTGGCCGACAGCAGGCCCACCCGGTCGCCGGGCTCGACCCCGGCGGCGGCGAGGCCCTTGGCGACGCCCGCCGCCTCGGCCGCGAACTCGGCGGCGGTGACGGCGCGCCACGACGCCTCGCCGCTCTTGCGGCGCGCCACGATCCGGCCGGGCTCCTGCGCCGCCCGGGTGAAGGGCGCGTCGGTCAGAGTGGCGGAGTCGGAAACCTCCGCCATCGCGGGGACGCTGAACTCGCGCACGGCCCACTCCTGTAGTCGATCTTCGAGGACGGCGGGGGAGCTCCGCGGAGACTCCCTCGCTGCCGCATGATACCCACCAGTAGGAATTTTGCGGCCCGTTACGCCGGGTTAACGGCACGGCAAAGACCGCCCGTCGCCCGTGGCGGGGGCTCCGCGGTCGCCTACGCTTGACCCGGTCGCACAACGGACGCGGTTCGGGGGAACGCCATGTCGCTGCTCGAAGTGATCGCGCTGACCGGGGCGGACGCCCGCGCGGCGGAGCGGGGCGGCGCCGACCGGATCGAGGTCGTCGCCGACATGGCCGCGGACGGGCTCACCCCCGATCCCGACCTCGTCGCCGCCATCCGGGACGCCACCTCCCTGCCGATGCGGGTGATGCTGCGCGCCAACGCCGGGTTCCGCACCACCGGCGCCGAGCTGGACCGGCTGCGCCGGGCCGCCGCCGGCCTCGCCGACGCGGGCGCCGACGGGTTCGTGCTCGGCTTCCTCGACTCGTCCGGGCACATCGACGCGGCCGCCACCGGCAAGCTCGCCGCCGACGCCGCCCCGCTGCCCTGGACGTTCCACCGGGCACTCGACCACGCCGCCGACCCCGTCCAGGCGTGGCGCGCCGTCCGCGACCTCGGCGGCCGCCTCGACACCGTCCTCACGGCGGGTTCGGCCCGCGGCGTGGACGCCGGGGTCGAGGTGCTCGTCCGGCGCGCCGCCGGGGACCCGGCCGCGGCCGCGATGATCATGGCGGGGGGCGGGCTGCGGCGCAAGCACGTCGCCGTCCTCGCCGCCGCGGGCGTCACCGCGTTCCACGTGGGCACGGCCGTCCGGCCGGACGGCGACTGGGACGCCCCGGTCGACCCGGCCCTGGTGCGCGAGTGGCGCACGCTGGTGGCCGCCGCGGCCGGCTGACGCCCCGCCCGTGTTCGCGGGCGGTACGTCCTATTACAGTCGGTTCATGAGGATCCACGTGGTGAGCGACGTCCACGGCCGCGCGGACGCGCTGGCGGGCGCGGCGGACGGCGCGGACGCGCTCATCTGCCTGGGCGACCTGATCCTGTTCGTCGACTACCAGGACCACGGGCAGGGGATCTTCGCCGACCTGTTCGGCCAGGACAACGCCGACCGGTTCATCGCGCTGCGCACCGAGAAGCGCTTCGACGAGGCCCGCGAGTTCTCCCGCGGCCTGTGGGCCTCGCTGGAGGGCGACGCCTGGCCGCACATCGAGCGCGCCGTCGACCGGCAGTACGCCGAGCTGTTCGCGGCCATGCCGTCCCCGGCCTACCTGACCTACGGCAACGTCGACGTCCCGCGCATGTGGGGCGCGCACCTGCGCGACGGGCACCGCGTCCTGGACGGCGAGACCACCGAGATCGGCGGGCTCCGGTTCGGCTTCGTCGGCGGCGGCCTGCGCACCGAGTACCGGACCCCCTACGAGCTGGACGACGAGACCTACGCCGCCAAGGTCGCCGCCGTCGGCGAGGTGGACGTGCTGTGCTGCCACATCCCGCCCGCCGTCCCCGAACTGCTGTACGACACGGTCGCGCGCCGGTTCGAGCGGGGCAGCGAGGCGATCCTGGACGCGATCCACCGGACGCGGCCGAAGTACGTGCTGTTCGGGCACGTCCACCAGCCGCTCGCGAGCCGGATCCGCATCGGCCGCACCGAATGCGTGAACGTCGGGCACTTCCGCGCGCGCGGGGTGCCCTACGTCCTGACGGTGTGACGATACTTTCTCTAGGACAGCGGGCCCGCACGGGCTCACGGCGAGCCGGAGGGAGACGCAGATGGCGGACCGCACGAGTTCCTCCATCACGGTCAAGGCGGGGAAGGCCGAGATCATGGCGGTGATCGCCGATCTGGAGGCCTACCCCGGGTGGGCGAGCGGCATCCGCGAGTTCACCGTGCAGGAGACGGGCGAGGACGGCCGCGCCGAACGCGCCCGGCTGACGTTCGACGGCGGCCCGTTCAGCGACACCGTCGGGCTCGCCTACACCTGGGAGGGCGACGACCGGGTGACGTGGGAGCTGGTGGAGCCGGGGACGGTCGTCACCGGCCTGCACGGCACCTACGCCCTGGCGGAGGAGGGCGGCGGCACCGAGGTGACCTACGAGCTCGCCGTCGACGTCCGCATCCCCATGATCGGCATGGTGAAGCGCAAGGGCGAGAAGCGGATCATCGACTCCGCCCTCAAGGGCCTCAAGCGGCACGTGGAGAGCTGAGCCCGGATGCGCTGGGCACGGATGCGCTCGGCACGGCGCGGAGGCGATACCGTGCACGCCGGTAACGGATGGAAGATGGAGTCATGAGCGAGCGACCGGGCGACGTCCTGGACGAGGCGGCAAAGCTTTTCGACGCGCTGCTGAAGCGGGTGGGCGGAGGCGGCTGGAGCGATGAGGCGGGCCGGGACGAACCGGCCGGCGATGTTTGGGACCGTGCCACCGCGGCCGGACCCGAGCACGGCCACTCCGAGCACGGCCACTCCGAGCACGGGCCGCACATCGCCACCGGCGCGCCGGAATGCCGCGACTGCCCGATCTGCCGGGCCATCGCGATGCGGCGCGAAGGCGGCGGCGACGTCGGGCGGCACCTGCGCGAGGCCGGGCGGTCGCTACTGGCCGCGGCCCTGGACGTGGCGGCCGCGTTCGACCGGACGCGCCCGCCCGCCGCGCGGGAGAACCGGCCCCCGGAGGCGTCGCGGCGCCCCGGGGCGGGTACGTCCGATCGGTCGGGACGTCCCGAGCCGGGCGAGCCGTGGTCGGCCGCCACCGGCGGCGGCCCCATCGACATCGGGTAGTGCGGTAGAGGAGGAAGCGTTACATGGCCCTGACCATCGGCGTGGATGTGGGCGGCACCAAGGTGGCCGCCGGGGTCGTCGACGACCGCGGGACGATCCTGGAGAAGGTCCGCCGGCCGACTCCCTCGACGAACCCGAAGGAGACCGCCGAGACCATCGCCGAGGTCGTCGACCTGCTGAAGGGCAAGTTCGAGGAGGTCTCGGCGGTCGGGCTCGGCACCGCGGGCTTCGTCGACGAGGCCCGCTCCACGGTGCTGTTCGCGCCGAACCTGGCCTGGCGGGACGAGCCGATCAAGGAGAAGGTCGAGAGCCTCGTCGGCCTGCCGGTCGTCGTGGAGAACGACGGCAACGCCACCGCATGGGGCGAGGCCCGGTTCGGCGCAGGTCGCGGCGAGAACTTCCTCGTCCTGGTGGCGCTCGGCACCGGCATCGGCGGCGGCATCATCATCAACGGCGAGCTGTACCGGGGCGGGTTCGGCATCGGCGCCGAGATGGGCCACTTCCGGGTGGTCCCGGACGGGCGCCGCTGCGGCTGCGGCAACCGCGGCTGCTGGGAGCAGTACGCCAGCGGCAACGCCCTCGTCCACGAGGCGCGCGACCTGGCCCGGGTGGCGCCCGCGATGGCGGGGCGCCTGCTGGAGCTCGGCGACGGCCGGCCCGAGGGCATCAGCGGCCCCGAGGTGTCGCAGGCGGCCCGCGAGGGCGACAAGGCCGCACTGGAGTGCTTCCGGACGATCGCGCACTGGGCGGGCCAGGGCCTGGCCGACCTGAGCGCGATCCTCGACCCGGGCGCGTTCATCATCGGCGGCGGCCTGTCCGACGCCGGCGACCTGCTGCTCGACCCGATCCGCGGCGCGTTCGAGGACGCCCTGACCGGCCGCGGCCACCGCCCGCTGCCCGACATCCGCATCGCCGAGCTGGGCTCGGCGGCGGGCATCGTCGGCGCCGCGGACCTCGCCCGCGTCCGGCCCTTCCGGGACGTGATCGTCTAGGCGTGGCCGCCGTCCGCCTGCTGAGCTACAACGTCCGGTCGCTGCGCGACGACCCGGCCGCGGTGGCCCGCGTCGTCCGCGGCATCGCACCGGACGTGCTGTGCGTGCAGGAGGTTCCGCGGTCGTGGGGGTGGCGGCTTCAGCGCCGCCGCCTCGCGCGGGCCGTCGGCCTGAGGATCGCGGCGGGGCGGCGGGCCTGCGGGCTCGCCGTCCTGGCCGCGCCGCACGTCCGGCGGGTGGCCCGCGAGTTCCACCTGCTCACCCCGGACCCGGACCTGCACCGCCGCGGCCTGGCGATCGCCGTCCTGGAGGCCGGCGGCGCCCGCTTCATCGCCGCGAGCACCCACCTGGACCTGAAGGACGGGCCGCGGGTCCGGCACGTCCGCGAGATCCTCGCCCACCTGGACCGCGTCCGCGACCGCCACGGCGCCCCGGTGGTGCTGGCGGGCGACGTCAACGAGGAGCCGGGCGGCGATGCCTGGTCGGCGCTGGCGGACCGCTTCCAGGACGGCTACGAGGCCGCCCGGGCGGGGGAGGAGCTCACCTTCTCCGCCCGCGACCCGAGGCGCCGCATCGACGCCGTCTTCGCCGACCCGGCGGTCCGCGTGACCGCCTGCGGCGTCCCGCCCGGGAACGCGGACGACTACGCGCGGGCCACCGACCACCGCCCGGTCGTGGCCGATCTCGAACTCTCCTAGACGACGGCTCCGTCGTCGGGGTCGCGGGGCTCGTCGCCCATCCGCAGGACGAGGGTGACGAAGCCGCCGATGAAGGCGGCGACGGCGAGGAAGGCGGCCCAGCCGGGCACCTCCCAGTCGAGGATGACGGTCACCAGCAGGTAGACGGGGCCGCCGATCAGCGCGATCCACGCGCCCTTGGTGAGCGGGTCGGCGCTCGGCAGCGGCGCGGGCGGGGGCGGGACGTAGTGCTCGCCGGTCTCGTCGTCCGGCGGGAACTCCGGGACCTCGGACGGCTGGATCACCCGGGCGCGGGGGAGGCGCCCGGTGCGGTCGTCGCCCTCCTCCGGCGGGTCGGCCGGCTCGCGGATGTTCTCCTCGTCGGGCCAGGGCACGTCGTCGCCCTCGGGGACGTCGTCGAACCCGGCGACGATCTCGGCCCAGATGGCGTCCTCGTCGCGTTCGGCGGTGCCGCCCGGCTCCGTGCCCGCGGCGCCGGGGTCGGCGAGGCCCGTCTCCGTGCGCTCCACGGCGTCCCTGGGGTCGGAGTGGTCGCCCTCGGGCCGCTCGGCGTCGGGACGGTCGGCGTCGCCGCCGCGGGCGGACGCGTCGCGCAGCCGGGCGAGATGGGCGCGCAGGATGCCCTCGGCGGCCGGTTTCATGTCGACGTCCACGTACAGCCGGTCGAGGACGTCGCCGGCGACCGGCTCCAGGGCCGGCTCGCCGATCTCCGGCAGGCCGGACGGAGACGCCGCGTACGCGGCGACGCCCTCCTCGCCGAGCGCCGCCAGCATCGCGTCGGCCAGATGCGGCGCCAGGTCGACCAGTGGGGCGTAGGTCTCCGCTGACAGTCCATTGCCACGGCGATTCACGGGGCCGGCTCCTTCGACGACTCCGGCGTGACCGACAGCACCGGCATGGCGGCCTCCGCTCCCCCATTGACATGTGGTGCCCGGTCGCACCGCCCGCGTGACGGCACTCCCGGACACCCCGAAACGTGTGTCCCACGGTATTCGCTGCGCCGCCCGGAACAAGCCCCCGGGAGCACCCGATTGATATTTACCGCTCCGAGCCTACGTTCATTCCCGGCCCGCCGCCGGTGCGGCCGGCGTGCCGCTGACGGGTACCGGCCGGTAGCTGACCGGGACGAGGAGTGGGAAGATGTCCCATCATCTCCCGTCCGGCCAGGACCGGGACGTGCCCGCCCCCAGGGCACCGGTCCGAGGAAGGTGCCCCGCATGCTGTGGTTCTGGATCCTGCTCAGGATCGTCCTGTCCCCGATCCTGTACCTCGGATGGTGGCCGCGGAACCGGGGGGCGCGCAACGTCCCGAAGCGCGGGCCGGCGCTCCTGGTCAGCAACCACCTGTCGTTCGCCGACCACTTCTTCGGGCCGCTGCCGCTGATGCGGCCGATCTTCTTCATCGGCAAGGGCGAGTACTTCACCGGCAAGGGGATCAAAGGGCTGGTCAGCAAGGGGTTCTTCACCGGGGTGGGCGTCGTCCCGGTCGACCGGACGGGCGGGGACGCGGCCGAGGCGGCGCTGCAGACCGGGCTGCGGATCCTCGGCGAGGGCAAGCTGCTCGGCATCTACCCGGAGGGCACGCGGGCGCCCGACGAGAGGCTGTACCGGGGCAAGACGGGGGTGGCGCGGCTGGCGCTGAAGTCCCGGGTCCCGGTGATCCCGATGGCGATGATCAACACGTTCGCGCTGATGCCGCCCGGCAGGCCGCTGCCGCGGCTCGGCGTCCGGCCCGGCGTCCGGTTCGGGAAGCCGCTGGACTTCTCCCGGCACTACGGGCGCGAGGACGACCACGAGGTGCTGCGGGAGATCACCGACGAGATCATGCGGGCGATCCGCGAGCTGTCCGGCCAGGAGTACGTGGACCGCTACTCCGCCGAGGTGAAGGCGGAGATGGCGGGCAGGCCGGTGCGGCAGGTCGAGGACGACGGCGGGCTGAGCGACTCAGGATGAGCGAAGCGAACCGGGGGGTGTGGGGGG
>NZ_SMKY01000183.1 GCF_004349235.1 Actinomadura darangshiensis | reverse complement strand
CCACCCGCCCACACGCGCCCCATCCGTGGTGGCAAGATCGAGCGGGCGCGAAACCAACCGGTGCACGAGGAGGTGCGCATGGAGCAGGAGACGGCGGGCCCGAGGCTGACGGTCGTCGGGACCGGGTACCTCGGTGCCACGCACGCGATCTGCATGGCCGTGCTCGGCTACGAGGTCCTCGGCGTGGACGTCGACCGGCGCAAGATCGACCGGCTGGCGTCCGGCGAGGTCCCGATCTTCGAGCCCGGGCTGCCGGAGCTGCTCACCAAGGCGCTCGACTCGGGCCGGCTCCGGTTCACCACCTCCTTCGCGGAGGCCGGCGCGTTCGGCGACGTGCACTTCCTGTGCGTGGGGACGCCGCAGCAGGCCGGCTCGGACGCCGCCGACCTCAGCCACGTCGACGCCGCCGTCCGCTCCCTGGCCCCCCACCTGCGCCGCCGCGCCCTCGTCGTCGGCAAGTCCACGGTGCCGGTCGGGACGGCCGCGCAGCTCACCGGGCTCGTCCAGGACCTCGCGCCCGCCGGGACCGACGTCGAGCTGGCATGGAACCCCGAGTTCCTGCGCGAAGGCTTCGCCGTGGACGACACGCTGCGTCCCGACCGGCTCGTGTTCGGCGTCGCCTCCGACTGGGCGGACGAGATGCTCCGCAAAGCGTTCAAGCCCGTCCTCGACCTCGGCACCCCGGTGGTCCGCACCGACCTCGCCACCGCCGAACTGGTCAAGGTCGCCGCCAACTCCTTCCTCGCCACCAAGATCTCCTACATCAACGCGATGGCCGAGGTGTGCGAGGCCGTCGGCGCCGACGTCAAGGACCTCGCCGACTCGCTGGCGCTGGACGACCGGATCGGCGGCAAGTTCCTCAAGCCCGGCCTCGGCTTCGGCGGCGGCTGCCTGCCCAAGGACATCCGAGCGTTCGCGCACCGCGCCGAGGAGATCGGCGTCGGCCAGGCCGTGTCGTTCCTCCGCCAGGTGGACGACATCAACCGGCGCCGCCGGGCCCGCACCGTCGACCTCGTCCGGGAACTGCTCGGCGGCGACTTCGCCGGCAAGCGCATCGCCGCGTGGGGCGCGGCCTTCAAGCCCAACTCCGACGACATCCGCGACGCGCCCGCGCTGGACGTGGCGAGCACGATGCACGATTTGGGCGGCGACGTCCGGATCTACGACCCGGCGGCGCTCGGCAACGCCCGCCAGGCGTTCCCCCAGCTGCGGTACGGCGACAGCGCGTTCGACGTCGCGCAGGACGCCGACGTCGTCGTCCTGCTGACCGAGTGGTCGGACTTCCGGGAGGTCGACCCGGAGGCGCTGGCCGGCGTCGTCCGGCACAAACGCGTCGTGGACGGACGGCACGCGCTCGACGCCGTCCAATGGCGGCGAGCGGGCTGGGAGTACCGCGCCCTGGGCCGCTCCTAGCGGGGAACATCCCGGGCCAGGGGGCCGTTGACGAAGACGAGGGCCGGAGGTCCTCCCGGACGAGGTGCGCCGTACCCGGCAGGCGAAGACGACGCGGACAGTGTTCCGTCTCGTACCGGGAGTAGAACCATGGCCTGGATCCTCGTCATCGTCGCCGGCCTCTTCGAGGTCGCGATGGCCCTGTGCCTGAAGGCCAGCAAGGGCTTCACCCAGCCGCTCCAGTCGGCCGGTTTCGTCGTGTTCGCCGTAGTGAGCTTCGGCCTTCTCACCATCGCGCTGAAGAACCTTGAGGTCGGCACCGCCTACGCGGTCTGGGTCGGCATCGGGGCCGTCGGGACGGCCGTCCTGGGCATGCTCCTCATGGGCGACGAAGTCTCCGCGGCCCGCATCATCGCGCTGGCGTTCATCGTCGCCGGGGTCGTCGGCCTGAACCTCGCCGGAGGCGGCCACTGAAAGGCCAGGAGCGGTCATCGACCACGCAGGTCAGCCGAGTTGGCAGGAACGTAATCTCCCATCACAACGTCTATGGACGTGAGCGCGGGGCGTCGCTCGAACACGGCTCGAACACCGCTCGAACACGGGAGGACGGACCTTGGTCTTCAAGAAGCTGCGTCAGGCGATGGGCATCGGCGGCCCCTCGATCGAAACGATCCTGCACGACCCGAACACGCTGCCCGGCGGTGTCGTCACCGGTGAGGTCACCATCATCGGCGGCCAGTTCAACTCCGACATCAAGTCGGTGAACCTCGCCCTGCGCACGAAGGTCGAGGTCGAGTCGGGCGACAACGAGTACTCCTCGAACCTGGAGTACGCCAAGATGCCCGTCGCGGGCGGGTTCAGCCTGCAGGAGGGCGCGCGGCACAGCGTCCCGTTCCAGTTCGCGATCCCGTGGGAGGCGCCGCTCACCCACATGTACGGGCGCGCGCTGCACGGCACGACGGTCGGGATCGCGACGGAGCTGGAGGTCGCGGGCGCGCTCGACCCGGGCGACCTCGACCCGATCGCCGTCCACCCGCTGCCCGCGCAGGAGCGCATCCTCGCGGCCTTCTCCAACCTCGGCTTCCAGTTCCGCAACGCCGACTGCGAGAAGGGCCGCATCTGGGGCGTCCACCAGGACCTGCCCTTCTACCAGGAGATCGAGTTCTATCCTCCGGGGCAGTACGCGCGCGGCATCAAACAGCTCGAGGTGACGTTCGTGTCGGCCCCGCAGTCGATGGAGGTCGTGCTGGAGCTCGACAAGCGCGGCGGCGTGTTCACCGAGGGGCACGACGCGTTCAGCCGGTTCACCGTCGACTACGCGAGCGTCGAGCACACCGACTGGGAGCGGCAGCTCGACGGCTTCCTGCAGGACGCGGGCCGCCGCCGCGGCTTCTTCTAGGCACGCCGGGCGAAAGGGTCCCCTCCGCGATGTTGATCGTGGAGGGGATTTCCGCGTAGAAAGAGGTTCCGTGCCCCAGCCCCCCGGTCTGAACGACGCCGAACGGCGTCTCTGGAACGCCTTTCCCACCGGCTCGGCCGTCGTGCTCGGCGACGGCCTGCCCGCCGGCCCGCTGCCCGAGCGCATCGTCCGCGCCGAGATCCTCACCCGGCTGCTGCTCGGGGCGTGCGAGCCCCGGACAGGGGCGGTCGCGGCCGTCCGGCTCCGCGGCGCCTACATCACCGGGACGCTGGACGTCTCCGGCGGCATCGTCGAGCACGAGCTCCTCCTGGCGGAGTGCCGGCTCGTCGAGGGGCCGGTCTTCGCCAACACCGAGACCCGCCAGCTCCGGTTCGCCGACTGCCGGATGCCCGGCTTCGACGGCGGCGGCCTGCGCGCGGACGGCTTCCTCAGCATGTCCGGGTCCCGGATCGACGGGGAGGTGAAGCTAATGCGGGCGCAGATCAGCGGCGGCCTGCGGATGAACCGCGTCCGCGTCACCGCACCCTCGCCGGAGCACTGGGCGATCGGGGCGGGCGCCCTCGTGGTGGACGCCGGCGCGTTCATCCGGGACGCGGAGATCACCGGCGGGGTGCGGCTGTCCGGGGCGAAGATGAACGGCGGCCTGTTCATGGAGCGCACCACGCTCGCCAACCCGGGCCGCCTCGCCCTCGACGCGCAGAACATGGTCGTCGAGGACACCTGCGAGTTCAGCAACGGCTTCACCGCGCGCGGCACCGTCCGGCTGCGCAGCGCCCGCTTCAACGGCATCCTGTCGTTCTCCAGGGGCCTCCTCGACTCCACCGATCCGGAGCGGATGGCGCTGCACGCCAGCCACATCCAGGCGGACGAGCTGCTGCTGTGGCCGGAGGAGAAGATCCGGGGCCGGGTGTCGCTGTCGTACTCCCGGATCGACCTGCTCATGGACCATCCGGACATCTGGCCGGACGAGCTGTACCTGAACGGCATGACGTACCAGACGCTGCGCGGCGGCGAGTTCAAGGACCGGCTCAGCTGGGTGGCGCGGGACAAGGAGTTCCATCTCCAGCCGTACGAGCAGCTCGCCGCCTGGTACCACTCCATCGGCCACGACGACCTGGCCCGCAAGGTGCAGCTCGCGAAGCTGCGGGCGCGCCGCCGCGGGCTGAACCCGGTCGGGAAGGCGTGGAGCCACCTGCTCGACTGGACGGTCGGGTTCGGTTTCCGGCCGTGGCTGGCGTTCGCGTGGTTCGGCGTGCTGCTGGCGGCCGGGACGGTGGTGTTCTCGATCGAGCGTCCGCGCCCGGTCAAGCCGCCGGAGGAGCTGCCGTCGTTCCACGCGCTGATCTACTCGCTGGACCTGCTGATCCCGCTCGACACGTTCGGGCAGCAGCTGTCCTACGACGCGGTGAACTGGTCCCGCTGGGTGGCCTACGGGCTCGTCGCGACCGGCTGGGTGCTGGTGACGGCGCTGATCGCCGGCGCGACCCGGGTGCTGCGGCCGAACTGACGGCCGTCCCCCCGCGTCCACCAAGGTGACGGGATCGACGAGAATGGGGCGCCATGGGCACGTATCTGATCACGGGGGCGACGGGCGGCATCGGCACGGCGGTGGCCGAGCTGCTGCGCGAGCGCGGGCACGACCTCATCCTGACGGGCCGCTCCGCCGAGCGGCTGGACACGCTCGCCGGGACGCTGCGCGGCGGCACCGCGCACGCCGCGACGCAGGTCATCAACCCGGGCGCGGTGGCCTCGCCGCCGCGGTCGGCGCCCGTCACGACGATTCCGCTGGACCTGACGACGCCGCGGCGCATCGAGGCGGCCCTGGCGATGGCCGGGGTCCCGGCGCGGCTGGACGGCGTCGTCCACGCGGCGGGCATGGTGCATCTCGGGCCGGTCGCGCAGCTGGAGGCCGACGAATGGATGGAGCACCTGTCGGTCAACCTGGTGTCGGCGGCCGAGCTGACGCGGCTGCTGCTGCCCGCGCTGCGCGCCGCCGAGGGCCACGTCGTCTTCGTCAACTCGACGGCCGGGCTGCGCGCCAACCCCGAGTGGTCGGCGTACGCGGCGAGCAAGTTCGGTCTGCGCGCCCTAGCCGATTCACTGCGCGCGGAGGAGTCGTCCTTGCGCGTCACGACCGTCTACCCGGGGCGGACGGCGACGGAGATGCAGCGCAGCATCCGCGCCCAGGAGGGCCACGCCTACGCGGAGGACGACTTCGCCGCCCCCGGCACCGTGGCGCGTGTCCTGGTCGCCGCCCTGGAGACGCCTCGCGACGCGGTCATCTCAGAGGTCACCGTCCGCCCGAACTGACCTCTCTGCGCAGGAACCAGGAGGCGAGGACGCCGCCGATCAGGCCGAACAGGTGGCCCTGCCACGAGATGGTGGGGTCGTTCGGGATGACGCCGAGCAGCATCGTCCCGTAGACGGCGACGACGGCGACCGCGATCACGATGTCGAGCGCCCGGCGCTCGAAGATCCCGCGTCCGACCAGGTAGCCGAAGAACCCGAAGATCAGGATGCTGGAGCCGAGCGTGTTCGCGGAGCTGAGGAACCACACCCCGAGCCCGCCGACCACGATGATGATCAGGCTGGCGACCAGGAACTTCGCGATGCCGCGCGCCGCCGCGACGAACCCGAGGACCAGGAACGGGATCGTGTTGGCCATCAGGTGCCCGAACCCGGCGTGCATGAACGGCGCGGTGAAGATGTCCGGGAGGTCGCCGACGTCGCGCGGCTGGATCCCGAACCGGTCGAGCCATCCGTCGGTGGTGTAGTCGAACCCTTCCAGGACCCACATCACCGCGGTCACGGACAGGATCAGGACCGCCGACGACAGCGCGCGGGCGCCGTGCTTGGCGAGCCCCTCGGAACGTTGCCGGTCGGGCGAATAGCTCATGGCAGCCACCGTAAGTCTGGACGTCCCTGAATTGCCAACGGGCGGGACGGCCCGATGGTGCCATCGGACGGTTCCGGCATAGTGGGCGGATGCGCGCTGCGATCTGCGAGGAACTCGGCTCCGTCGTCGTGACGGAGGCCCCGCCGCCCGTCCCGGGGCCTGGTCAGGTGCTCGTCACGGTGGAGGCGGCGGGGGTCAACTACGTCGACGCCCTCTTCGTCCAGGGGCGGTACCAGATCAAGCCGCCGCTGCCGTTCGTCCCGGGCAGCGAGGTGGCGGGGACGCTTCCGTCCGGGGAGCGCGTGCTCGTGATGTGCGGGCTGGGCGGATTCGCCTCCCAGGTGGCCGTTGCGGAGGCGTCGGCCGTCCCGATCCCGGACGAACTGGACTTTCCGCGCGCCGCGACCTTCACGCAGAGCTTCAGCACGGCCCTGTTCGCCCTGCGCGACCGCGCGGGCGTGCGTCTGGGCGAGACGGTGCTCATCCTCGGCGCGGGCGGCGGTGTGGGCCTGGCGGCCGTCCAGGTGGCGCGGACGCTGGGCGCCCGTGTCCTGGCGGTGGCGTCGACCGAGGCGAAGCAGGAGGCCGCCCGTGCGGCAGGCGCGGACGAGACGCTGAACAGCGCCGACGACGTCAAGACGGCCGCCCGCGCCTGGTCGGACGGCGGCGTGGACGTGGTGTACGACCCGGTCGGCGGCGCGCTCGCCGACCCCGCCCTGCGCGCACTGCGCGAGCGGGGCCGTTACGTCGTGATCGGTTTCGCGTCGGGGGACATCCCGTCCCTCCCGCTGAACCAGGTCCTGCTGCGCAACCGGACGGTCGCCGGCGTCGACTGGGGCGCCTGGTCGATGGCGAACCCGCTCGACCAGCGCGTCCTGCTGGACGAACTCCTCGGCATGGTGGCGAAGGGCGACCTGGCCCCGGTCGCGCCCCGGACGGAGCCCCTGGCATCGGCGGCGCAGGTCATGGACGACCTGCTGAACCGCCGGGTCGTGGGCAAGGTGGCCCTGCTCCCCTAGCCATCGTGTTGGGTGGGGATCATGACGGAAGGTCGCGCACCCGGTCTCGATCTGCACCTCGACGTGAGGCGGGGAGGCGGCGTGGGCCGGGCCCTGGAGGAGGCGCTCCGCGAGGCCGTCCGGTCCGGGCGTTTCGCCGCCGGCACCCGGCTGCCCGGAAGCCGGAGCCTCGCGGCCGACCTGGGCGTGGCCCGCGGGACGGTCGTCCAGGTCTACGCCCAGCTGACGGCGGAGGGATGGCTGACGGGGACCCGCGGGTCGGGCACGCGTGTTGCCGATGTCGGGACGGTGGCGGCCGACCCGCGACCTGAGCAGCGGCCGCGGCGTCCCGGCGGTGGCATCGATCTTCGGCCGGGCCGCCCGGATCTCAGCTCGTTCCCCCGGACGGTGTGGGCCTCCGCGGTGCGGCGGGCACTGGCGTCGGCCGACCCGCGGGCGTGGGACTACGAGGAGGGCGGCGGATCGGCCGCGCTGCGGTCGGCGATCGCCGGCTATGTCGCCCGGACGCGCGGCGTCCGGGCCGGCGCCGATGCGGTGGTGGTGACGGCCGGGTTCGCGCACGGCCTGGCGATCCTCGGCCGGGCACTCCGCGACATGGGGATCGGATGCGCCGCCACCGAGGACCCGGGCCTGCCACGGCATCGGGACCTGCTGCGGGCGGCCGGGCTGGACGTCGCGCCCCTCCAGGTAGGCCCGGAAGGCGCCGATCCCGCAGACCTGACCGCGCGAACGGGCACCGTCCTCCTCACCCCGGCCCACCAGTTCCCCTGCGGCGTGGTGCTGACCCCGGACCGCCGGACGGCGTTCACGGAATGGGCGCGGCGGCGGGACGGCTACCTCGTCGAGGACGACTACGACGCCGAGTTCCGCTACGGCCGCCAGCCGGTCGGAGCGATGCAGGCGCTGGCCCCCGACCGGGTGGTCTTCGCCGGGAGCGCGAGCAAGTCGCTGGCTCCGGGCATGCGCCTCGGCTGGCTCGTCGTGCCCCCGGCGCTGCGCGGTCCGGTGCTGACCGCCCAGGCGCAGCTCGGCGCCGCGGTGCCCGCCGTCGACCAGCTCGCCTTCGCCGATCTGCTGGAGCGCGGCGACTACGACCGGCACATCCGCCGGGCCCGCCTGGTCTACCGGCGGCGGCGCGCGGAACTGGCGGACCGGCTCCGGCGTCCGCTGGAGGGGGTGGCCGCGGGCCTGCACGCCCTGCTGCCGGTCGCGTCGGCCGAGGAGGAGCGGCGGCTCGTGGACACCGGCCGCTACGCCGGTGTCCGGCTGCACGGCCTGCACAACGACGGTTACTGGCACGAGCCCGCCCCCGAACGGCGCGCCGCACTGGTGATCGGCTACGCCACCCCGCCCCCGCACGCCTGGACGCAAGCGCTGGCCGCCCTCTCCGACCTCACCAACACCTAGCCAGCCCCGTGCGCCATGTGGGGTGTGTTGGGTGCCAGGCCAAGTGCTTGCGCGCGTAGCGGTTGTCGGCGCCTCTCGCCCAGGGGGTGCGGGCGCCTGGGGCCGTTCTCGCGGGTGGTGGTGCGCCTACGGCCTTGCAGAAGGCGGGGACCCACTCGCGGGCTGCGGCGGGCTCGTCGTCGACGACGTTGACCGTCGCGCCGGACGGCCAGCCGAGGGCCTGCACGGCGGCGGTGGCGGCGTCGTCAGCGTGGACGAAGCTGCTGACGTCGTCATCGGCGGCCAGCGTCCCCGCGTGGGCGGCGGTCGCCATGAGCCCGCCCGGCGTGTACCAGGTGTCCGGCCCGTAGAGCAGGCCGTAGCGCAGCACCACCCACTCGGGCAGTTCACGTACCGCGTTCTCCAGGGCCAGCACGCCATCGACGGTCGTCTTGCGCGAGGCGGGCGCGTCCAGGTCGAGCGGGGTGCTCTCGTCGGCCGGGTCCGGTCCGCCCTCGTAGGCCCAGGCGATGCTCTGCGCGACGATGCGCCGGACGCCGGCGGCGAGGGCCGCGTCCACCAGGTTGCGCGTGCCGGTCGCGCCGGCGAGGAGGACGTGCACGTCAGGCCCCCGGTCGCGGGGCGCGGCGGTCGCTGCGGGCGCGCAGCTCTTCCGCGTCGACGAGGGTCAGCATCGGTTCGCCGGGGACGCCCAGCATGACGATGACGAAGCGCGTCCAGGCGTCGGCGAGGTTGTTGGCGGCCTGGTAGTGGACGACGTCGCCGCCGGGCTCCCAGAACGCCTCGCCGGCCCTGATCACCCGCTCGGGCTCGCCCTCCAGCTCGAAGACCATCTCGCCTTCGAGCAGGTAGCCGAAGACCGGTCCCGAATGCCGGTGCGGCGGTGTGCCCGGGTCGCCGGGCGGCAGCTCGACCGTGGCGGTCATGGCCTCGGCGCCCGCCGGGATGAACGGCGGGATCTGGTGCATCAGGGTCGTGAGGTTGGACATGCGGCCGACGCTAGTCGGCGACCGGTTCAATGAAGTAGACCACTTCACGGCCTCTTCATTGGACCGGTTCGAGGGTCAGGCGGCGGAGGCGTGCTCGGACTCGGACGCGTCGCCGCGCACCACGATGACGGGCAGCGGGCGCCGCGCGGGGGCGTCGGCCGTCCGGCGCAGGTAGCGGCGCTCCTCCGGGGTCGTCCCGCCCCAGACGCCGTCGGGCTCACCGACCTTGAGCGCCCAGGCGAGGCAGTCGGCCTTCACCGGGCAGTTGGCGCAGATCGCCTTGGCCGCGTCCTCCTGCGCCTGGAGCACCGGCGCGGAGTAGCCGATCGGGAAGAACAGGTCGGGATCGGCGCCGCGGCAGATGGCGTGGTCGGTCCAGTGTTCCTCGTTCTCGTCGTTCTCGTTGTGGTGCATCGGTTCTCCCTGCGCGGCGACGAGACCACCGTGCAGTAGGGGTGGTCTCCACTCAGCGTAGTACTACAACCCGTAGTACTACAAGACATGCGTGAACGTTGCAACCTAGCGTCCCGATAACCTGGGAGTGTGCAGAGTGATCAAGAAGTGACCTTCCGCGAGGCGACCGCGGACGATCTGCCCCAGATCGTCCGGCTACTCGCCGACGATCCCCTTGGCGCAACGCGCGAAACACTGGCGGAGGAGATCCCGGAGGCCTACGTCGCCGCCTTCGCCGCGATCGACAAGGACCCCAACAACACCCTGGTCGTCGCCGACGCCGGCGGCGCGGTCGCCGGCACGCTCCAGCTGACCTTCATCCCCGGCCTCACCTACACCGGCGGCGAGCGCGCCCAGATCGAGGGCGTCCGCATCGCCGCCGAGCAGCGCGGCGCCGGCCTCGGCCAGGCGATGATCACCTGGGCGATCGACCGGGCCCGCGAGCGCGGCTGCCGCGTCGTCCAGCTCACCACCGACCGGCAGCGCCCGGACGCGATCCGCTTCTACCAGAAGATCGGCTTCCGCCCGTCCCACATGGGCATGAAGTACCACCTGCCCTAAGAGGCCAGGGCGTCCTGCCAGCGGGCGGTGTCGGTGTACTGGTGCAACCACGAGATCCTGCCGTCCGTGACGCGCCACAGGTGCACGAACTCGGCCTCGTGGGCGCGCCCGGTGGACCGCGCGCTCCCCCGGTAGTGCCCGGTCACGACGACGAGCCCATCGGCGGTCTCATGCCACGTCTCGTCGTAGGGGGCCGTGTCGAACTCCATGAAGACCGCACCCCACACGTTCTTGAGAGTCTCCTCGGGCCCGTGGAACAGGCCGCCCGCACCACACGGCAGCCCAGGCGCCGTGTGCGCCTCGAAGTCCGGATGCAGGAGCGCGAGGATCGCCGCCGCATCCGCCGCCTGAGTGGCGGCATAGAACCCCCGGACCCGGTCGGACGCTGTCTCCATGCCGGTCTCCTTCTTTTAGAGGATGTGTTCTAGAATGTCTCCACTACTACCATCGAAGGGCACCACGTGGGAAGACCGCCCAAGTTCGGCGAGGACCGGATCCTCGACGCGGCCCTGGCCGTGACCGCCGAGCACGGCCCCGCCGCCGCGACGATCGCCGCCATCGCCGACCGCCTGGGTGCCCCGTCCGGCTCCCTCTACCACCGGTTCGGCTCCCGCGACCTGCTGCTCGCCACCCTGTGGACCCGCTGCGTACGCCGCTTCCAGGAAGACTTCGTCCGGGCCTTGACCAGCGATGATGTGGAAGCGGCCGCCCTTCACGCTCCCCGCTGGTGCCGCCTGCATCCGGACGAGGCAGCGGTGCTGCTGCTTCACCGCCGCGGGGACCTCGCCGCCGCCTGGCCAGGTGAACTCGCGGAAGACCTGGAAACGTTGAATTCCCAGGTCGCGGATGCACTGACCGGATACGCCGAGCGAAACGGCCTCGACCACGATCGTGTTCTCTTCGCCCTGGTCGACGTCCCCTATGGCGCCGTACGCCGGCACCTCCTCGCCAAGCGTCCGCCGCCCGCGTCCGTGGACGACCTGATCACCACCACCTGCCGAGCCGTCCTGGCGCGGTAGATCAGGCGTGCAGGATCGCCCGGAGGACGCCGGGGGTGTCGGTCAGGTCGGCGAGGACCACCTCGGCGCCCGAGAGGCGGAGGTCGGAGGCAGAGGTGGCGCCGGTCGCGACGGCGACCACGCGGGCGCCGCCTTCGTGGCCGGCGCGGACGTCGTGCGGGGTGTCGCCGATCAGGACGGTGTTGGACGGGGTGAACTCCTCGCCGTACTTGCGGGACGCGCGCTGCTGGGCCAGGGCCACCAGGGGCGGGCGCTCGACGCCGTCCATGCCGTAGGCGCCGGCGTCCAGGTCGAAGAGGCCGGCCAGCCCGAAGGCGGTCAGCTTGATGATCGCGATCTGCGCCATGTTCCCGGTCAGCGCCGACTGGATCACGTCGGGGCGGGCGGCCAGGGCCTTCAGGGCGGCGTGGGCGCCCGGCAGGACGTGGCCGCGCGACGGGAACTCGTGGGCGCGGGCCGCGAACGACTCGGCCAGGGCCGTCGTGAAGGACGCCAGGAGGTCCGCGGTCGGCTCGATGCCGTGGTGGCGGAGGGTGTCGGTGGTGATGGCGCGGTCGGTGCGCCCGGCCATGGGGGCGATCGCGCCGGGCGGGCGGCCGATGAGGCGGTGGAAGACCGTCCCGTAGATCTCGGCGCTGACGCCGCCGGCGTTGATCAGCGTGTGGTCGATGTCCCAGAGCACCAAGGTCCGCACCCGTAGATCGTAGGCGTCCGCAAGGTTTCTGTTTCCGTTCATCTTGGCGTGAAATGCTTGTTACCTGGGTGTGCGTGCTGTTTGTCGAGCGTCGCGAGGGAGCAGAGCGTGGCCGAAAGGCATCTGGAGATCGAGCAGAAGTACGACGCCGCCGCCGGGTTCGTCCTGCCGGACCTGGACGGGCTGCCGGGCGTGGCGTCGGTCGGGGAGCCCGAGGTCCACGAGCTGCACGCCACCTATTTCGACACCCCCGGCCTGCGGCTCGCCGCCGCCAGGATCACGCTGCGCCGGCGGCGGGGCGGGACGGACGCGGGCTGGCATCTGAAGCTGCCCGCCGGGCCGGACGGCAAGCAGGAGGTCAGGGCGCCGCTGGGGCGGCCGCTGATCGTCCCGGCGCTGCTGGCGGGCCTGGTCGCGGCGCACACGCGGGGGACGGAGCTGAGTCCCGTCGCGACGCTCCAGACCCGCAGGACGGTGGTGCGGCTGCTCGACGCCGACGGCGAAGTGCTGGCCGAGGTCGCCGACGACCTGGTGACCGGCCAGGGCGGCGACGCCGAGCCGGAGCGATGGCGGGAGATCGAGGTCGAGCTCGGCAGCGGGGCGCCGGAACTGCTCAAGTCGACCGGGAAGCGGCTCCGGAAGGCGGGCGCGAAGAAGGCCAAGTCGTCGTCCAAGCTCGGCCGGCTCCTCGGCACCGTGCCCGCGGAGGCGGCGGCGCGGCGGACCGCGGCCAGGTCGCGGATCACGGCCGCCACCAGCAACGGGAAGGCGCCGTCGATCACGATCGGGGAGGTGGTGCTGGCCTACCTCGCCGAGCAGGCCGACGCGGTCATCCGGTTCGACCCGGACGCGCGGATGGGCGAGGACGACGCCGTCCACCGGATGCGGGTGGCCGTGCGCCGGACGCGCAGCACCCTGCGCTGCTACCGGCCCGTCCTCGACGACGTCCGGACCGCGCAGCTCGGGCCGGAGCTGCGGTGGCTGGCGCAGGCGCTCGGAGAAGTGCGCGACCTTGAGGTGCTGCGCATGCGCTTCCAGGGTGCGCCCGCCTTTCTGCTGGACGACCTCGAAAGCCAGGAGAAGGCGGCCTACCGGCGCCTGAACGCGGGCCTCAAGGAGCAGCGGTATTTCACGCTCCTCGACGACCTCGACAGGCTGGTCGCCGATCCGCCGTTCAGCGCCGCGGCCGAGAAGAAGGCCCGCAAGGAACTGCCCGGATTCGTCACGCGCGCATGGGAGCGGATGGCGAAGGACTACGCGTCGATCAAGACGTCCGGCGACCCCGACACCGCGCGGCACGAGACCCGCAAGGCGGCCAAGCGCGCCCGGTACGCGGCCGAACTGGCGGTCCCGGTGCTGGGTGCGGCGGCGAAGCGGGTGGTCGGGGACGCCAAGCGCATCCAGGGGGTGCTCGGCGACCACCAGGACAGCGTGATCGCGATGCAGCACCTCGACGCGGCCGGAAAGAGCGCGCGGACGACCGAAGAGGCGTTCGCGCTCGGTGTGCTCTACGGAAACGAGCAGTGCGAGGCCGAGAAGGCGAAGAACCTTCTGTCGACTACCTGGTCCCGGACGCTGGGCCCGTCCTTCTAGGGCTGTGTCGTTCGAGGGCTGTGGCGTTCCAGGGCGGCCATTGAGCGGCCGGTCAGGTGCGCCGTCCAGAATTCGCCTTTGCGCAGGCTCGGGTCGTCGGGCACCTTCTCGCCGAATGCTTTGCACAGCCCGGTGACGAGTGCGGAGACGATTTCGCCGTGGGTGCTCACCACCATGGGGGCGCCGGCGGAGCCGAGCAGCCGCTCCACGGCCTGCTCCGGGCTGGTGTCGCCGACCGTGAAGGCCGCGTCCGTCCGCACGGACGCCCGGATCAGCCGCGCATACGGAAGCACGGTCTCCAGGCAGCGCGCCGTCGCCGAGCTGACCGGGCGCAGGATCCCGTAGCAGTGCAGAAGTCCGGCCAGGTCGGCCGCCTCGGCGCGCCCGGTCGCGTCCAGGGGGCGCAGCTCGTCGGCGTCGCGCCAGGCGTGCTTCTCCCCCGCGCTCGCGTGCCGCAGGATCACGAGCGGCGCGGTGTGCAGCGGCCCGCGCAGGAACTCGCGCAACAGGTCGACGTCGTGCGCGTAACTGAGCCTGGCCTCCGCCTCCCCGGCCGGCAGCCAGACCAGTTCGTCGACCTCGTCGTTGGGCGTGAACGCGCTCTCGGCGACGGGACGCGCGGCCCAGTACTCGACCCGCTTCGTCCGCTCCCCGACCGGATACGTGCAGGTCGGCAGGCGGCGCCCCAGGCGCGGGACGATCCCCGTCTCCTCCTCGATCTCCCGGACGGCGGCCCGCAGCACATGCTCGCCCGGGTCGATCTTGCCCTTGGGAAACGACCAGTCGTCGTAGCGCGGCCGGTGGATCACCGCGAACTCGGGGCCGTCCCGCCACAGCAGCGCGCCGGCCGCCCGGATCGTCGGCTCAGCCATCGACCGTCCTCCACCTGCGGCTCTTGACCAGGTGGGTCTGGATGTCCTGCATGGTCTCACCCGGACGGGCGGTGTTCCGCGTCCAGGTGCCGGCGCCGTCCAGCGTCCACGCGTGGGTGCCGGCGTCCATGGCCCGGTCGAGCAGGGAGAGCAGGTCGTCGCGCTGCGCCCGGTCGGTGACGGTGACGAGCGCCTCGACGCGGCGGTCCAGGTTGCGGTGCATCAGGTCGGCGCTGCCGATCCACACCTCGGGCTCGCCGCCGTTCTCGAACGCGAACACCCGCGAGTGCTCCAGGAACCGGCCGAGGACGCTCCGCACCCGGATCGTGTCCGACAGGCCGGGCACGCCGGGGCGCAGCGCGCAGATGCCGCGGACCCAGACGTCCACCGGCACCCCGGCCCGCGACGCCCGGTACAGCGCGTCGATGACCACCTCGTCGACGAGCGAGTTGCACTTGACCCGCACCCGCGCCGGGTGCCCGGCCCGCCGGTTGTCGATCTCGTGCTCGATCCGCTGGACGAGCCCGGACCGCAGGTTGTTCGGCGCGACGAGCAGCCGGTGGTAGGAGCTCTGCCGCGAGTAGCCGGTGAGGTGGTTGAACAGGGCGCTGACGTCCTCGCCGACCTCGGCGTCGGCGGTGAGCAGCCCGAAGTCCTCGTAGAGGCGGGCGGTCTTCGGGTGGTAGTTGCCGGTGCCGATGTGGCAGTAGCGGCGCAGCTGGCCGTCCGCGTCCTGCCGGACGATCAGCGCGAGCTTGCAGTGCGTCTTCAGCCCGACGAACCCGTAGACGACGTGGCAGCCGGCCGTCTCCAGCTTGCGCGCCCACGCGATGTTGGCGCGCTCGTCGAAGCGGGCCTTCAGCTCGACGACGACCACGACCTGCTTGCCGGCCTCGGCGGCGCTCATCAGCGCGTCCACGATCGGGGAGTCGCCGCTCGTCCGGTACAGCGTCTGCTTGATCGCGAGGACGCGCGGGTCGGTCGCGGCGTCCTCGATCAGCCGCTGGACGGTCGTGGTGAACGAGTCGTAGGGGTGGTGGACGAGGACGTCCCGCTCACGGATGGCGCTGAAGATGCTCGCATCCTCCGGCAGCGCTTCCTTGGACGGGACGAAAGGGGGATACCTCAGCTCCGGCCGGTCGAGATCGGCGATGGACGAGAGCCCGCCGAGGTCGAGCGGCCCGACGACGCGGTAGATCTGCCCCTCGTCCACCGCCAGCTCGGAGGTGAGCAGCTCCAGCACGCCCTCGGAGATCGACTCCTCGACCTCCAGCCGGACGACCGGGCCGAACCTGCGGCGCAGCAGCTCGCGTTCGAGCGCCTGCAGCAGCCCCTCGCTGATGTCGTCGTCGATCTCCAGGTCCTGGTTGCGGGTGACGCGGAAGGCGTGGTGCTCGACCACCTCCATCCCGACGAACAGCTGCCCGAGGTGCGCGGCGATGACGTCCTCCAGCGGCGTGAACCGGTCGGGGGACGCCTCGAAGAAGCGCGGCAGCAGCGGCGGCACCTTGACCCGGGCGAACATCGTCGCGTCCGTCTCCGGATCCTTGACGATCACCGCCAGGTTCAGCGACAGGCCGGAGATGTAGGGGAACGGGTGCGCGGAGTCGACGACGAGCGGGGTGAGGACGGGGTAGATCCGGTCCCGGAACAGCCGCCGCAGCCGCTCCTGCTCGGTCTCGGCCAGCTCGTCCCAGCGCAGGATGTCGATGCCCTCGTCGCCGAGCGCGGGCGCGATCCCGTGCCGGAAGCAGGACGCCTGCCGCTGCATCAGCTCGTGCGCGACCTCACCGGTGCGCTCCAGCACCTCGCGGGGCTGCCGGCCGCTCGCGGACTGGACGGCCAGGCCGGTCGCCATCCGGCGGGCGAGGCCGGCGACGCGGACCATGAAGAACTCGTCCAGGTTGCTGGAGAAGATCGACAGGAAGCGGACGCGCTCCAGCAGCGGCAGGGCGGGGTCCTCGGCCAGCTCCAGGACGCGCTGGTTGAATCTCAGCCAGCTCTCCTCCCGGTCGAGGAAGCGGTCATCGGGCAGCGCCTCGGACGGTTGAGGAAGATGTCCTGGGTTGACGGTCATGCCGGAATTTTCCCTGACTCAGGTGAACGGCAGTGGAACTGGCGAGCGATTCGCCGAAGAATCGGACTCTTGGATCATGCCCGCGGTTCCCGCTGATCACTCGGGGCGGCGCGTCCGCGTCCGGCCTGACCGCGGGGTGGTAACGACCTGGCCACCGGGAGACCTTCACGCCGCGGGCGCACGTGGGTAGAACGAACACCGTGACCCAACACGAACCCCCTCGCCGCCCGTCCGCGCCGCCGACGGTCTCCTGGCCCCGGTGCACCGCCGTCTACGGGTGCACGGGACGCGCCGGCGGGGAGCTCGGGAGCTGCGCCGCCCACCTGCGCCCCCGCGAGTTCGAGCGGTTCGTGGCCGCGCTGCGCCCCGGCGCCGACATCGACCTGCGCGGCGTCACCGTCCCGTCGTGGCTGCTGGACGCCGTCCTCGACGCCGTCACCGGCCCGGACGGGCGCCCCCACCTCGGCCGGACGCGCTTCGACGGCGCGGTGCTGCCGTCCGACGCGGCGCTGCGCGGCTTCTGCGTCGAGGGCGACAGCTCCTTCGACGACGCCTGCTTCCTCGGCGGCGTCTCGTTCTACGACGCCCGGTTCTTCGGCAACGCCTCGTTCCGCGGGGCGCGGTTCGGGCGCAACGTCTCCTTCCACGAGGCGCGCTTCCACCGGCACACCTCGTTCGAGGAGGCCGTCTTCACCGGCGACGCCGTCTTCGGCGAGGCCCGCTGGCACGCCGACGCCTCGTTCCGCAAGACCGTCTTCATGGGCGCGGCCTGCTTCGACCGCGCCCGCTTCGGCCGCGACGCCGCGATGCAGGCGGCCTGCTTCGGCGGGCCGGTGTCGTTCAAGCGCGTCCAGGTGACCCGGCACGCCCGGTTCGAGCGGACCCGGTTCCGGCAGGGCGTGTGGCTCGGCCCCCTGACGGCGGGCGGCCGGATCGCGCTGGCGGACGCGACCGTCCACGGCGGCCTCCGGGTGCACGCGGCGGCGCGGCTCGTCACGGCGCGCGGCGCGACCGTGCACGGGGAGGCCGACTTCCGGCTGCGGCACGCCGAACTCGACCTGGAGGACGCCGTGTTCGAGGGCCCCGCCGCCGTCCGGTCGCTGGCCCACCCGATCCAGGGGCTCCCCCCGCGGACGGGCCCGGCCGCCGTCCGGCTCGTCTCGCTACGGCGGGCGGACGCGACCCGGCTGCTGCTCGCCGACGTCGACCTGAGCGGCTGCGGGTTCCTCGGGCTGCGCCGGCCGGACGCCTTGCGGATCACGGGGGACTGCTCGTTCGCGACCACCCTCCGCCGGGGCCCGCTGCGCCCGGGAGGCCGGGCGGTCCTCGCCGAGGACCTGGCCGGCGGCACCGGCGACCCGCGCCACGACGACCGGCTGCGGACGCTCTACCTGGAGCTGGCCCGCGCCACCGCCGACGCCGACCGCGGCCGCCTGGCCAGGGACTTCCGCTACGGCGCGCTGGAGGTGCGGCGGCGCGGCGAGCGCGACCCGTGGCGCCGCGCGGGCCTGCACGTCCTGTGGATCACCTGCGGCTACGGCCTCCGGGCGGGACGCGTCGTCGCCTGGCTCGCGGTCATCGTGGCCCTCGTGTGCTGCGGCGCGTCATTCCTGCGGCACGACGGCCGGATGGACGGTGCGCGCAGCGCGCACTTGACCGGCCGGAACACATAACGGCGCCACCCCTAAAGGCAGCGGGGGCCGTTTTGTCAGACCCTCGCGTAATGATTCTTGTTATGAGCAGAGACACCCATCCGGGGGTGCAGTGCCCGCACTGCCAATCGCATCTCGCGCTCGTCCCCGTGACTGGTAACCCCGTGACCGGTGACCCCGTGACCGGTAGCACCGCGTCCGGTAACACCGTGCCCGGAAACTCCGCCGCCCCGACCGC